>CAZLFF010000001.1:0-3149 GCA_964558755.1 uncultured Pirellulaceae bacterium
CGGTCGGGTCGGTTGAGGCTGTACAAACCCGCATACAGGGTCGTCGTCTTTCCCCAGCCGGTGGGACCGGTGACGAGGATGATCCCGTTGGGGCGGCGAATCAGGTTATTAAAGTGCTTGAACGTGGTCTCGCTGAAACCCAACTGCCTCACGCCGACCTTGATGTTGTCCTTATCCAGTAGCCGCAGCACAGCCGATTGGCCGCAGCTGGTGGGAATAATGCTGACGCGCAGGTCGAGCTCTTTTTCGCCCACGCTGACCTTGATTCGACCGTCTTGCGGCCTGCGGCGCTCCGCAATGTCAATTTCCGACAGAATCTTGATGCGGGAAAGAATCGCACCCAGCTGGCGTTTCGGTAACCGATCACGCTCGTGCAGCACGCCATCGATGCGGTAGCGGATCCTGACGCGATCCTCGAAAGGTTCGACGTGGATATCCGAGGCACGCAACTGGACGGCTTCGTTGATCATCAGCTGAACGAGCCGCACGATCGGAGCACTATTTTCGTCACTGTCACCGTCACCGTCACCGCTGGCGTCGTCGTCCACGGTTTCGGTGAAGTCGATTTTCGTGTCGGTAAACTCTTGCAAAATCGAGTCGGCCGACTCACCTTCCTGTTGACCGTACAAGCGGTTAATCGCTTCGTTGATGCTCGATCGAGTCGCCAGAGCCACGGTGACATCGCGGTTGAGAATGAACCGTAACTCCTCGATCAGGTCGACCTCCCCGGGCTCGCTCATGAGGATCTTCAAGCCACGGTCGGTTTCCTCAAATGGCAGCACGTTTTTCTCACGAGCGATCGATTGAGGCATCAGTTCGATGACACGCTCGGGAATCTCGGTTTTCATCGGGTCGATGTATTCCATCCGATGGTATTTGGCCATCGTTTGGACCAGCTCGACTTCTTCGGCGTACCCTTTTTCGATCAATGCCTGATTGATCGATTTACCGGTTTGCTTGGACAGCTTCATCGCGTCCAGCGCTTGGTCTTTGGTGATGACGCCTGACTTGATCAGGGCTTTGACGAAACCTTCGACGTTTGAAGCCATGCTGTACTGTTTTCAGAAGGTGAGAGTAAGAAATACGTGCAGAAGAAGAGATTCAGCGGCGTCCAATCATACCAGCTAACCAGCGACCGGGCGCGGGGGATTTTCACTGGAAGGCGACAACCTAGTGGCAAGGTAGCGTTTTTACCCGCCCGGCGATGAGAGCAGGGGGCCTCGGGCGCTGATCCGCAGCCGGTTGGCATGGGCTCGGATTTGGTCGGCTTGGCGGTACAGATCAAGGTCCTCAAGATCGGCCGCCACAACATCCAACCGCCGTGCCGCAAGGCGAAGGGCAACTCGCTGGGTCGGTGGAAAGCCTTCTTGTTGGCTGTTTTGAGTGTCTAGGGATGGGGCTACCACCTGCCCGGGCGCCGCTTGTTCCTCGGACTGCAATCGCTGGAACCGACGGTTGAAATCCTGCTGCAGTGATTCTCGGCCCTGTTGCTGATCGGGAAACAACCCCTGCAATTGCTCGGCCACTCCGCCGCCCATCTTTTCCCGCAACGCATTGATCTGATCGAGAACTTCGTCGGGCACCTGAGCCGACGATGACGGGGCGGGCAGTGCAGGCTCGGGCTGCTGAGCGGTCTGGTCACTGGCGGCGGGTATTGCGGGCGATTCGGTCTGCCCGGAGCAGGGCGCCGCGGCTAAAAGAACGAGCACGATCGCGGCTAACCGTCGATACTCACTGGCAAGCCGATGGGTGGTCCAAGTGTCCTTGTGGCAATGGCGAACCGCGGGGCTGGGCCAGTTTTGAAAACGGGACATATCGTGACCTCTTAGTTGCACCGTGTTGACGGGCGATGGTGACGGTTGATTTTCACACTTTCGAAGGACGGCGGCTCTTTTCCGCACCTATCCCGTCCGTTAGCAGCAGTCACTATACCGACAGCCGCTACGATCGGAACCGCGGTTGGCGGCTCCTTGGTTTGGTTTTTTACTAGTGAGCAATGCGTTTTCGGACGAACCGACCCACAGAGAGCAAAATTGACATTCGAGACCGCTCGCGACTATCCTATCAACGAGGGGCCTGCCAGAATGAGACGAAATGATGCCGCCCGGCTAGGGCCGCGGGCACTCAATGCCTTGCTTGGTTCCGTGCGGACACAGCCATTGGGACGCCGATCACCTCGGTCAGACGTTTGGTGACCGCATCGACCATCGCTTAATCTGGTTGACCGACCTTAAATCTCGGTGAGACAACATGAAAGCTCGTATGAACTTCGCGACCTCCGCCCGTGTGGCCGAATCGAACGCAAACGCGACCAACGCACAAGACCTCAAATCAGCCGCGATCGCAATCAACGCCGGCACCACAAGTACTCGTCGGCTGCTGCTGGTTGCGGCTTGGCTACTGGCAAGCGTGGCGGTTCTTTTGGCCGTAACCTCAACCGCGGCCGCGCAGCAGTACAAGCAGCTGCCGTTCGCGGAAGCCTATCGACTGAAGGAATTTGCAGGTGACGCAACGGTGGCGGATAAACGCGCCAACAAGCCGATCTACAGTGCGATCAAAAATGATGGCAAGGCAGCCGCCGACGCGATGGCGGGCGGTGACCCGGCAGCGGCGATCAAGTTCTTTAACGAGTACTTGCTGCCATCGATGACGCGAACGAACAAAAAGTCACTTTCCACGCTTGGTCAAAAACGGGAAGCATTCGTCAAGAGTTTTTTGGACGACGACTTCGGCGGCGCGGCCCGAAAAACATTTATCGCTGAGGCGATTGGTGGCCTTCAACGCGTGGCCGCTGGCAAGGACTTTCACCCGTCGGCTCGGATCAACGCCGTTTACCTGTTGGGTTTTCTAGACGAAGAAGCCGGCGGACGCGACACGGCTCCGACACCCTCGGCCGACGCATTCAGCAGTTTGATCAAGGTCATGTCGGCCGCGCAGCTACCCGAATCGCTCAAGGTAGCAGCAGCGACCGGCATCGAACGCATGCTGCTGATCGCAAAAGCCGGGAATGCCCGTTCGCTTGATCCCGCCGACGTTGCAGTAAGTTCTCAGACCGCGTTGTCCATCATCGCGGGCTCGGCGCCCGGACAAGACAGCTGGAACCAACCGCTTAACTACTGGCTGAAACGACGATCTGTCGGCATCTTGGC
>CAZLFF010000001.1:3159-33540 GCA_964558755.1 uncultured Pirellulaceae bacterium
CGATCGGGCAAGCAGGTAACGATGGCGAAGTCATCAAGGCACTGACCAAAGTCATCTCCAACGAAGACGCTTCCCAGATGCTGCTAGGTTACGACGCCATGATGGCGGTTCGGCAGATCGATCTCGCAGGCGTCGCGCCCGAGTTGCCTTCGGAGGCCGCCGTTGCCATCACGGGCTATATCGCTCGCAGCCTTAAGCAGCAGTCGACGATCGCTCAGGCGAAATTGGATGACCTGGTTTTCAAGAACCTGCTGCTGGAGGACCTTGATTTGGAGCAAAAGGGGACGGACTACAGCGACGAGAAACTAACCACGTTCAAAGGTGCCAAGAATCGCCCCCGCCCAAAGTCCAAACGAGGCGGCGGCATGGACATGGGTCGAGGCGACATGGGAATGGATATGGGAATGGACATGGGCATGGATATGGGGATGGACATGGGAATGGATATGGGGATGGACATGGGAATGGACGGCGGTCGCGGAGGCGGCGGAATGAGCGCTTCCAGACGCGGAAAGGGCACGCCCCAGCTAGAGCTGCCACACTTCGAGCTCAATCGCCTGCGATCGCTAATCAAGGCGCTTGCTTATGGCGGGCGTCAGACGCTCAGTGGCGGCAGCCGAAGCGTTCAGAGCGTTGCGCCGGCTGACGCGCAGGCAATGATTGCCGAGGTCGCAGAGGAGCTTACCGATTTGATCACCGACGCGAATGTTGGCATCATTGATCTGGCAAACCCGCCGGAAATTGAGGACGAGGAGCTGGACGAAGAACAACCGAGCATCACAAAGCAAATGATCGATTTGTGTCAGCGTGCCAGCGGTCGGCTGTCCGCGATTGTTCGTGAACGCGATCCCGCCGCAGAGGGTGCTCCGGCTGCCGATGCAGCGACGACCACCGACGACGGCGGACTATTCAACTAGCGACCGGCAAGCCCGTGTCTTTCGTTTGCACCCATCGGCTACCTGCCATCGCGGCAAACGATTGCCAGGCGACCAAACCGCTGGCCGTAAACGCAAGATCGCCAATCAGCGTGAAACGATAAAACGGAATCGCTGCTACGTAGCATTCGATTAGCCCGGCAATGGTCAGTGGGTACCAGCCGTTGGCCCAGACCATCGCATTGGTCAGGATGAAAAAGCTAGTTGACATCACCAGCGAACTGGCAAACATCAGCGGTCCAGTGGTCGTCAGGTTGACCGCGCCCGATCGCTGTACTCGGCCGCGAATCCAGAAACCAAGTCCACACGAAATCAACAGGCTGACGTAGACACTGATCGCGATTGGCAGGGCGTACAACCCAAGGCACAAATCACTGACGACCATCACGATCAACAACGCAGCCGCGGGCAACCAGATACTTCGAAACGCAAACGCCGCCCACAGCGCCATCGCGGCGATCGGTTTTACGTTCGGGATGCCGGACAACTCCAAGCGACAGAAAATGCCGACGACAATCATCGCCAGCAAAGCGAAAATCGTGACGGCAGCCATTGGGGCGGTGTGGGCCTTGTGAGACGTTGAGGAGGTCGAGGGAGTAATCATCGGTTCTTGGTTTGGGCAAAAGTCACGTGATGGCATCCAGCGTAGCTCCCGGGCCGCAAGAATCCTAGTGCCAGCGGGCTCTTATAAGGTCACCGCGACCAACAATTTTCGGTCCCGCGTAGGAATGCCACGCTTTCCCCCGAACGTAGATCTTTCCCGCCGACCCAACCGATCCGAGCCCAGTTGCGTTGATTACTCGTGGGGCTTGTCGCGGCTAAACTGCCATTCGATGGTATCGCCCGGCTTGACCGAATACGTGCCGCTTCCCTCGTGTGCCAGCTCGTTGTTCACTCGGAACAACCAATTGCGCCCGTCGCCGTTCTCGTTTTGAACACCGTTGATCGCGAAAACAAAAGCGGTTTGGCCACTGCCCTTTGATTGGACATCAAACCCGTTGCTGCGACCGGCCTCGTGCAAGATCTCGAAAACCGTTGACTTGGCGGAGCAGGGCACCTGAAGAGACACGAACTCAGTCCCATCGGCAAAATCGACCGTTAGAGTGACTTCGCCGACCACGGGTTCAACAGCGATCGGCTCGACCGCAACGTTCGACTGTTCGGGCTGCACCGTGGTAGCGGTCCCGCAGCCCATGACGAACGCGATCAACAACCAACCGAGGGTACGGCGGTGACTTTGGCGAAACCCGGCAGTGGCTTTCATTGAATGACTTCCATGACAACGAATCGGGGAAGTCAAAATGATGACCGATTGCCACGATCAGGAAAAGCCAGGATGCTCCTTTCGGCCACCGCCCGAGGCGGAAATACAAAACCATTTTGCTGATCGGAATGATCTAATCCGCTAAAGCCGTTTAACGGAGCGAAGCAATCACAGGGAACGAGATGGCCTTACCGACTAGCGAGGGAAGCCGCGGCGAGACCATTAATGTCCTAGGACCCACTAAGCCCGCTGGCCGATCCAGCCGTTACACTATGTCTGCACCCACGGTGGCTCCACGTCGCCAGCCGCTCAACCGACCATCAACGCATGAACCACGATACAACGCTCCACGACCGACTTGTTGAGCACAACGCTCGGCAACCGGGTTTTGTTGATCTCTCGATTCCGACTCGGACACTGGATCGCGTGGGAATCATTGGTGCGGGCCTGATGGGACGGTCGATGGCAAACATCTGTGTGGACGCAGGCAAAGCGGTTCGGCTGCTCGACGCGGACAAAGAAACCGCAGCCGCAGCGGTTGCCCAGATTGCGACTGCTCAACTGACAGACTGCGCCGGCAGCATCCAGATCGCGACCGAGTATTCCCAACTAAGCGACTGCGACCTAGTGATCGAATCGGTGGTCGAAACGATCGCGGTGAAACAAATCGTGCTTGAACAAGTCGCCGCGCACATCGGGCCGGATGCGATCATTGCGTCCAATACATCGGCGATTCCGATCGGACAGCTGGCAGCCTTTGTGAACGTGCCGGAGAATTTTTGCGGCATCCATTTTTGCCACCCGGAGCTGATGTCGTTGGTCGAGATCATTGGCGGTCAGCAAACTTCTTCGCAAACGATCGCGGAAGCGGTTGCGTTTGCTCGGTCGCTGAAGAAACTGCCCGTCGCGGTTCGCGACACGGCGGGGTTTGTCGTCAATCGATTGCTTTCGGCAATGATCGATCAATCGATTCGAATCCTGACATCTGGCGTTCGTGTCGAAACAATCGACCACGCAATGCGCGAGTTCGGGCTTCAAGGCGGACCGTTCGAAATCATGGACACGATCGGCACGGACACTTGCATGTACGCTGGGCGCACAATGTGGGACGCCGGGGTTGAATGCGTGTCGCCTTCCCCGGTGCTGCCAAAGTTGGTCAAGCGTAAGCGACTGGGGCGCAAGTCGGGCAGCGGTTTTTATCGATACGACGAACAAGGTGGTAAAGCGGTCTCGGACGATTCACTTTGGCCGCTAATCGAGCCGTACCTCGACAAGCCGTTGGCTGAGATCCTTGACGGTCCCGGGCCGAGTGCGAAGCAACTGAGTGAAATACAGCGGAAGATTTTGGCTGCGATTGTTCGTGAGGCGTTTCAGCTACAAGCAGAAGGTATCGCGCGGGACGTGAGAGATATTGACCTGTGTATCATCCACGGTTTCGCATTCCCAATGCAGGTCGGCGGCATTCTACGCTGGGCGGACTCGGTTGGAATCGAATCAGTGGTCGAAACGCTGAATGAGATCGCGAGGCAAGAACCGAGGCTGGCCCCGCCAGAACTGCTGATTGAGATGGCCGAGAAAGGGAAACAGTTCTACACGGAGGGATGAGGGGAGGCGTTGTTCGGTGCTTGGTGTTGAAAACTGATTTCAGTTTTCAGTTTTCAGCGCACTGGGTGCTGGGTACTTCTCGCCTAACTCCTTGCTGGCTCAAACCCTCACCGTCTCAACTCCTTACTCATTCAACTCAGGGAACACTTCGGCGGGCAAACCCTGTCGTCGGACGATGGTCTTCATGCGGCTAATGAAGTCGAACTTGAAATTCGCCACCTGCTGCTCTGTCATCCCCAACTCTTTAGCCGCGTTTTTGTTCGCAACTCCCTGCACGATCAACAGCTCGATGCACTTGAGCTTTTTCCAATCTCCATTTTGCTGCCACCGGTCCACCTGCTGTTCGATCGCGCCAACCAATGACTGCTCTTCGATCCGCTTCCGCTCGCCACTGCGAGCGATACTGCTCGCGACACGGTCGCTGCCCATGAACTGCCATGTTCCATCCGAATCACCACCCACCGACATTGGAATCGCAGGCCGACGGCCCTCGCGCCGCAAGTGATCGGTCAACTTGTACGCGCAAATGGAGAACAGATAGCTTTCCAACGAACGACGACCGTCATAGTTCGGCAAGCTGTGCAGGAAACCGACCAAGGCCTCTTGGACAATGTCTTCGCTGGCCGAACGATTGGACAACCGCCGCTCGACAAAGGCCAGCAACCGGCGCTCGTAGCGAGCGATTAGGTCATCCCAAGCTTGTTCGTCGCCGCTGCGGATGCGGGAGATCAGTTCACGATCGTCGGCGGTGGACTTTTTCATGACGCGAGTCAGGTGAACAATCGAACGGTGAGGTCTAACTGGCCGTTTAACCGGCAGTTGGGTTACCGAGGCAGCTTTTTTAAGAACGAGCCCAACCCGGATTGATCCGGCTCGACCGGAGCAGCATGCGCCGGGCCGTCCAACTGAATTGCTTCGGCATCAATCGCGCTGGCGGCTGAATGAGCATCATCGACGTTCAGGCTACCCACAAAACTGACCGGCGCGGTGGAAGCGGGCAGTTGATCCAAATTCTGGATCGCGATCGAGCGCTCGGGCGACAACGCGTCCACATCATCGATCACAATCGCCGCATCATTGGTGTCATAATCGACCGATGGCTTCACGGGCACGCTGGAACCGGTGGATTCGTCAACGCGCTGGGCGTCCGGCTCCGAAGAGCGGTAATCTCGGTTTTCCAGATCCGAATCGGCCTCGGTTTTTGCCCCGGCGCTTCCGCTCCCGGCGGCGATGTTCCCCGTGACCTCGATGATCGGCGCTTTCGGCGTATTGCTAGCGGCCGGCGCGGTGGCGATATCTGACAAGGGCGTCGTTTCAAGGAGCGACTGCCCAGACAATTCGTCAGCGCGCGGTGCGACAGCGATTTCGCTTTCTGGCCCCGCCGTCCCTTCGGGGAACACGGGCGATTCGTACACCGCCCGAAAAGTCACGTTACCCAGCGTCAACAGCTGGTTGGGTGCAAGCGTCTGCTCGTCCTCAATCCGTTTATTGTTGACAAAGGTCCCGTTCAACGAGCCCAAATCGCGCACGCAGAGCTGTCCATCTCGCTCGAATATCTCGGTGTGCCTGCGGCTGACCAGAGGATGCGGGAGAGTTAACGTTGCCTCACGGCCTCGGCCGATCACCGTCGGCAGCTGCAAGTGGACCTCGGTGGCTTTCGCGTCCCCACCCACCACAACTAATTTTGCTTCCAGCATTTCCTGTCTCCGTGCCGTGTCAACGTTGGCCCATTTGAAAATCTGGCCATTCGACGTTGGCCAACTTTCTCCCCTCGCAAATCTCCAAGAACGTAGTTAGACGTAAAACCGAGCCCACTGGTTCGTCAGCTCGTCGTCGCAAGATCGATTCGCCTCGCCGCACCGCCGGTTGCGATCCGCCCGATCGCAAAAACAGCCCCCTCGGCTGGCCGCCAGTCTACGAAATTCCCCCCCAAGTAGCAAATTATCGGAAGTTGAAGGAAACTAGTTGCGGGGAATATGCAGGCACTTGCGGACCCGGCCTCGCTTTGTATACTCGTTTTTTTAGGCGTGGCTAAACTTTCCGGGCGGCCGTTCCGAAAAATATCAGGCGATGCGGGTGTAGCTCAGTGGCTAGAGCGTCACGTTGCCAACGTGAATGTCGACGGTTCGAATCCGTTCACCCGCTCTTTTTCTAGCCAGAAGCCTTATCTGGCGCTTTCGGTTCGGCGGTATCGGTCCCTCGAATCCAGTCGATCCCCTCGCTGAGTCGGCTCTGCCCCAGTTTTGCTGCCACGCGGCCGATACTCAGGCCCGCTTTTTCCGATTCGTCTTTGGGCTCCCTCTTTTACGCCCATCTCACCCGACCGGCGTCACCGCTCGACCGACTGGCTGTTTTCGCCCCGATTGAGCATTTGACGCCTGTGGCGAGCCGGGGATTTCGATACAATACCGAACCAAATTTTCAATCCGCGTGGCGACGTGGCCGACGAAACCCGCTCGCCCAATTGATCAGGAAAAGTGACTGTGAACACCGAAGCGAACGTAGCCGAAGCCACCGACGAAAAACAAAAGCTTGATTTGTCGATCGACGTCCAAGAAAAGAGTGCCTGCGAGCGGCACATCACCGTGACCGTGCCGCGTGCCGAGATCGAACGGTACTTCACCCAGCAGTTTGATGACCTTGTCCCCAAGGCCGAAGTTCCCGGTTTCCGCATTGGCCGCGCTCCGCGCCAGTTGGTCGAGAAACAGTTTCGCAAGCGTTTGGCCGATCAGGTCAAAGGCAGCATCCTGATGGATAGCCTGACTCAGATCAGCGACACCGAAGATTTTTCCGCCATCAGCGAGCCGGATTTGGACTTTGAGCAAGTCAACATTCCCGACGAAGGCGACCTGACCTACGAGTTCAACATTGAAGTTCGCCCCGAGTTCGATCTGCCCAAATGGGACGGGCTTAAATTGGAACGCCCCGAGCACGAGTTCACCGATGCGGACATCGACGCGGAACTCGCCAAGCTCGGCCAGCGATTCAGCGACATGGTTCCCGTCGAAGACGCCGTCCAAGCTGGGGACTACATCGTCTGCGACGTGACCACTCGCGATGGTGATCAAGAAATCGCGAAACTTAGTGAAACCACCATCGAGGTCTTGCCAACGCTCAGCTTTGCCGACGCAAACCTTGAAGGCTTCGACAAATTGGTGATCGGTGCGAAAGCTGACGACACCAAGACCGCGAAAATCACGATCAACGAGTTCTCAGACAACGAAGAACTGCAAGGCAAAGAAGTCGATCTGGAAATCGAAATCCTCGACGTGAAACGAATCGAAGGCACGCCCGACGATACCTTGGCCGAAAAAATGGGCCTCGAATCAAGCGAGAAGCTGCGTGAACTGATCCGCGGGTCGCTCGAACAGCGTTTACAGTACGCCCAGCGTGAGCAAATTCGCGATCAGATCAACTCGACCCTAACCGAATCCGCCAATTGGGAACTCCCGCCAGACTTGCTGCGTCGCCAGTCGCGTCGCGAGTTAGATCGCGCGGTGATCGAGATGCGATCAAGTGGTTTTTCGGACCAAGAGATCCAAACGCGTGAAAATCTGTTGCGCCAAAACGTGCTATCCAAAACCGAAACGCTGCTCAAAGAGCACTTTATCCTTGAGCGAATCGCCGAGGATCAGGAGATCGAAGCCGAGGGCATGGATTACGAAATGGAAATCACTCGAATTGCCATGCAGCAAAATGACTCACCCCGCCGCGTACGGGCTCGATTGGAGCGCACGGGCCAGATTGACTCGCTGCGAAACATGATCATCGAGCGGAAGGTGATCGACCTGATTACCGAAAAGGCTTCCTTTAAAGCCACGGCCTACGAAACGGACGAGTCTTCAAAAACGGCGGCCATCGACTTCTTCGCCGCCGGCGGCAGCGACCGGGTCATCCCGGAAGCCAAGTACGACGCCAGCGAAGACGAAAAGATCCCGGGCATGGACCAAGTCGACCGCGATTAAGTCGCACCGGCGGCATTTTCGAAATCTGCAAAGGCGAACCCTCGGGTTCGCCTTTTTTTGTTGGATGACGCCCGGCCTTGCCTCTCACGCAGCATCGCGGTAACGTTGCCCTTGTCATTACCCGCTTAGATGCTGAAAAGGATTGTGTGTTGAACGACATTTCACGAACCATCGACGCCTTCGGTTCGCCGCTGGGCCACACCGCCCAACGCGACCCGCTGTCCGAACTGCAAAACTCGTATTCCGCCGGCGCTTCGATGCAGCGTCAGCGCCAGATGACGTTGGGCGACCTGCTGCTGGAAAACCGAATCGTTTTCCTCCAAGGTGAAATCCACACCGGCAACGCGAACGAACTGATCATGAAGCTGCTGTACTTGCAGTCAGAGAACAAGAAGAAGGGGATTAACTTCTACCTGAACTCCCCCGGCGGAGACGTGGTGGCAACCCTCGCGATCTACGACGTCATGCAAATTCTCTCCTGCCCAGTTTCGACCTTTTGCGTCGGCCAAGCCGCCAGCGGTGCAGCCGTGCTGCTGGCCGGTGGCACGAAAGGTCATCGCTTCTGCTTGCCACATTCGCGCGTGATGATTCACCAGCCTTACGGCGGAGTCAGCGGCCAAGTCAGTGACATCGAGATCCAAGCCGACGAGATCCTGCGTAATCGGGCCGTACTCAACGAAGTGCTGGCCAAACACACGGGCAAATCGGTCGAACAGATCGCCAAGGATACCGATCGTGACTTTTTCCTGACCGCTGACCAAGCAAAGGAATACGGTTTGGTCGACGAAATCACGATCGTGCAAAACAAAGAAGACGACGATGACGACGATTAAAATCGCCTCTCGTTGTCGGTAATTTCTTTTGGGCCATCCCACACAAAACAATTCATTGCGACCCAACCAAGCTGTTCACGACGCAGGTTCGCAATTTTCAACACGGAGACACTGACCATGGCATACGTCCCTTACGTTGTCGATAGCACCGGCCGCGATGAGCGTGTGTACGACATTTATAGTCGTTTGCTGAAAGATCGAATCATCTTTTTGGGCCAGCAGGTCACGGCCGACCTAGCAAACTCGCTGGTCGCCCAAATGCTGTTCCTGCAATCCGAAGACCCCAAAAAAGACATCAACCTGTACATCAACTCGCCCGGCGGTAGCGTCGTGGCCGGGATGGCAATCTACGACACCATGCAGTTCATTAGCTGCGACGTGGCAACGTATTGCATCGGTCAAGCCGCTTCGATGGGCGCGATGCTGCTGACTGCTGGCGCAAAAGGAAAGCGTTATGCATTGCCCAACGCCAGCGTGATGATCCACCAACCGCTAGCAGGAATGCAAGGCACGGCGGAAGAGATCATGATCCACCGCAATGAGTTCCGAAAAACAAAGGATCGCTTGAACAAGCTGCTCAGCCACCACTCAGGCCGCACGCTGCAAGAGATCGAAGACAACACCGATCGCGATAACTTTCTCACGGCCGAAGAAGCACTCGAGTTCAACCTGATCGACCGAGTCGTCACGACGCTCAGCGAGACAACCGACTCGTAAGGCCGTGGCAAAACGCGCTGATAAGCAATCGCTGAACAGGACGGGCTCTCCAGCTCGTCCTTTTTCATGCGCACCTGATCAGCAGCTCCACGCCGCCGCTAGCACCTCGTTGGCATTGCCCCAAGCGATGCAATTTCGCTACATGTCTGCCTGCTTAAAAAGAGATTCTTTCGTTTCGCGGGCTTGGACATGCGTCGATTTGGAATACTGCTACTGATCGCTTCGGTTGCGTGCGGCTGCAACGCCGACCCACGGTGTCGCCGCGAAACCGCACTTTTGCGCGCTGAAATACTGGACCTAGAAGACAAACTTGTGCTGGCCCGATCGCGTGGTTTCGCTTCGTCAGAAACCATGGTCGATGGCGAAGTCATTATCTCCGATCCAACGTTCGCAATCCCCGGGGAAACCACGGTTTATGGACCGGAAATCGAGATCACGCCGCCACCCCGACGGCGGTTATTCGGTCGCCGACCATTTAGGCGATCCGTTGGAACACCACTCGAGGTCCAACACGAAATCATCACGGGCCCAGTCGTGACGACGCCGGCGATTGGCTCGACCACGACCGAGTCATTCGATGTGCTGGTTAATCCGCCAGCAAATCAACCGTTTCCCAGTCCTTCGGAACCCGTTCTCGACATTCAGCTGCCGGCCGCTGAACCACTGCTATCGGTACCGCCCACAGACCCCTTGCCGGCCCCCAGCGGTTCAGGAAACAACCCTCGGCCACGACCGCGTCCAGCTAGCAACCCAGAGATCGAGATTGCTCTTGATGACTTCGAACAGGACAACGACTTGCTACGTCCTCAACGAATTGCACGCGTCAGCGTCAATCGGCGCGCCAGCAAAGGTCAAGACGTTGACGGCCGAAACGGTGACGAGGGGCTCAACCTATTGATTCAGCCTCGCTCGGCCGACGGAGCCGTTGTGATGGAGGCAGGTCGTTTGGAGATCGACTTGATCGACCCAACGGGCGTAGGCGATCGACGTCAGGTCGGCCACTGGGAATTTGTCGAATCCGAAACCGAACTGTTTTTCGCTCGCGATCGCGCCGAAGGCGAAGGCATTTTGCTGCACCTTCCGTGGGAGCAGAACACGCCCCAGAAGAGCAAGCTGCTGGTTTCGGTACGCTTCACCGATTCCACAGGTCAGCAATTTGACACTTCCTCAGAAATCGAAATTGACCCACCAACCAACGGGTACTCAGTCGACGATCCGCTCGTCACCGGCTGGACGCAGCGCGACACACGCTGGGAAATCGGCACTAACAACCAACGGCCCGCCGGCCAAAAATCGAGCGACCGCTGGGAACCCGGGTCCATCACTGACCGCAGCCGCCAATACGCGGGCGAATCTGCAAGCGAGTACCAACAAGATTCGTTCTTTGGCAAGCGTCGCGTCAAAGCCATCCCCGCCAGCACCAGCCGCCCGGCGAGTGAGCGTCCGAGCTGGCGTCCGGTGCGGTAGCGATTCAGCAAGTCATCCGCACGGAAGACTCGATCTAAACACGCCACGGCGCGAGGTCGCCAAAGAAGCACCAACGATTGGCTAAAGATATCTAGCGGCGAGTTCGTCGTGCGGCCGACGAACGTTTTGCTTCGCCAACGCGACCACCGACCGCTTGTGTGGCCGCCTGCTGTCGAGCGTCGTCAATTGACAGGCCTAACCACCCGTCAGTCATCACCAACTGACTGAGCATCACGTCACCGCCCACTCGTTGGCGAAACTTGGGGGACAAGACGGTGATTTCATAGCTAGGCTGAAACAGCACCTCACACACCGTGCGGATCGCCACTTGGTCACGGAATCGCAATCGTTTTCCTTTTAGCCGCAGCCCCGACTCTGCCTGCTCCAGCACGATCTTGCCGCCCTCGACGCGTGGCACATAGCTCGCCGTGACACTCAGTCGCTGCCAACCCTTGCCTTTGCCCTCACCAATCTTCAAGGATCGAAGGTTCAACTGAATCGTCAGCGCTTGTTCGTTTAGCCCCACACGAATCGCGTCAAAGGGTGCGAACTCAAACTGAGCCGGCGGTTCATCTCCTGCGTCGACCGCTTGTGGATCGACCGGTTGCCCGGCAAACCCCAGCACCTGCCGCATGTGCTCTTTCAGTTCAACGGCCGTAAACTTGTTCCCATTCAGCTCCAGTCGAGCGATCGCGTTATTGAGCGCGGATTGGTGAACTTGGCAGCTGCATAAGCTGCCAACCGGTTCGGCCGGACGAGCGGTATTGGCAGCCATTTGATCTCGGCCCGCTAGGCGATAGCGCATAATCAATTCGCTGTGAGTGGTGCTCATCTGAACTGGTTCAGGCTCCAACTCCAACGCCAACAGAGGCTGCAGGACACGTTCGTAAGTTTGCTTACGCAGCAGATGCAGTTGCTGCTCTACCTGCTCCTGCATTCGCTCGGACGCCTGTCGCTCGACCTTCGTTTGAACAAGCTGTTTCGCCTTGGGCGCTTGCTGTTCAATCTTTTGAGACGCCGCACGGCGAGCCAGCCAACCGACAACGGGTACGCCATCAAGTTTCGAACGCATGCCGACCACCTGCTGATCCGCAGTCGAGTAAGCAACAGGCTGCTCGGACGAATCAACACCTTCCCGACCGAACGCCAACCGCTTGAAGACCTGAAAACGCGCCAAACCTTGGTTTTGAATGGCAAACCCGTCTCGACGAGCCACCGTGTTGCTGTGAACCGTCCCCTGGGTCCGCAGCCGCAGTTGCACTTGATTGGGATCGGGAATCAGCTCGACTTGCAAATGGTTTGAGATCTGACTGCGCCCCGACACCGCCGCACCGAGGACGCGTTCGGATACGGGCTCAAGGGTCGTCGGCATGGCGGGCACCATGCGATTAAGCAGTTCACCAGAAACGGACAATCGTACATTCGCATTGCGATAGTGAGTATGAATCGCAGCACCGACAGCCTGCTGCCCCGGTTGCTCCGACCAAACTAAGCTTTGATACAGGTCGTTCAAGCGAAATTCAGAAGCACCAGACGGTCGGCTTTCGTGAAGCTCGATTCGAGCCAGCAGTTTGGCGGTGTCGACCGGGTCGCTGGCAGCCTGCTTGAGCATTGAAACCAAGGTTGGGTCGAAGGCCTGTTCGACGAATTCCGCTTGCTCCGATTTCAGCACCGGCGAGTACATGCGGGCAAGCGTTCTTCTGGCCGCTTGCTGCTGGCCGGCGTGGTTCGGATTGAGAGAATTAAATTGCTTTTGAACGTCGGCAAGCAAAAAGTACTCACCCCATTGCGAATCGAGTGGGCGGAACGTGACCCGTCCTCGCGACGCCATTCGCATTTTCGACTGGTCAGCATTCTGAACCGTTGGCTCCATTCGCACGACGTGCCGCCAAACGGCCAATCGCCGATCAAGGGCATAGCGGACTCGATAGAGCTGGCTAACAAGCAACTGTCCCGGAATATGCTTGCGATTGGAAGCAGAGCCCTGAAACTGCGCGGCCAACGCCGTGACTTGCTGGGACTGCTGGCTCAACTGGGTCAGAATTGCCGTCGCTGCACTTCGGTCAGAAGGCCGAAACGAGGGAGAAACCTCAATTTCCGTGAGCTCCGTAAGAAGCCGCCGCGTTCGCGATGCCCATTCGTCAACGGCGGGAGCAGACGGCAGAGACTCCAGACGCTGGACAAGCGCCGTGGCGGCAGGCCATTTTTTGGAATCCTCAACACGAGAATCGTCCGCCGCGAATGCAAAAGAAACGGCTGCGTTCGAGATAAACAGCAATAGGACGCTCAGCCGGAGCGCAAATGAGCAGGACGTGGTGATTGCAGCGGACGTGAACCGCCCGATAGATCTCGTTACCACCAACTGACGCCCCTCAATCCGCAATCCATTGCCTCTCTCGCCCACGCTAAGAAAAAGTATCGGAGTGATTTCAACTCCGAATCGAGTCGGATCGCGCAATCGTGGTTAGGAAATCGCTAGCGATACGTGCGAGCGTTAAACTATCGCAATCAGTCCGGTTGAGCGACTTCGCAAGGAAGCAAAAGTTTGCGGATTAGGCTGTTTGCAGCAGGCCGCGAACGGCAGAGCAAGTTCACGACTGCTTGTGCAGCACCGACACGACAGCCGGCGCGTACTGACGCGTGGTCCACTGCCAAGTGACAACCGGACCCGCGTCACTGGTCAAGGAAACCTCAGGCAGGGTCGCCACATCGAAGCGTGAATCAGATTCGACCACGATCAAGCTACCCTCGGGAGCCGCGTTGGCCATCGTTTCGATCGCAGCCAGCATTTCGTCCGGTCGGTCGACAAAGAGGGCGTACGGTGGGCAAAAGAACACGACCCACGGCTCTTTTGGCCAATTTTCGGGGGCTTTCATAAATTGCCGGATCCAAAAGAACGAGTCGGATGTCTCGACGGTCGCCGGCAAATCAGCATCCAAAGAGCGAACATTTTCCTCGATAATTCGTACCGTCGGTATGTGACGCTCGACCAAAACGGCCTGACTGGCCCCACGGCTGAGCGCCTCCAACCCCATCGCGCCGGTGCCGGCAAACAGGTCAAATGTCGCCTTACCCGCGACCCAGCCTCCGACCAAATTGAAGACGGCCTCGCGGATGTTGTCTTTCATGGGACGCGTGACGGGGTCGCCCGAGTACTGGATGGCTCGCCCCTTAAACTGTCCGCCAACAATGCGCAACTTTCCCTGACCGGCATCAGCCCGATTGGTCTTCCAATCCTTCAGGTTTATGCCACGTCGGTATTTTGGCATCACTCGTTTCCTCGATTAGCGGGAAGAACCCGGTACACAACTTTTCTAGCGGCTATATTATTACGCGCAAGTCCGTGGGCCAAACAACCAGTAGACTTGCGGCACTTGCTCCGGCGGCTCGCCGCCACACACAGCATCGTGCAACCCAACGTAACAGCGATTAGCTCTTCCGCCATGTCACAGTCAACCGAACAACTCAAACGCTCCAGCCAATCCAATTTGGCCAAGCGATGGGTCTGCACTGTGTTGCTGTTGCTCCTCGTGCCGGCATCGACCGGATGGGCTCAAGCGGAACCGATGCCAGCGACGGAGCCAGCCCAATCGATCGATTCGGCTCAGGCGACGTCGCTCGGTTCTTTGACACTGGAACAAGTGCAGGACAAGTATAACTTAGCGACCGAGCAACTGCGATCGTCATTGAAAACGATCACCGGATCGTCGCTCAGTTTTCAAGCAACCGGCAGCGAGGAATCCGAACACTGGCGTGAGCAATGGCAGGCTGCGGTTGATGCGAGCAAACAAGAGATTGCTGAACTGACGGCCGCGGCGATGGAGCTATTCCAACGGCAAGACAAGCCCTCGCACGATGTCGTGGACGTCGCGTTGCGTCAGAGTCTTATTCACGTTGACGAGGGTCAGTTGGAAAAGGCACTGGCGATACTCAAACGGGCTAACCAAATTAGTCCGACCGACCAAAGCCAGGCATTCATGGCCAACATTCAGTTGCAGACGAACGAGTTCGCCGAAGCGGCCAAGTACTTTGATGCGCATCCAGATGCCTTGAAGAATTCCCCGGATGAATTGAAATCCCTTCATGCATCCTTGAATCAACTGAACAAAAAATTCGCTCGCGAGAAACAACTTCGACAACAAGAAGCCGACGACGACCTGCCTCGCGTGGAACTGATTACCAACGTTGGCAAGATCGTACTAGAACTGTACGAGAATGAAGCTCCGGACACCGTCGGCAACTTCATCTACTTGGTCGAACAAGGTTATTACAACGGAGTGATTTTCCATCGCGTCCGCGCTAACTTCATGGCGCAGGCGGGCGGTTTCGGTGTCATGCGCCCGGATCCCAACGCTCAGCCTCGCGTTCTACCTCGCGGGGTTGCCTATAGGATTGTCGACGAGCATCATTCGTCAAAGTCACGGCATCATTTTCGTGGCTCCATCAGTATGGCGAACCAAAATGTTCGCAACAGCGGCAGCAGCCAGTTTTTCCTTTGCTTGGCTCCCCAGCCGGGGCTCGACGGGCGGCACACGGTTTTCGGAAGGGTGATCGAAGGCCTCGATGCGATGTCGAATCTAGAGATCACGGCCACCGAAGGCGAGAACGGAAAAGAAGAACCGATCGCGGAAGCCGTGCCATCGATTATTTACTCAGCCAAAGTCATTCGCAAACGCGAACACGAATACAAACCGAAAAAGGTAAGTGCGAACGATGCGTTTGGGTCCCGACGAGAAGTCGCCGACTTGAAACCAACCGTTTCCGTGTTGCTTACCGCCGCAGCTTCCACACCGCTTGGCCGAGATTTCCGAGACCCCGATTTATTATTTTGAGTTTTACGAGTCATCCTGATATGCGTGCTTCATCTCTAAACACGACCGCCGAAGGTTTTCGCGTCCACTCACTGACGGCAGCCTCTCTCCGTTGGGCTCTCGGAGCAATCTGCGCGATCGCGTTGCTGGCGGGCGTTACGCAGTCAAACGGCTACGCTCAGCTGAAGCTGGAAACGCCCGCAGCGGGTGAGGGGGGCGATGGCGATCCCGAATCGAGCACCGATGATCCGAACAAGATGCCGCCCGAACAGGCATTTCGGTTCATGCTTAAAAAGATCGGCGACAACGAGTCAGAGATCAATCGCTTGTTTAGCAACATGCCACTTGGGTTCAAGGAAAAGCAGCAGAGAGTCTTGGCGGCGATTGAAGCTTACGAAAAAGAAACTGAAATGCTAAAGGCGAATCTCGATCGTGCCGCCTTTGCATCTTTCAAAGCGGCCCCTGGCGCGGATCCGCTGGCAACTCGGTTTGTCTATCGCAACTTGTCCGAGATGCTCAATCCGACTCAACCCGATTCGATCTTCGATCCTGAATCTGCCCTCGAAATCATCGACGTCATGATGGACAACGGCGCGGAAACCGACCCCGTCGCGCTTGCAAAAGGCGTGCGAGCCAGTTTTGCCGTCGAGGATTTTGACCGCGCTGTGATGATGCTTGATCGGATCACTGAGGCTGCTCCCGATCAAGACATGTCGGAGCCGCGCGACTTGTTGACTGAAACGAAAGAGAAATGGCAGCGAGAACTAATGGTTCGCCGCTTGGAGACTACCAACGATGACCTGCCGATCGTCAAGTTTGAAACAACCGCGGGGGATTTTTCGGTTGTGTTGTACGAGAACCACGCTCCGAACACCGTCGCCAACTTTATCAACCTAGTTGAGAGAAAATTTTACAACGACTTGACGTTTCATTATGTCAAACCAGGTGACTACGTTCACGGCGGCAGCCCAAACGGTGACGCGACCGGCGGACCTGGCTACCGAATCGCCAGCGAATTCGATCGCGAACAGATTCGCCATTTCTTCAACGGAACGTTGGGCATGGCCAACACCGGACCGGACACCGAGGGCTCGCAGTTCATCATCACTCATCAGCGTATGCAAGAACTTGATGGGCGGTTCACGGCGTTTGGGCGGGTGATCGAGGGGCTGGATGTCGTCCGCAGTATGAAAGCCATCGACCCGCTCAATCCCCCCGAAGTCCTGCCGGGTGAGGAGAACCAAATCGAAGGCCCCGTGACAATTAGACGAGCGACCGTCGTCCGCAAGCGCAATCACTCGTACGACGTCGTGAAAGTCACGCAACCATCCGACGACGGATCCGGTGCGGTGCGGGAGGCCAATGAAGATTCAATCTTTGGCCAGTCCTCGACGTCGGACTTGCCGTCAGTCGACGCCGGCCTTTTTGAGCCGGCCCAACGCTGATACAGTTTGATCAGCTCGCGGGCGGAATGAAGCATGCCGGACAACAAGACTGGACCCTTAGGTTTTCAGCCTCCGCCGCGGCCGTTTCGCCACCCTTCGCCTATTCTGATTTTGCTTTTTGGAGGATCCAATGCTTCCCCGCCGATTTCTAACTTTATTGCACACCTGTTTCTCGCTTGCCATTGTCTTGGTTACGGTCGCCACGACGACGGTTGCTCAAGAAGACAGTAACGTCGCCTCGCTGGCCGACTTGCAACAACAGTGGAAAACGATCAACGCTCAGCTGGACGACACGCAAGAACAGCTGATGTCGGGCGAAGGCGACCAAGAGCAACTGCGGACGAAATACACGGACCTAGTCGACGATGCCAACAAACTAGTCGCTCGGATTCGCGAAACCGCGTTGGCCGACATCAAGTCGGGGGGTGACGATCAAAACGTAGCCATTCGTGCTCTGATGGGCATCCTGCTGAACGAGGCCAAGGGCGAGAACGACTTGGCCGTCTTGCGGGCCGGCGATTTCCTAATCGAGCAGGGTGTCGATCCGCTTTGGCTAGAGACCGCCGCAAAGTCGGAACGCATCCCGATCAAGGCTCGCGAGATTTTTGACGAACTGCTGATCCGCCAACGCGAAGCCAGCGACGAACTGCCTCGCGTGAAACTAAAAACCACCAAGGGCGATATCTTCATCGAGCTATTCGAAAACGAAGCCCCTGAAACGGTCGGTAATTTTGTGAGTCTAATCGAATCCGGTTTCTACAAAGACATCGACTTCCATCGCGTGCTCGAAGGCTTCATGGCCCAGACGGGTTGCCCGCAGGGAACAGGCACGGGAGGACCGGGCTATGAAATTGAATGCGAGTGCGACCGGCCCGACACCCGGCCTCACTTTACCGGCAGCGTTTCGATGGCTCACGCGGGCAAGGACACCGGCGGCAGCCAGTTTTTCCTAACCTTCGACCGGACATCCATGCTGGACGGGCGGCATACCGTTTTCGGACGCGTCATTGACGGCTTCGAAGTGCTCGAAAACTTGCAGCGTTCCCATGTTTCCGTCAATCGCCGCGAGGAACCGATTCCGGATATCACCAAGGACAAAATCATCTCGGCCGAGGTGGTTCGCAAACGTGATCATGTCTATCGACCAAACAAGGTCGGCGTCGATGAACCTCCACTCGAAGAGCCGAAAGACAAAAAGGAAGACGTAGACGACTCGGCTGATGAAGCCGATTCCGACGCGGCAGTCAAAGAAAACCTGCCACCCAAACCGCCCGTAACGCCGCCAGAAAGCAAATCAGATACCGCGGACAAAGCTGCGGCAGAACCAGGCCAGTAGCAGGGGCGCCAGATGAAGAAAGCGGAACGAGCCGCGTTGGTCCGAACGCGGCTGCAGGAACTGTATCCCGATCCGCCGGTCCCGTTGGACCACACCAACGCGTTCACCCTTTTGGTTGCGGTGCTGTTGAGCGCTCAATGCACGGATGAGCGAGTCAACCTCGTCACGCCCGAGCTGTTTGCCCGGGCGGACAACGCGACTGACATGGCCAAGGTTCGCGTTCCAACGATTCTGCGAATCATCAAATCGTGTGGTCTGTCGCCTCAAAAATCGAAAGCCATCTCGAGCCTCTCGAAAATCTTGGTGGCCGAACACGGCGGCGAGGTTCCCGCCGACATGGAGGCGCTTGAGCGTTTGCCGGGTGTGGGTCACAAGACCGCAAGCGTCGTCATGGCGCAGGCGTTTGGGGTGCCCGCCTTTCCAGTTGATACTCACATCCACCGGCTGGCTCAGCGATGGGGACTAACCAACGGGAAAAACGTCAAGCAAACCGAAGCCGACTTAAAAAAGCTGTTTCCGCCCGAATGCTGGAACGACTTGCACTTGCAAATTATCTTCTACGGTCGCGAATACTGCACGGCCCGTGGCTGCAATGGAATGGTTTGCGAACTGTGTCGCGCATGCTACCCTCGACGTAAAACTGCGTTTGTGGCCAAAAAACCTTAGGCCAACGGCCGCCGCGTTCGGCCTAATCGCTGTTGGTCGGATTTTCTTCGTCGCCCGGATAGTGGTCATCCCAATCTTTTACTTTTGGTTCGCCTAAGCGCCCGACGCTGCTGGCAACCGCCATCGCTACGCTCGCGTCGCCAGTCACGTTGACGGCCGTCCGGCACATGTCCAGTGGTCGGTCAATCGCAAACACAAGAGCCAAGCCGGCCGACGGCACGCCAATCGCCTCGAGGACGATCACCAACATCACCATCCCTGCGCCGGGAACGGCGGCCGAACCGATCGAGGCCAACGTCGCGGTCATGACGATCGTCAGTTGCTGCGTCAGGCTGAGATCCATTCCCAAAACTTGCGCGATGAAAACTGCTGCAACTGCCTGGTAAAGGCTGGTTCCGTCCATGTTCACCGTCGCGCCAATCGGGAGGACGAAGCTGCTGACTTGCTGATGAACACCCAGATGTTCCTCAACCCGCTCCATCGTCACCGGCAGAGTCGCGGCGCTGGAGCTGGTGGAAAATGCCAATAATTGAGCCGGCAAAATGCCCGCAAAAAAACCCTTAATCGAGTGCCCGGTCAGCAAGTAGACAAGGCCCGGATAGACCACAAACACCATCAGGGCCAAACCGACCAAAACACAGACCGCGTACTGCACCAAAGCCAACAAAATATCCGCGCCGGGCGAGTTGACCACCAGCGCGGCCAGCAACGCGAACACACCATAAGGCGCGAGCAACATGATCAGATCAATCAGTTTCAGAATCACAGCGTTGACGCCGTCGAAAAAAGATTTCACCGGCGCTGAAAGTTCCGGTTCAACCAAGATCAACCCGACTCCGAAGAAAATCGCGAAAAAGATCACTTGTAGCATGCTGCCGTTATCGGTGGCGGCCCTGACGAAGTTATCGGGCACCATATCCACCAACGGTTGAAGTGGCCCAGCCGACTTCTGCGATTTGGCCACAGCTTGGATCTTCTTTAGTTTGTCGGCGTCACTTGTTGTGGCGGATTCACTTTCAGTCATGGTCGCCAATAGGCCCTCGCGGGTTTCCTGCGACACGCGACCGCCGGGGTTCATCAGGTTGACTGTCACCAGTCCGATGGTAACCGCAACGACCGTCGTGATCAGGTACAAACCAACCGTGCGAAAGCCCATGCTCGACAGCCGCGACAGGTCTTTCAGGTCCGATACACCCTTGACCAGTGAAGCGACAATCAACGGGATCGCAATCATCTTCAGCAATCGGATAAAAATCGTGCCAAAGGGCTCAACCCAATCCGTCACCAACTGTCTCTGACCGGCTTGGACAGCCAGCCAACCGGCCAGCAAGCCCGCGACCATCCCGATCAAAATCTGCCAATGAAGGGCCAGTTTGCGCTTTGGGGGATGCCTTTCTGCAGACGCCGTCATGCTTCGTCTCCCGACAAATCATTTGTGGTTGGTTCAGTGCTTGAGCATGTCTTTGATTGGGAAAGATCCTTCTGCCCATAGCGACCGTGGAACATCTCAGCCGGGTACTTCAACCGGTTCTTTTGCATCTTGGCTGTCACGGTGCTGGCGATGTCAATTTCCATTTCGTTGGCAATCGCAAATGCGTAACACAACACATCAGCCAACTCTTCGCCGACCTCGTGTCGGGATGTCTCATCCAGATCACGGGACTGCTCCGGCGTCAGCCACTGAAAGTGTTCCATCAATTCGGCCGCTTCGATGGCGATCGACATGCTCAAATTCTTGGGCGTATGAAACTGCTTCCAGTCCCGTTCGTCCACGAACTGGCGCATCATGGCTTTCAATTGGCTGACGGTCGTGGTGGCGTCCTGAGCAGGTGGCAACGGTACAGACACAGTAATTTCCGGCTAAGAAGCGGCTTTGATCGGGCGTGAAAGGGTCAAATGGGGTTCGCCGTCAGCCAAATGTTGCCAAAAAGCAACGTTTGATCCAGCTGGGGAACGACCGAGTTCCCAATGTACCGGTAAACGCCGCGTCAAAACCACCCGCCGAATCACCCGTCGCTGCGCTATTCCGAAGAACTTGCCAAAAGCTGGCCTTGCACTGGTAACCGTGACGTAGGTTTGCCCTCACCCGGGGCCACCGAGTGAAAATAGGGGCTCGAGAACCAGCTTTGGCCGGATCGTGTTGGCTGTCGACTCGCCCTCCACACCATCACCTATCAACCACATCCCAGACAAAAGGCCTACACGATCATGAAGATCTGTAACAAGGCACTTAAGCGCAGTCCAGAGATCGAGCGTCTGATCGAGCTCATGCGCATCGAGTCGGAAGAATTTGGTAGCAACCAACGAAAGAGCTATCGCGAGACCATCGTTTGTCCCGTGGCGGTGGCCATGGATGACGGCGAAGGTCGTTTCAAAGCGTTTTCCAAGAACATCTCAGCGACCGGAATCTGCATCATTGGCGAGAATGAAGTCACCCCAGAAAAGCTCGCTGCCTTGGAAATTTTTAGTGGCGATATGGAGAAAACCACGGTCCGCGGTCGCTGCGTCTGGAGCCGTTCGTTCCACGGCTTTTACATGTCCGGTTGGAAATTCCTGCAAGCCCGCCAACAGCTGATGGAAAAGCTGACGTAACGCAGCCACGTCAAGTGAAGGGCAGGGCAGGACCGCTCCGTCGCTGACGCGTCAGATGACTGGGCCTAGGCTGGCTCTGCTGGACTAACCGGCCGGATCATCGGACAAGTTCCCCAACGCGGCACGCAACGCTTCAAATTCGTCTTTGCAGCAAGGGCAATTATTTAGATGATCTTCGACCAATTGCATCGACGCACTAATCGACTGGTTGCTCAATTTAGCTTCCGCGAACTCTGCCATCTTCACGAAGCAACCGTCACAATCCATCTCATCTGGCGTGGTGGATACCGCCAGCTGAATCAGCAGGTTGACTTGTTGCTCGGTTAGGCCCATGGTCTTCATCAAAGGTGCTAGTGGGATATTGGTTCGCGTGACCCATAGGTCACTAAAAAACGAACGCGCTGATCGCTTTAATTTGTTGGTTTGTTGGTTTGTTGGTGGTTACGCAAAAACGGACAAAACGTCATCGGCGTGGTGCCCGGCTGCCTCGAACCCGCTCTTGAGTCGCTTGCGAGCGTCGTGGAACATTTTGTAAACGGCGTTCCGGTTGCTGCCGGTTCGATCCGCGATCTCTTCGACGGGCATCCCGCCTAACAGGCTTCGTACGACCATGCGTTGTTTCTCAGTTAATTCCTCGTCAATCAATCGTGTCAGGATTTCCAAAACCGAAGTTTTGGACGCCTGCTGGGAGGGATCACTTCCCGCAACATCTTTCACGTCGAAGCTCAAGTCACCGCCCGCCGAAATGGTTTCGAAGGACACATCCTTGAAGTGCTTTCGCCGCAACTGGCTAATCCCGGTGCGAATCGCGATCGAAATTGCCCACGTCGTAAATTTACTACGTCCCTCAAACGAGTCGATTGCCCGAAGCACTTTCAGCAGCGACTCTTGAGCGACGTCTTCACAAAACGCGTCGTCCATTCCTCGCGAAATGAAAGCCGATTTCAGACCCCGCACCAAAATTTCACGCAACTGGCCAATCGCTTCAGCCTGCTGCGGGTGATCGGCGTTCAGCCGCTGTACCCATTGTGAATTGCTGGTTGTCGATGCCATGAAACGTATCTGAGAGTCGGACGGATCGTTAAACCGCTATCTTACCCACAATCCGGCATAATTCGAGACCCGATCTAAATCCCCCCCAATCTGAGCGGCTCCGGGCGACTCAAACTGGCATAGGCTATCGGACGGCCGCGATTGACTCTGCAGGAATCGCCGCCGCTCCGATCACTGACGCATCGGCTCTTCGCTGAACGTATCCAATCACTTGGGCGTCAGCGGGCGCGACGTCATCCGGTAGGGACAACTGCATCGTCCCTGCGGATTGCTCCAATTTTGATACGTTGAATGCGCGGACGACGTTGACGTGAACGAGCTCTCGCCCCCGATTTTCACCCCGGGGAACTGAGTTGCTGACCTTGTTCGTCACCACGGCAATATTTAGTAAGCAGTCATCGATTTGACCGTCAATCTGATATTGAATGTCCAGCGTCTGGGCGTCTGAACTCGGCTCCAGCGTCAAACGAACATCCGCCTGCGCCGCTTGCTGAAGCTCTTTGGCAATCGCGGTCTTCGCTTTCCGCTGGTTTCCGCCGTTGAACTCGCGTCTGCCGTTGACGACCATCTGAGGAGTGTAAACGCGTTTGCTGGACCAACTTCGAGCGTACGCTCTCTGCCGACCGCTGCTAATTGGCAGGCTGTACGGATCCTTCCAGCCTAGCGAGTTCCAATAATCGACATGAAAAGACAGCAAGTAAACCGGTTGGTCGCCTGTCGCCGTCTCGGCCAGTTCAGTCAGTACGCGATCGGCAGGAGGACAGCTGCTGCATCCCTGAGAGGTAAACAGCTCCACCACGGCAACGCCCGTTGCCTCGGAGATCGGCGACCGGCTGGACGACCCGGACAGGTCCTGGGCTTCAACAAACCGAGCGAGAAATAAACCCGCGGCAAATGCCGTAAACAACAGTAGCGAACGTGGGAACATCGTGGGCTCCAAGAAGGTTGGATTCGGAACCGCGATGCTAGATGAGAAACACACGCGGCTGTGTGGCTGGAAAAGGGTCTCGAAAGTTGAAGGCTTTCAAGAGCTAAGTTCTTCCAAGTCTAGACATTCCGAAGCGCTGCCCGCGACAATTCTTACCGGCGATCGAAAAACAATCGCCAAACAACCGGTCCAATGTGAGCCAGCGAACGAAAACGCTCCCCACGACGCGCACTTTGTTTTACAGGACACTCCCGAGCATGGGCTCGAACTGGACGCGACCAGCGTCCAGCACAAACCTGCTCAAGAAAATCCCCAATCGCGGATCGGTGAGCGAGTTGCGTTGGCAGCATCCTCCCTGGGGTGACAGCCGAGTTTTAGAAACGGTCTGTGTCGCCGCCTTCAGCGGTTGATGCCGCTGGGACTGAATCGAATTGTTGTTCGCACCATTGTTTCCATGATGCAACCAGTTTTGCCCGGTCGCCCGACCCATCATCAAAGGACGTGCCCGACCAGTGCTGCAACAGCGACAAAGCCGCTTGCGATGCACCGTCATTCGATTGTTCGGCAATTCGAATCAACTCATGATAGTGCCGTGAATCTCGCGGCTTGCGAGCCACCGTTCGCAATTGCGTCATAACCTCCTGGGCACTTGATGCGTCCAGTCCCGGCAACGAGCTAACCAAGTAAGACCAATTCTCACCATTTGGCTGCTGAGCCAATCCGATCACGATGTCACTGCGACGTGACCCCTCGTTTTGCCACAGTGTTCGCAAGTATCGCATCGACGCTTTGTCGCCACTTTGGCCCATCAGCGCCACGATGCCCAGACGAATCTCACGTGACTGTTGATCGTTCCGTTCGGCGAACGACTCGTCCAGCTGCACCAGACGCTGGTGCATGTCCGCGTCGACCTGCTCGGGCACGTGATAGAAAGCGGGGATCAGACTGCTGACAAACATCTTGGGCTGATCCAAAATCGCATCAACATGCTCGGCAGAAACTGATTCATTGCACTTCGCCAGTACTCCCTCGACATAGCCCCGGTAGCCGCTGCCGACACCTTTGGCTGACCGAGCCGCGTCCAGCAACGTCAACAGCGACAGCAATTCGCCACGCTCCAAGTTTTTCGCACTCGCCGGCAGTTGCATTGCAACGGCCATTCGCTCAGACGATTTCACTTCTTCGTTACTTAAGTAGCTCTCCAGTCGACCGCCAAAGTCGCTGGCTTTCAGGTAGCCCAGCAACCGAGCCAATTCGACGTTCATGACCGCGTTGCCTGACGGGAACTCATCCTTGATTCGCGTTACAAACCCAGGCACCTGAGCCGGATCAACGTTGGCTTGAACCAACGCCAATTGCATCGCTCGCAGCATGTCAATGAAATCAACATCACTGATAAACCCATCCATAAACTCACTGGAACGAGCCAAAATGCTGTACGAGTTCTCCAGCGTTGGCTTAGCAATCGACAACGCGATTGCGCCCTGAATGAACAGACGTTTGTTGTCTGTTGTGAGCACTTTTTCCTGCCATTGGTTGACAGGCAATCGCTCCAGCAAGCGACGGGCGACCGCTGCTTCGACGCGGTCCTCTGACTTCAAGAGCGTGGCGATCGCTTCAAAATCTGGCTGAATATCCAACTTCAACATCGCCTCAGCCGCACTTCGACGAACCGCAGGAGTATCGTCAGCCAACAGCTGACGCAAGACCTGTTGGTTGCGACGGTCACCGGTAGCTCCACACAGCTGAGCAACGGCCGTTCGCAACATCGGTTCGTCTTCGCCGGCCAACTTGTTCAGCGTCGCGGTGTCGATCGCAGGTCCGTACAACACCATCAGCTGCAACGCACGGATACGAAACTTCGCCGGATTACGAGGCTCTGCTGCGACGCCCCGGATTGCATTGTTCCACTCCTGCCCCATGGTGATCTTCAATTGAGCCACGTTCTGACGCGCCCAGCTGGAATCGGGCTGAGGGTGTCGGATCACTTTGGCCAGATCCGATTCGAACTGCAATAGATCGTCAGGAACTTCTCCGTTCCAAACCACTCGATACAAACCGCCCACGCCCGCGCGAGAACCAGTCGCGATGTAGAGCGAACCGTCTTCTCCAACGGACAAGTCTGCCACATCGAAATCGTTGCCCTTGAGGAACCGTGTTGCCTCGCCGGTGTAAGAAGCACCAACGCGTTGCGTTTGAACGCTTAGGATTTCGCCAGTCGTTCGGTTGGAAGTAAAAATGGCGTCGTGGAAACGAGCGGGAAACTGCAGATGGCGATACGCGACCGCTCCCGCAGGCAAACCGCTATCGGTTTCGCAAACTGGCTGCGTCGCATCGATAAAGTGCGCGGGGAACTTGCCCGAGCCACTTCGCCAACCAAGTTCAGCACCCGCGGCGACGTGGAACAGCATCGAAGGACGGTACCAAGGCGTGCCTCGATCGGCCGAATGATCGCTATCGTGAACAAACAGTTGTCCGCTGGCGTCGAAAACGAGGTCGCTGGCGTTCCGCAGACCACCGGCGAAGATTTCGATTCTTGTACCATCAAGCGAGCAGCGAACGATCGTGCCACCAGGTGCGTCGACTCCCGTCGCGTGGCCCGCTGGGTCATCCATCCGAGCGATAACATCACCCTCGTACGTGTTTTGGTAGGGGCTCGTTTTAGCGACCGGACGATCGACTTTGCTGCCATTTCCCAAAACCATGTAAATCATGCCGTCAGGACCCAACCGCATCCCATGCGGGCCGTGGTTGCCTGCGGTTCCCGAAAACTTAAACAGCGCTTTGGCCGGTTGTAGGGTTCCAGATTTGTTGGAATCCGACAGTCGATACAGTGCCAGTCCCGCAGGACCGTCGCCCGTCACATAGACGCTTCCGTTGACTGGCAAGATACCGCCGCAGTTGCGAACCTTGTCGCAGTAAACTTTCACGCGGCCGGGCGTACCAGCAGGCACACCTAGGTCCGCAATCATGAGCGGTCCGTTCTCGCGTGAGAAAACAACTTGACCGAATTCGTCAAATGCCATTGCCACCATCGGCCCGGCTTCTTTCGCCGTCAAAACCTGCTGGATGGTGAACTCAGGGTCGAGTGAAAAGCGAGTACGACGAGGTGATGGTTTTGCAGACGGAGCGTCATCGCTGGCGACCGGCGTGACAGCCGGAGCTGGCGGAGCAACCTCATTTGCTGCTGGCTCAGTCGCTACGGGGAGAGTTGCCGCAGGAGTTTGTACAACCTCAGCCACTTTGACAGGAGCTTCGTTAGCAGCAGCCACTTTGGCCACAGCTTCGTTTGCAGCTGTCTCTTTCGCGGCAGCCGCTTGAGAATCGTGCATCGCCTGCGGGCCGTTGGTAATTTTTGGCTGGATGTAAGTTGGAACGGCTGGCTTCGAAGGCTGCTTCACGACCTTCGTCGTACTCACCTGCTGTGCAGGCACCTTGGCCGCTGAAGCCTTGACCGATGTTCGAGATTCCGCCGCTGGCGACTGAACTGGCTTTGTCGACTTGGTCGGTGATGTCGAGGCAACGGGCTTGGTTGACTTTTGAGCAGGTTGGCCAAATGCCAACGCACTGCCGAGTGACTTGGCCTTCAGCCAGCCCATGTCGTTGTAGCCGTTCTGCGTCCACGCCGTGATCATCTCCCGGCGAGTCCGCCAAGTGTCGTTGGTGACGAGGCTTCGCCACCGTGTTTCATCTTTCTCCTTGACGCGAACTTTCATCGCCAAGCCCGGCTGGTCGCTGCCGACATGCGTGACCTTGACCGCAACAAGGTTGACCCCCGGTTGGACATACGAGAACACGTCAAGCTTGTTATCGCTGCCGTAGGATTCACCTTTGGTGACCAATCGATTGTTCAAGTACAGTTCGTACTCATCGCCGGCCGCGAAAATGATCTCGGCTTTCTCTGGCTTTATGAGCGTAAATTTTGCTCGGAAGTAGCAATCGCCTTGGGCCTGGACACCGTCGACCTCAGCGGCCTTCGGCGACCAAATCCAGTTGACCTTCTGAGCAGAAACGACCGTCGGCGCGGTCAGCGTTGCCCAGATTAGAGTCAGAAACAACGTTCGCAGAAGACGCGCGTGGCAGCTGATTCGCAGCGTGCGAGTGACAAGTGAGGATTGCAGTTTCATTTTCGGATCGTCCATGATCGCTCCCGGTTAACGCGTCTGAACGCGTCGATGATCTGTACCAAACTGGCGTGAGTAACTTGGTTGGTCGGTTCATGTTTTCCGGGCCAAGACCGGTCGACGCGAACCCACCGCACGATCAAGACCGAGCGGTTCCATCGATACAATCGGCAAACTCACCGCGATTGTTTGGCTCGGTTTGCGGATAATTTGGCTTTTTCCCACCGCTAGCAAGTGGCCAAACGACGGTTGGCCACCCACGTCAGAAAACGAAAGGCGAGCAAATCAACTTCGGGTTCAGCACCTAACCCCAAGGCCAAATCGCTCAATCAAGATTGCCCATTCCACCCAGCCTGTTATCCTGAGGCGTCGTCTGCGCAATAGACGACACTTTGTCTTACATGATCCCGTTGGGCGTCGCTAGCGTAATCACATGATCGAGACGGTGCACAATGGTTGGACGCTGCGTTTTCGATCCAACGTCCACATGTATTGCCACGAACTGACGGCGATCAAGGGCGATCACGAACTTCAAGTATCCTGCGAGGACATGCCGTCTGGTGGTGTTGGCATCTGGCCGTACTCGCTCGAATTGGATACTGCGACCTATACCGACCTGCTTGTGGCGCTGCGTTTGTGGGCTGCTGACCTCGATTCTGACTACCGTCTTTACGTTACCAGCGATGAATTCGAGACCAACTAAATCGCAGCTGCGCTGTCCGTGCGGCCTTTGTGGTATCGCATAATGGCCCTCGGCGGATCAACGCGACGCCCAACATGGTTTTTACGCTGAGGCCTTCGGCACACCTTCCGCGTTTGGCGACGCGGGCTGGCCTTGGTACAATCTTTCGTAATTCAGACATCGCTCGCTTCGTTCACGGCGGTGTCGTAAAAACCTTCCGTTGTGCGACCTACGCGTGTACAATACAGACGTGAATACTCCAGACCTTAGCGGCCTACCCGTCACCGAAAAACTCAGGATCGTTACTCTGTTGTGGAACGATATCGCATCTTCTACTGATCCAATCACTGTACCGCCAGAAGTGATTCGCGAAGCATCCAGACGCTCGGCTGAGCTTGAAGCCGACCCGTCGATCGCTATCGACGATGAAGAACTTTGGCGGCGCGTTGATGGCTAGTATCCGCCGTTACCATCCAGCGGTTGCTGATGACTTGTCGGCAGCAGTTGGCTACTACGATGAGATTTCAGCCGACCTTGGAAATCGGTTCCGATCATCCGTTGCGATGTAACGGAACGACCAGAATCCTTTGGACGCCTTCAAAATGAAATGCGGGCCGCGATTCTAGATCGCTTTCCGTATGTCATGATCTTCGAGAACCGTGACGATCAGATCGCAATTCTTGGCGTGTTCCATGCAGCTTCAGACCAAAAGGGCTGGTTTGACCGTTCACTCTAATGCTCCGGTCGCACAACATGGTTTTTACGCTGAGGCCTTCGCTCTTTGGCAACCCGCGGTCGCCAGCCGTTAGCGCTTGTCCGCCAAATGCACGACGGCGTTGTTCGCATCGCGGCATTCGACTTCAAGGAACTCGGGGAACACGTTTTCACTGCCCTGAATTCGGATGTCTAGGTCTTCGTCACCTTCAAGTTCTGCCAGCTCGCGTCGTTTTTGATTATTCAAATAAGACGCCACCTTTTCGTTCACCCGAACGGAAACACTCGCGACGCTCGACTGCTCCCGAGCCAGCATCATCATGCGAATCACGTCCAGGGCCATGCTTTCTTCGGTCTTGACGTTCCCCCGCCCGGAGCAACATGGGCACTCTTGATACAAGCTGCGCTTGAGGCCAGGCTTGATTCGCTGCCGCGTCATCTCGACCAAACCAAACGGACTGGTACGGAGAATCTTCGTACGTGCACGGTCGCGTTTCATGCAGTCTTTGAGCGTATTTTCAACGCCGCGGCGGTGTTTTTCACGACGCATATCAATGAAGTCGTTAACGATCACACCGCCAAGGTCACGCAGTCGCAACTGACGAGCGATTTCTTTGGCCGCCGACACGTTCAATCGGAACGCGGAATCCTCGGCCGAATCGTCCGTGCGGAAGTTGCCGCTGTTGACGTCGATTGCGACGAGCGCTTCGGTCTGGTCGATCACAATCGAACCACCGTCGGGCAGCGGGACTTCGCGACTGTGGATTTTTGCGATCTCCATTTCCATTTTGTAATGGTGGAACAGAGGCTGGTTACCCGAGTACAACTGCAAACGATCGGCTGCCTTGGGCATGATCAGTTTGATGAACTCAGCTGCGCGGTCGCGAGCGTCTTCGTTATCGATGACAATGTTGTCGATGTCGGGGGTCAGGATATCGCGAATCGTACGAATGATTAGATCGCTCTCCTCGTAAATGTGCGTCGGCGCGGGCACGTCTTTGACCCGTTTGACGATCGACTTCCACAGCCTCAGCAGATAGGCAAGGTCACGTTGCAGGTCCTTGCGTGAGCGTCCTGCACCGGCAGTTCGCACGATGAAGCCCAGCCCTTTGGGTGGTCGCAACTCGTTCAGGTATCCCTTTAGCTTCCGGCGTTCGTCATCGTCCTCGATCTTTCGCGAAACACCAACGCGCCCAAGCGCCGGCATCAGCACGAGGTAACGACCGGGAATACTAATGTAAGTC
>CAZLFF010000001.1:33550-46922 GCA_964558755.1 uncultured Pirellulaceae bacterium
TGGCCCTTTGTTCCCAATTCCTTCTTTGATGACCTGCACCAGGACTTCATCGCCGCGTTTGAAGATCTCTTGGATCGGGGGTTTGAAGCGTGGTCGAAAGCCACCCGAGGCAGGCGGTCGGTGCCGAGTACGACCGCTCGCAACCGCTTCCGCGGCCTCGGCCCGCTCCTTGCGCATTAGCTCCTCGGGATCGTAGCCGCCCTGGCGAAAGTAATTGGGCTCGACGTCACTAATGTGCAGGAAACCGTTGCGTCCGACACCAAAATCTACAAACACCGCTTGGATGCTTGGCTCGAGGTTGACGACCTTGCCTTTGTAGACATTGCCGACGTAATTGTCTTGGCTGGCACGTTCAACGTACAGCTCTTCAAGGCGTCCGCCTTCAACGATCGCAATCCGGCATTCTTCCGATTGCGACGCGTTGATCAACATTTCTTTTTTCATCTTGATTTGTCTTCCTGGTACAGCGATCGGGCTGTCGAAATTGGACAGGGGATCGCAGAGGATTGATTTGTTCGTTCGGTGTCGCCGGTGCGAACCACGAGCGGTTCTGTGTGGCAACATCGTGGGTAGAGTTCGCGGGATCGCAAACATGGACCAGATCGTCAGCCGGCGAAACACAAGACCGTCGGTTTGCATTGATCGCAAAGCCGTTCGAATGAGTTTGCCGCTGGCGAGCAATCCACGGACTTCCCGCAGCGCGACCAGCAAACGAACGGCCGCACCAAGCATTTGCTTGCTGGGACACGCATGCGGTCGCAAAAATTGAGCGTTTGGAGATCGGTTTAAGCGTGCGGTGACCGCTTTCGGTTTCACCGAACGACCGTCGGGCTGACCAAGCTACCAACCCACCCTCAAAGCCACTGCCCAAACGTGCGCAGCGGAATCGCTGGCCGCACGCAATGCGGTGGTGGTCCAAGGCCAATTCGATATCGAACTGGTGAATCAGATTGCTAATAAGCTTGGTCAAAGTAGGTCTTGTGGTTTCTCGTTTAGGACGTTTTATTAAATGCGGGCCAGTCATGCCTGACCACGATTCACTCGGCCTGTTTCTCTTTTCGAATCTCTGGAAACCCCGATTCGAGCAGGGCCTGCAATTCGGTGACGGCAGCCGGAGCATCGTCACCCATTGCTTCGATAAAAATTTCTACGCCTTGGGCAGCGCCCAGCGTCAGGATCGACAGCACGCTCTTGCCGTCGATGCGGACATCGTCCTTGACCAGCTCGACCTTGCAGTCAAACTTTGCCGCCGTTTCCGCGAACAAGTACGCAGGACGCATGTGCAAACCCTGGGGGTTTGAGATCGTCACGAGCGGGCTTCGGGATACGGAATCGGGCATGAAAACAGGGCTTTGCCAAAGGCATAAAGGGCGACCACTCAATCGCGGCTGCGATGCAACCTCAACGTTCGCCGAACATGCAAAAAATGCTGTCGGCTGATGCGGTCGCGATCAGTAACTAGCGGTTAGACTATGAAACGAACTGGTTATTGTCCGCTTCCTCCAGAATCTGTTGGATGTCCGCAGCGGTGCTGGATTGCTTCAAGAAGCGGCAGAACGTTTCGTCCTGGAGTTGCTTCGAGATATTCTCCAAGGCACGCAAGTGATCGCTCGGTTGATCAGGGGGAGAGATCAACATGAAGAATAAGTTCACGTCCTCGCCGTCGAGGCTCATGAAGTTAACGCCCGTCTTGCTCACGCCCACGGTACCAACAGGCTTGGTCACGCTGGGGTGTTTGGTGTGAGGGACCGCAATGCCACGGCCAATGCCGGTGCTGCCCAATTCCTCACGCTCTAAAATTTTCGCAACGATGGCTTCTTGCTGGTCGGCCGCCAAAGCACCTGATTCGACCATGCTGGTGACCAATTCGCGAATGACACTTTCTTTTTCTGTTGATGACAGGTCGGCTTGGATCGCCTCCGTTGTCACAAAATCCGAAAACTTCATGTAGGGGTTCCTTGTGTTCGAGTTGTATCTAATGAAGTCCACGGTGCCCGACACGATTAGCAGTCCACGTCGACGACAAAGGTCGAAAGACTCCTAACGGGGTCTTCGCTATGTCGACAACTTGATCCGATGTTCTAGGCAATTCGACCGAAAATTCGCTCAGTCGGCTTTCGTGTCGTGTCCGCGGTGATGAGTTAATTTGTCTTTGTGCTTCCGAAGCTGTTGCTCGATCTTGGCGATCGCACTATCGAGAGCCGCCACCACGTTGGTGCCGTTGTCTTTGGCTACAAAATCGTTTGCGTGCTCAGCCGAAGCGATGATCTCGACCTCCGGCGATTCCGTATGCGTCAGGTCGGCAACGACCTGGATACCCGTTAGCCGATCAAATAGCCGGGGCAATTTGGCGACTTTGCCTTTGATTGTGTCTTGAGCTGAATCACTTACTGAGCCATTTCGGGCGGTGAAGGTAATTTCCACAAGTCCTCCGCTTTCTAATTGAGTAGGCCGATCGTGAAACCGACACTGCCACAGCCGAACAAAACGCTTCGACGGTTGCAGCTCCGATGATTGTAGTGGTTCCGATATCGACCAGCCATTGGTCATTTCCCTGACGAAACACCAATTTCAGGCATTTCCTTGATGATCGGCCGCTGGATGCAACCGAAAAGCCATCAAGAATATAGCTTATTACTACGCAACACGCTGAGAATCAGATCGCAAAGCGTTTTCATGGGGGCAGATTACCGCCATCGAGCGATATTAACTCCGCTCTGAGCTACCGGATGCGGACGCTGCCACGGTGCGGGCTAATACGGCAACCGCCCGCAATGGTCCGCTAACCAGATTCGATTCGCTCCCAGACTTCGAACGAGTAATCAAAATCATTTCGCTCGTCGGCCGCGTGCCGTTCGGCTTCGCTGCGGCTCCAGCGGCTAACTTCGATATTGGGCAATACCGTGTCGCCCTGCACGTCCGCGTGGACTCGAGTCAAATGAATGATCGTCGTTTTGGGCATCGCCAGCCGATAAATCTCTGCTCCGCCAACAACAAAGGGCAGCGAATCACCGGCAGCGCGAGCAACTTCGACCGCGGCTTCGATCGAGTGAACGACGGCCGCACCGGGAAACTGATAATCAGTCTGACGCGTTACGATGACGGTCTGACGGCCCGGCAGCAGCACGCCAATCGAATCAAACGTTTTCCGGCCCATGATAATGTGGTGCCCCATCGTCAGACGCTTGAATCGCTTCAAATCGGCCGACAGCTTCCACGGCAGGTCACCGTCGTTACCAATGACGTTGTTCTCAGACGCCGCGACGATCATCGCGAGCGGAGCAAGGCCAGAGTCAGACATAAAAACTGCACGGAGCTTACCCCGTGTCCTAACTTCGCGATCAATTAAGCGAACCACCGAGCGGCCGACCGGCTAAACCGCGACGGCTGCTTTAATGTGCGGATGAGGGTCGTAGCCGACGATTTCAAAATCTTCAAATCGGAAATCAAAAATTGAGTCGGGCGTACGAGTCAGCTTGAGCGTCGGCAACGACCGCGGCTCACGCTCCAACTGCAACTTCGCCTGATCCATGTGATTCGAATACAAATGAGCATCGCCCAGAGCGTGAACGAACTCGCCGGGCTGCAAGCCCGTCACCGCCGCGACCATGTGAACAAGCAGCGCATACGAGGCAATATTGAACGGGACTCCAAGGAACACGTCGGCACTGCGCTGGTACAGCTGGCACGAGAGTCGCCCCTGAGCCACATAAAACTGAAAAAAAGCGTGACAGGGCGGGAGCTTCATATTGGGAATCTCAGCCACATTCCACGCACTAACAATCAGCCGTCGCGAATCGGGCGTCGATTTGATCTGCTCGATCACCTGCGAAATCTGGTCGACCGTCTGCCCGTCGGCGCCGCGCCAGGATCGCCACTGCGAACCGTAGACCGGGCCCAGTTCACCGTGCTCGTCGGCCCATTCGTCCCAAATGCGAACGCCGTTTTCCTTCAAGTAACCAATGTTTGTGCTACCGCTTAAAAACCACAACAGCTCGTGGGCGATGCTTTTCCAGTGGAGCTTCTTAGTCGTCACCAGCGGGAACACTTCGCTCAAGTCGAACCGCATTTGGTACCCGAACACGCTGCGGGTTCCCGTGCCCGTGCGGTCAGATTTGTCCACACCGGCGTCCAAAATGTGACGAAGCAGTTGTTGATAGGCTTGCATGGCCGAAGTTTACACTGCCGAACGCGGGAACTAAAGTCGCCACGTCCTTGGCCGCCGGAATTCCTTACCCAACCCGAACAATCAGACCGGTCGATTTTGTCCAACGTCCACCCCGGAAGGGAACCGAAGAAACTTGGGTCCGCGAACTGACGGTTGGCGGCCATCAACCTCCACCCCACCGCGATTCAATTTCTCTCGCAGCCGCTGTACGCAGCCGCGACTGTGAATCGCCTTTTCTTTCGAACTGGATCAAGGATGGACCGGTTTTCGATCATCGTCCCCATGGTGGACGACCACCAAGCGTTTGAAAGCTCGCTCGCGACCGTGCTGAGCACTCAGCCCGCTGACAGTGAAGTCATCGTGGCTCATGATGGCAGCTACAACGACCCGTACGACTTGGGCGACGAAGTAACTTTCGTTACGACGGACGAGACAAAACCGCGGCTGGCCGATTTGCTCAACGCCGCGATCAAGTCAGCTACTGGCACTTTCACCGCGATCGTCCGCGCGGGCGTGGAACTCCCCGTCGACTGGCACCTACCCGTCGGCGACGCTTTTTCTGATTCCCACGTTGGTAGCGTCAGCGGTGCCTTGGTCAGATGCGATCAGCCAAAACGTCTGGTTGCTGGGGGCGTCGATGCTGGGTTCGGTGCTAGTCGTAAACTGATCGGGGCGGGCCTGAAGTTAAACAGTCGCAAAGCGTCGTGCCTCGCGCCAGCTGGGCCGACTTTGTGGGCCGCTATCTATCGCACGGACCTGTTACAACACATCGCGCCGCTTTGTCGCCGCCTCCAACCGATGTATTTGGATCTCGATATTGCTTTGGCTGCCGAGACTCTCGGCTTTGAATCGGTTTGGCTGCCAGAGTTAGTGATCACAACGTCCGACCCAGATGCAATCAACCAAGAAGCACGCACCGCGCACGGTGGCTCGGCTGAGCGGGCAAAGCGACGGCACGATCTAGGCGACAGTATCGCCATGCGTCTGCTAACGATTGCGGGTGGGCTGGCGGCCACGCCACTGAATCCAGGTTCGCTGCCTCACGCTTTAGGACGGCTTCTGCCGGGAAACTACGAAGCGGACATTGCGTTTCGCAAGCGGCTGCGGCAACCGCTGAGTCAAACGACGGTGCCGTTCACGACGGTAATGAACTCGAGTCCAAGTGAACTTCGGCGAGCCGCTTAGGCGTTCCTCATCGACAACCGCTGCCATTGGTCATACAGCTGCCGCAAAACCGTGCGTAGGTTCTGATCGCTGGATGCGAACAGCGATCGTCCTTGTGCTTGAAATCGCCGTCGCTGTGGTTCCGTTTCGTCACGCAGCAGCTCATCAATCAGTCGAGCTAATAACTCAGCCGACGGCACCGCCTGAACCCACGTAGGCAACGGCAAACAGTGATGCCGGTGGTGGACGATCACGACCAAACCCGCGACTTTCCTCGGGCTGGCCGTCCGCCGCACCAGCCACTGGCGCTGCCACCAGTTCAGCCGCTCGATCCCGTCGACCAGCACCAAAGTCCCCTGATCCACGCCGTCCAATACGCCGCGAACGGCTCGGCGCTGACGACGTTTGGCCGTCCACCAACGCTGCACGCTCCAACATCGCGAGTCAACGCGCGGGACATCCAACAGAACAACGCTTGAGATGGAGCCGTGCTCGCCAAGCGTCTTTGCTCGGGCCGTGACGTTCGGCTCAGAGACCGGTCTTACTACGGGTTCACCAGACAACCGCCGCAGCAGCTCGCGCACAAGCGTCGACTTGCCGGTTCCATACCGGCCAACGATCACGGCGCGATAACTGAGTTCGGCGAGCGACTTCAGGTTCGATTGCCAGTCTCCGCTGGGAAACTGATAGAGCAAAGACTCAAGTCGTTGCTGGACAAACGGATTCTCGGCCGAGTGATCGGCGGCACCTCTGACCGGGTTTGTGTCGTGGGACGCAGTTGCGGACACGTTACACTTTCCCCATTCTGAACCACGCTCGCTTCGCACCCAGCTCGGTCGCCTCGTCCGATTTATCCGTCAGTGCGATCGGCTCCTCACCATGCGTAACGGCAAAATCCGCTCGTGCGGATCGCTTGAAAGGAAACGCAACGACTTCGACGGACCATTGCAGGGAAATCAACTGCCCTGTGAAACTTAGCGGACGATGGGGAGAAACAAACTCGAAGGACTCGGGCGACCTTGCCTCCGCCATCGGCAGCTCGATCTCTGCGACCGTACGGAAATCCCGATCACCTTTGCCGGACGTGAACCAGACCAAACGAATGGCGAACGATTCCGCATGCTCGAACGCATCGGTCCAAGCACACGTGCCGCGAATGATCTCGCCCGGGCGGTACGCCTCCTGTTCGACTTTCACCGTCAACCCGCTCATGCTTGCTCTCCGGTCTCGATCATTTCCAGCGGCTTGGGCGGGGCGACGCGGAACGAGTATTCTTCGGCGACGTCTGGCCACCACGGAATCCGCCCGAACACTCGCACCGTCCAGTTGATTTGATTGTGCGAACCTTCGATCGTATGCATCGTTGAGGCCGGGATCGTGATGGTGCGGCTGCCGAACCGAATGTCTCGCGCGTTGTCGGCCGACGCGACGGGCAGCACCTCAAAAATGGACTCGTCGGTGATCGTGTCAGTGCCGCGGCGATACTGAGCCCACTCGCTGCCGATCACGCTGATGTTCAAACTTTTAATCGAACGCAGGCCGCTGCCGATCTCCCAAGCCACGTCCAGTTGATCGCCACAGCGAACCGCGCCGGTGGACAGTGCGATCGTGACCGATGGGTTGAGCAGCGACACCGCAATGTGCAGAACCGCCGCCACGAGCACCAAACCAATCAGCACAAACGGAGTCAAGAACAGCCCAAGAAACAGGTTAAACCAGCCTAGCGGTTCGGTGAACATTTGATACACGAACACGCTAACGATTCCGTTCCAAAACAAGCAGATAAAAATCGCGCCGAGCAATCGCGCGAGTTTTGATGAAACGGCCTTCAGCCGCTGCGGCACGTCAGCCGCGCGGTCTTTGATGTCTTCGGGGTGAACCCCGGGCGTCGACGCGGCGACTTGTGCCGATTCGCTTGCCAACAGCGAAACATGGTGCGCCGACTCCAAGCCGTGTGACCGAGAATCAACAAGCGCGGCGGCCAGCGGAACCCTGCGTTGCTTCTTGATCTGCTGTTGAGACCGACCAAACCAGAACGCGGCTGCTCCACCGCCCGTAAATCCCAAGCCGAACAAACCAGTCAGCAGAAAAGAGAAAGTCGGGAAGGAGCGATCCAGCGTCGCATTCGAAGGGTCCGACGGATCGACATAACAATGCGTTTTGGTACCCACCGGCAGCCGTTCCAGCAGCGCTCTCGCCTTTGACTTGTTGCCAAAATGCTTGACCACGCTGTCGCGCGAGCCAACGTATTGCTCGCCAGCGACGGAATAGTCGTAGGTGAAATCGGCCCGATAGGTGGTACCGTCGTCGCTCTTGGAGACGTCCAACTTCGCGGATCGAATCGTGCAGGGCTTCTGCTCCCAAGCTTGGATCCGCCACCAGTCATAGCCGGTTGCGGCGGCGTACCAGCTCATCCCAACACCAACCAGCAGAAAGACAAAACCGATCAATACAATCAAGCAGCTCGCGTTATCGCTACTGGTACTTTCGGTGATCGACACGTTGCTCATAGGCTTTTTCGTCGCAGTTTCGTCGCAGGATATGCCTCGGATTCGAAACTCATCACCGTCGGTTCGCCACGGCAGCCAAAATCTTAGCCGGGATATCCCAAACGGGGAAACGGCAAAGCGCACGCGACGCCGCCAACGGCAAATCGCGGCCGAAACTTGCACGGACCGGCTTCGATTGCGTACAACAGTGGTCTGACTGTTCGTTTGCCTTCCGACTCCTCCGAAAATTCCAGCGAACCATGTATCTTCGACTCGCCAAACGAATGCTGCTGGAAACCGACAAACGGTTGCTGTGGAAGCTCGCCTGGAACATGGGCGCGAAAGGACTACGCAGCGTACAGGCCCACAAGAAACGACTGCGCAAGGGCCAGTTCTTTCCGCCGTATTTGTATATCTCGATCATCAACAGCTGCAACCTTCGTTGCCAAGGCTGTTGGGTCGATGTGGCAGCCAAGCAACAGAAGATCGACGTGCCGGCCATGAACCGGATGATCGACACGGCCAAAAAAATGGGCAACAGTTTTTTTGGTTTGCTGGGCGGCGAGCCGTTCATGCACAAGGAACTGTTTGAAATTTTGGAGGCTCATCCCGACGCGTACTTCCAAGTCTTTTCCAATGGCCACTTCATCACCGACGAGGTCGCCCAGCGTCTGCGCAAGTGCGGTAACGTGACCGTGTTGATCAGTGTTGAGGGCAGCGAAATTATTAGCGACGAACGTCGCGGCAAAGCGAACGTGTACTCCGATACGATGCGTGGCATTGAGAATTGTTTGAAGAACAAAGTCATGACGGGTGTGTGTACCAGCCTTTGCCAAACGAATTTCGATGACTTACTGCGAGAGGAGTGGGTCGATCGGCTGATCGAGATGGGGGTCATGTACACGTGGTTTCACATTTACCGACCCGTTGGGCCCGAGGCCACGCCAGAATTGGCTCTGAGCCCCGAACAACAACGTCAGGCGCGACAGTTCGTTGTCGACATGCGAGTCAAAAAGCCAATCATCGTGATCGACGCCTACTACGATGCCGACGGAAACGCATTGTGCCCGGCGGCCACGGGTTTCACGCATCACATTAGCCCGTGGGGCGACATTGAACCCTGTCCAATCATTCAGTTCGCCAAGGAATCGATCCATGACGAGCGACCGCTCGACCAAGTGTTTAACGAGTCGGAGTACCTGAAAGATTTTCGCACCACTGCGGCGACTCATACACGAGGCTGCATCGCGCTTGAGCGGCCTGATTTGATCGAAGCCTTGGCCGATCGTCATGGGGCAAAGGATTCGACGGCTCGCAAAACGGCGTTGGCTGAACTCCGTGCCGCGAATTCACATCCGTCCCAGTACACGCCCGACATGACGCCGATTCCAGAACGAAGCTGGGCGTATCGAATTGCAAAAAAAATCGCCTTCCACGACTACGGCGCGTATGGCCAGCACTTCGCGCCTGATCAGTGGCAGGACCCTCGCGAGCCCGCTTCGTCAGGTAGACAGCCTGCCACCAAGGACTTGGTTCAACTCAACGACTGATGGGGCGACGATGCAGGACTACGTCACTTTCTTGATTATCGCAGTCGTGCTGATATCCGTTTTCGGCCGCATGCTTTTCGGCCAGTTTGCCGCCAAAAAACGTCGCGCGGCGATCGAGGAAGTAGCGAACCAACTGGGTTTAAGCTGGTTCCCCGACGGAAACGGTTCTTTGTCGACGCGTTACTCGGGCTTCAGCCTGCTCAGCCAGGGACGCGGTCGAAAAATTCAAAACTTAATCGAGGGCGTGACCGACGAGGTCCGGATCAGCATCTTTGATTACCAGTTCACGACCGGCAGTGGAAAGAATGAACGGACGACGCGCCAGTCAGTCACGTCTCTGTCCTCGAACCAGCTAAACTGCCCCGAGTTCTCCATGCGGCCCGAGGGGATTCTAGATCGAGTCGGCGGGGTTCTCGGCCTCCAAGACATCGATTTCGATAGCCATCCGTTATTCTCGAAAAGTTTCGTGCTCAAAGGCCCGGACGAGGAAGCCATCCGCTTGTTTTTTAAGCCAGCGGTCCTGGAGTTCTTCGAATTGCACGCGGGTGTCAGCGTGGAAGGCCAAGGACAAACGATGTGCTTTTACCGAGCAGGTAAATTCGTCCGCCCCGACCAAATCAAGGAGCTGCTGGGGGATGCCTATCGAGTCTTCGGAGCCGTGGTTGATACCTAACGCTTGCTCAACACCTGCCCAACGTTAGGCAAGGGCAGTTTAGAGGTCTAGGTCATTCAACTGGTCCACCAGATCATCCAGCTCGTCTTTCGCCGAGCCATTAGCGGCGGCAGCTCTTGAGGCTGATCGACTGGCTCGGTCGGTAGCGTCAGGCACGCCCACGGCATCGCGGCCCGCCATGACCAGCTGCTCATCGCGCTCAAGCGCCGCGATTTCCGCGGCCGATTTTCCGTCAGCGGGAGCACCGAATAGCTGCGACAAATCAATTTTCAGGCTGGCGTTGGCGTCCATCGAACCCGCGATGGCCGGCGTTTTATGCTGCGGGAACATGATCGCGTTTTCCGGACACACTCGGCTGCACGCCGGGCAGCCTTTGCGACAGTTGTCCGGCTCCTCGACCAAAATCGTGTCAATCCGATCGATACCGTACACACCAAACAAACAAAAATCGATGCACTCCATGCAATTCGTACAGCGACTGTAGTCGATCACCGGGTACCAACGACGGCCTGACGCGTCGTCGATGCGATTGACGACGGCGGGGGCCGATCCAGGATCGGTCTCTGCGCCAGCCGAATCGACTGAACCTTTTTCATTGGTGTTCGGCGTCGCGGGAATGGGAGCCGCGTTGATGACGTCACCCAACCCAACGACTTGCACCGCGTTTTCGGCGTGGATGCGTTTGATTTCCGCAATGAACTGGTCGGCGGACGTCGACGCTTTGAAGTCCAAGCAATAAATTTTTCGGTTGGGTAGCTCACGCGCGTCGATCACACGATCCTTGTCGTCCGCGGGTTCCTCCTCGAGCGAATCGTCTTCGTCGTCGGCTTCTTCTGCTTGCAGTAAGACCGTTCCATGCTGGCCGTGAACCCCATGCCGATCCAACACCCACCGCGCGGCTCGTTCGAACAGCCACGAACACAGAACTGCGTTTCCGTTGATGCCGTTAAGCGCCAGCACGCTGGTGCTGCCGGCTTGGATGTCGTACAGGTTGGGAACGATCGTGACGTCGATTCCGGACTCAAACAGCAGCCCCGCGACAACGTCTTCCTCGAGCTTCCGCTTCACCGGGTTCTTACCCTGTGCCTGCGAGACGATAACGGAAAGACGTTTAGACATGAAAAAAATGGGGGGAGGGTTCAGGGTTCAGGGTTAAGGGTTCGGTGTGGGCCGCTCCTGTTGACGAACGCCACTTCGCGACCGCCAGATCCAATTGCTCGCCCCAGCTAGTTCAACTGCCCCTTGATCGTCCGCTGAGTTTTCACCCAGACGTCTTCAAGGTACTCGATATACGCGGCGGCATCCATCAACTGGGGCGATTGGGTCACCGTCATATCAAATAGCCATCCGTCCCCGTATTTATCGACGTTAATCGCGGAGGGATCGTCGAGCAGCCCTTCATTAAAAATCGTAAGCTCCCCGGCCGCTGGGGCGTACAGGGAACTTTCGGCTTTCTTACTCTCAATACCCCCGATCTCCTGCCCCTCCTTCACACTCAACGGCGCATCGGCCAGCCAATCGAGAAAATACACATCTTGCAACAATCGCACGGCGTAAGCGGTGAAGCCAAACCGAAACCCGCTTGGCTGACCATCCAATGGCCGCGCCCACATGTGATTCGTTGCGTATTGATAATCGAGCGGAAATTCGGCTTCGAATTCACCCATCATGAAGGTCAGCGTTTGCATCAAATTCAACGTTACGTGTAACGCACTCCCTGATGCTCCGGCTCGAAAAACACCGGCAGCAATGCGTCCGCGTGCAGAAAACCCTTTCGAGTCAACTCAATTCGCTCGCCACTAATGGTCAGCATGCCGTTGCTTTGATGGGCAGAAAATTCTTCCCGCCAACGATCCGTAACATCTACGCCAAACTTCTGTCGGAAGTAGTCGACCTCTAAGAACCCACGCTTCAACTGCAAAATCATCTCGCGGATCAATGCCTGCTGAGGCGTCGGCGTGTACGCACGGCCCAGCGGCAGTTTCCCATGCTCTAACAAATCCGATTGATACTCTTCCATCTTCGGCTTGTTTTGATAATGGACGCCCGACACGTGCCCGAAACTCGCGATTCCCGTCGCCAACAGATCGCTGCCTTGCCACAAGTTGTCGCGATAGCTGAAACTCACGCCGCCGTTGTCTTTCACCAGCGTGTACGCGCTACTGATTTTGTAGCCGGCCGACTGAAGTTCATCATACGCGTAGTTCAACCACGCTCGCTTGGTTTCCCAGTCCGCGACCGGCGTTTCAATTTTCTCGCCGAGAATATCTTTCGAGTAAACCGTGTTGAACGGCAACTCCATTTGGTAAATCGTCACGCTGTGCGGCGAGAGCTTAATCGTTTCGGCGATATTGTGTCGCCAATTGTCCCAGGTCTCGCCGACCATGCCCGAGATCAGATCAATGTTGACGTTGGGAAAGTCCGCGGCCTGAATCCAATCCCACGCGCGGTAAACTTCCTTAGTCAGATGAGCCCGTCCGTTTTCTTCTAGCACGGCGTCGCTAAAATTTTCGATGCCCAAGCTCAGTCGCGTCACACCTAGTTCTTTTAAGGCGTGAACTTTCTTCTCTTGCAACGTCCCCGGCTCGCACTCGAACGTGACTTCCTCTGCCTTGTCCCAATTGATATTCGCCTGCAACCGCTCGACCAATGATTGCAACTGTCGAACTGACAAAAACGAAGGCGTGCCACCGCCAAAATACACAAAACGAAACGGCCGGTCGCCCATCACGGGCTGTTGACTGACCAGTTCGATCTCACGGCACAATGCCGAGACATAAGACTCGATGTCTTTGGCGTTCTGGTCGGTGAAGACTTTAAAGTAGCAAAATTTACAACGCTTGCGACAAAACGGAATGTGCAAATACAACCCAAGCGGCACCTCACCCGGCGGTGAAGCAAGGGCAGCGTGCACGTCGTCCAACCGATCGCCGGTCCACTGAGAGAACGGCGGATAGTTGCTGATAAAGTAGCTGCCGACTTCCGTTTTTGATGAACTGTCTGCCATGAACGCTCAAGAAATATTCAGACGCGTAAGATGATGTAACAAGCGCCGGCGGGACTAGCGGGGCTTTCCGACCGCAGGTTGCTCAGCCGGCATACCTAAACCATAGACCACGCCCCGGTCAGTCGCAACGACGATTCGATTGGCGGCGACCGCAGGCGAACCAATAATTGAACCATTCAACTGAGTCTGCCAAGCGATTTTACCATCGCTCTGATTGACCAAGTAAATCCGGCCGTCTGTCGATGCGGCCAGAATTCGCTCGCCCACAATCACCGGCGATGAGTCAACCTTGTTCTTCAACTGAGCCGTCCAGCGTTCGTC
>CAZLFF010000001.1:46932-64206 GCA_964558755.1 uncultured Pirellulaceae bacterium
CGCCACGGCCGGTGAACCAAGGATCGCGCCATTGAGTTGCGTTTCCCAAGTGATCTGACCGTCCGCTTGGTTCAGCAGGTACAACCGCCCGTCGTTCGAAGCAGCCAAGACACGATCACCCGCCAACACGGGCGACGAGTCTACTTTATTCTTTAGCTTGGCCGTCCATTGCTCCTTGCCGGTGGTAGGATCGAGCGACACCAACTGCCGATTACTTAATCCAAAAACGACTCGCTGGTTATTCACCGCCGCCGAGCCCACGATCGTCGTTCCACCGAGCGGGTCGTCGCGCTTCCAAATCACCTTGGCCAACTTTGAGTCAACGTTAAAAAACGCTCCGGCCTGAGTCCCGAAAAATACGCGGTCCCCCAGAGCGGCCGGTGTCGTGCCGGTGGGGGACTCGATCGGCACCTTCGCCGCTTCCTTGCCGCCTTCCAAATTGACGATATGCAAATTCCCATCGCAGCCGGCCAAAAAAGCACGTTCGCCAACCACCGTCGTCGAACACTGAATTTGATCATCGGCAACATACTTCCAAGCGAGCTTCCCCGTTTTCTGGTCCAGTGCGTACAGCCCACCAACCTGCGATCCAAACAAAACCCAGTCGCGGTAGAAATTCGCACCGCCACTGATCTCGGCTTCCGCCTCGAACTTCCAAATCTGCTTGCCGTCCAAGTCAACACAGTGAAAAAACCCATCGAGATCGCCAATGAACAGCTTTCCATCTCGATAAGCCGGCGCGGCGGTGAAGCCAATCTCACCGGTCTTTAGTTTCCACTGCTCAGTGCCGTCGCTAAGGCTCAGCGCAACCAACAGCCCATCCAAGTCACCAATCACCACCAACGGTTCCTTGCCCTCCCGCGCGACAATGACTGGGGTACTCTCGAACGAGCCTCGGGGCACTTTGTACTGCCAGACGACTTTGGGTGTGGGTGGAAGGGTTGTTCGAGCGACACCCGAGGAGCCCGCGTCGCCACGAAACAGGTGCCACCCGAATTCGTCTTGCGCACACGCTGGGGAAAGCGTCTCGAGCAAGCAAACCGAGATCATGCAAACTAAAATTAGACGAGGAATCGCGGCGACAAAATTTGTTCTCATCGATTCATACCCCATCCAACCCGGCGGCCAAGCGTTCAGTCTAACACATGAATCACCGTCAGGTTTCGCATCGCTCTAAAGCTAGAACAATGGCCGTGCAGTTTTAAAAAGGAACAACGCCGCGCGAGATACACACTACAGCGCGTCGCGGTACAGCGAGAGCAAACTTTTGGGATCAACGGGCACGGGATTGAACGTCCCCGTCCACTGCATGGCCGCGTCACCCGCCAGCATCGGCAGATCCGAATCACCAATGCCTAGCTCAGAAAGCTTTAGCTTTAAACCTGCCAACTCGACCAGTTCACTCACTAAATCCGACAGGGTACCGGCCGCTCGATGCGTCGCGCCATGCTGATTCCGCTTGCCCAGCTCGCAGTGCGAAAGAAGTTCCGCATAATCCTGCTGGCACTGGTCATCGCGGCCGTTGTAGCGAATAACGTGCGGAAGCATCATCCCAACCGCTTGGCCGTGCGGAACACCAAACGTGGCCGTCAACGGATTGGCAAGTGCGTGACTGGCTCCCAGCATCGAGTTCTCAATCGCCAACCCGGCCCACGCGGCACCGACCTGCATCGCACCCCGTGCTTCAACATCGTCCGGCGACTTGATGACGCGGGTAAAGTGATCGGCCAGCCGCTCCCATGAAGAAACAGAAAACAGTTTCGAGGCCGGAGTGCTGCGCGTCGTGACCATCGTTTCGATTGCGTGCGAGATCGCATCGATGCCAGTCAACGCAGTAACCGTCTCAGGTTGCGTCAGCGTGAGCAGCGGGTCAAGAATCGCAACCCGGCAACTAGCTCGAGGGTCACCAATTGCCATTTTCACGCGCGACTGGGCATCGCTAATGAGTGCGTACGACTGCATCTCACTGCCGGTGCCCGCGGTGGTCGGCACGGCGATCATCGGCAACAAACGCCGGGTCGCCTTTTTCTCGCCAACGTAATCCTGAATCTTGCCGCCACAACTGTGGACAAAATTGATTCCCTTCGCGCAGTCCATCGAACTGCCACCGCCCAACCCAACCAGCATGTCAGGCTGGTACTCCGCTGCAACATCGACGCCTTGATGGACGTGATCGGTGGTCGGATTCTCGGCCGCCCCGTCAAAGACCAGGACCTCCAGATTCTCGGCCTCCAAGTTCGCAACAGCGCGGGCGACATGGCCGGCGGCTACAATCCCCGGATCGGTTACCAGCAGAACGCGACTACCCTTTTGCTCAACAACGTGTCGCCCAAGCTGATCAAGGGAATTTTCACCGAAAACCATCCGGGTGCGGACAGAGAAATCGAATGGCTGCATAGCGAAGAGGCTTCAGAACGAGTTAGCGAACAGGGTTTCAAGAGGTCGCGAATTCTATCAGAAGTTCGACACGCCACCTAGCTGAATGAAACAACGTCCGCCTGGGAAGTTCGCTATCCAGCAACCTGATAGGCCCTCGAACGGTAGAGGAAATCGATGATGTTTCCTTCATGCGGCTGGAGCCAGTTCAAGCGGTTAGTGGGCACTGGGCCGACGTTCAAACGATCGATGTTCGTCGCCGATAGCAATTGATCAATCCACTGCGGGTCCTTGGTAATGGCAGTTCCGACCAAGGTCGGCCCGGCGGATTTGATCATTTTCGCCTGCGGACATTCGACGACCGTCGCAAAAGGGAACATGAACTCCTTGCTGGCGATGTCGCATTCGGGGCTGGCGGCCCGAGCAATGACCGGACGCAGGTAGGACGCATTTTCTAATTCCACCACGCGGTCACCGTACTCGGCGGTGCAGTCGGTGACGCCGTCCTTCTGCAAGTCGGCCTTGACCATCTCCCAGACCGCTTGGCCCATGCCCGGAACCGTGAACGCAGCCAAACCAGCTTCCGGGTTCTCTGGCGGCAACGCCTCGATCGGCCCTAGACGCTCGGCGAGCGCCTTTCCGATTGCTTCGGTGTGCCGCGACGCATAAATCGCGCTGCAATTGATGCAACTGCGACCGCCGTTGATGTACACGCTTTCGGCCAACACGTCGATGTACTGTTCCCAGTCGTCCACGCAATCGTCGCCAAGGAAAATCTTGCTAAAGCCTGGGCCGTGGACTTGAACACCCGGGTTGCCCGAATACTGGTCGACGGTTTTCTGGCTGCCAAAAATCATACTGCGCGGGCAACTGGTCAACAGTGAGCCACCGACATCGTGTCCACCGGGGTAAAGCGAAATGACCTCGGGAGGAATCCCCGCCGCGGAAAATGCTGACGCAACTCGGTAGGCCGTCCAGGGCTCGGAGGATCCGGGCTTCAACACTAAACCCATTTGCAGCGGAATCGCTGGCAACCACAACGTGTGTACGCCCGGCGAGTTCGACGGCAACACAGCGCCAAGCACAGGCGTCTGAGCTTGGTAACTGACCGTCACGCCACGCGATTCGACGCCGTAACCTTTGGTTAGGATGTCTAAGTCCAAACCACGAGTCAAACAATCCAAAATCTCGGCCATGTTTCGCATGACGAAGCAATTCTTCGTCATGTTTGCGCGGCACATGTGTTCGGGCAACCCAGTCGAGGCGGATTGGTGATGAACGAACTCGTCCGGCGTCTGGGTTCCGTCGCCCAACGCGAGCGTTTCGTTCTCGAAAAGGTCGGCCGCTTTGCCAACCATCTCGATCAGCTGCTCGCACGAGAAATCACGCAACCGATTTCGCGCCTTTTGGGCGGACCGCATATCACGCGATACCAAGCCGCCGTTGGCGGCGCTGACCGTTGCGATCGGTTCGCCCGTGTTGAAGTGAGCGACTTTCGTTTTTTCTAATGACTCGTAGGGCTTGCCCCAGCGAATGACGGGAATGTCCAGCATGTTTGTTCCTTTGATGTGGCGCGGACTGCGCTGAGGGTTACACGAACCCTTAAAGACGACCTCTGGGCCGAGCCACTTGATGTCTAGTAAACGCCAACCGTGGTTGCAGAGGCCAGCTTGTGATACGGCCGCACGCCACTCACGCCGTCCCATGGGAACTTGGCGAATGGCTCCTCGCGTTCACCTTCGTCCCGCTCCAAAAAACCGGGCACAAAGAACTCGGGCGTGAGCGTCGTCAATTTTACTCGTCCCGTTTCGCCGTAGCCAACCGTTTGGTTTGAATCGTCGAACTGCACTACCTCGGTGACCGCTCGCGGCTGCGGCGCGTAGTAAGAAATTTTGTACTTTTCCGCAGCCGTTACCGGCTTGCTGCACGCCAGCCCCATCAGCGTGTTGCCGTAGGTCGGCGTCATGTAGATGCCGCTTTCTTCGGGTGGCCCGCCGAACAGTTCTTCGACGCAATACCGAGTCCACTGCGGCGTGAATTCAGTGCCGCCACTGAAAATTCCCGTGACGCCCGTTTCCGCCAACGTCATGTCACGCTCTTCTAGCTCCAAGCACAACGACTCGATCAACTTTGGCGTGCCAAACATGCACTTGATGTTATGGTCGGCGGTTAGGATCGTGATGGCCTGATCGATGCAGTGCTTCTTGTAAGCCTCCAAGTGATCCATCCACCCCTTTTTGATCAGTTTGACGACCCAGCGCGGGTCCAGATCGATGCAGAAGCTGATGCCACCGCGAAACTGAGCCAAATGTTCGACGGCCAACCTCAAGCGACGTGGGCCCGACGGCCCGAGCATCAACCAGTTGCCACCACGCGGAAAGTACTCGTCCGGCAGCGTTTCGCTAAACACTTCGTAGTCCGTGCGAAAATCGTCGACGACCACCCGACTTTTGGGGACCCCCGTCGTGCCGCCGGTTTCAAACACATACGTCGGGCGGTCTGCATGATCTTTCATTCGCCAACGTTCGACCGGCCCGCCACGCAACCAATCGTCCTCGAACAGCGGAAACTTTTTCAAGTCGTCGTAGCATTTGACTTCGGTCAACGGATCAAAATTCAGCTCCGCCTTTTTCCCCAGCCAAAACGGACAGCCGGTCGATTCGTGAAAGTGCCGCTGCACGATTTCAACGGTGTGCTGATCAAGCCGTTCCTTGGCAGCAGAAACGGCGATGGCCAAGTCGGCATCGGATAGTTGTTCGGCGGTCATAGATTCAGGGTGTTGTTAAATGGACGACGAAACCAGTGTACCGTAGAGGGACGACTAGGCTAACACATCACCGCTTAGATCACCGCCGGGGTACCGCAGAAAACCAACGCTCGCCGGGCTGACCGAGTCATCACGCCCGAACTCTCGAAACGCGATCAGGAGACGGGGGCCTCAGTTTCGCCGCTGCACCCAATGCAGCAAGGCCCGCTATTTCTGCTCGGCGTCGCGGCCAAGCTTCAGTTCACCCTTAAGATAATTCGCCCGCTCGATGTTTCGCTCGTCGGTGTCGAGCGAAAGCTGACGAATTTTTTGCAGGTGGGCCGGCTGAGTGTGGATGAACAGCTGGTTGATCTTGCGAATTTCTAAGTCACCGATCAGCCCCAAATTCACTCCCATCCGAACCCGCGACAGCAGAAACATCGTCTCCTCACTGCTGATCTGCCGCGCGTTTTGCAGCGTCCCGTAAGCACGGCTGACCCGGTCGAACAGATCGTTTTGTTGCTCGTTGATCAAAAAATCACGAGCCTTACGTTCGTAGTCAATCACGACGGGAACCACATCACTCACCTGCTGGATCAGCTCGGCCTCAGTTTTACCAAGCGTTACTTGGTTACTGACCTGGTAAAAGTCACCCATCGCTTGGGATCCTTCACCGTAAAGTCCACGCACGACCAAGTTAATGCGCTGCAAACTTCGAAAAACTTTTTCGATTTGTTTTGTGATGACCAAGGCCGGTAGATGCACCAACACGCTGACTCGCATGCCGGTTCCGACGTTCGTCGGGCAGGCCGTCAAGTAACCAAGGCTGGGGTTGTACGCGTAGGTCAGCTGCTGCTCGATCAGGTCGTCCAGCCGATCAATTTGCCGCCACGCGCCCTCTAGGTCGAAACCGCTTTTCATGACCTGAATCCGCAAATGGTCCTCTTCGTTGACCATCAGGCTAAGGCCTTCGTTGCCATCGATCGCGACCGCGCGGGCTCCGTCGCTGTTCGCATGCTCGCGACTGATTAGCTGACGCTCGACCAAAAACTGACGGTCAAGCGTTTCCAAATCGGCGACGTCGATAAACGAGAGATTGTTTAACGCCTCGCTGCCCCCCAAACGCTCGCGAACCGTGGAGGCGATATTCGCACGGTCAATATCAGTGCAGCGTTGAATGAATGGGTAGTCGGCAAGGTTCCTAGCCAGCCGGATCCGGCTGCTCATGACGATGTCGGATTCTGGACCGCTTCCGCGCAACCACTCGCCGCAACTGCTGGCCATTTCGTCAATGATCATGATTGGCTCCCGCCAGCTTGATCTTGTTCGCCCTCGCGAGCCGAACCGTCGGCTGAGCCGCCCACAGGCTCACCGCCAGCAGTCGGGCGAGTCCCATTTTCGATGCTACGAATCTGATCACGCAGCTCGGTCGCACGCTCGTAGTCCTCTTGTTCAACCACCTCGCGCATCTCGCGACGCAACCGGATCAGCTGAGTCTGCGACTCCGCGTCACAGACGCCTCGTTTGGGGGACTTGCCCGTGTGTTCAGCGTGACCATGGACGTTAACTAACAGCGGTTCCAGCTCCTCGCCGAAAAACACGTAATCGTGTGGGCAGCCCAAGCGACCGGCGTGGCGGAATTCATAAAACGAGATTCCACAAATCGGGCACTTCTTCGAATCTAGCTCTCGCAAGTCGTCGGCCGTCTGCTCAAGCTGCAATTGGTCATTCAACGTACCCGTCATCGTTGGGGCGGACTCGGGGGCTGAATCGACCGGGCCTTGATCCGTCTGCAGGTACTCTTTGGCGCAATCCGCACATAGGTGCAGTGCCAGCAAGTCATCGCCCGTAAGATCGGTGATGTGAAACGTGGCAGAGTTCTCACACTTTTGGCATTTCATGATATGATTTGCTGCCCGGGCGGACCGACCAACATTGTTGTGCAGAGGTTCGCTGGATTTTATCCCGGCCTATCGCCCGATACAAGGTTGCTCGCACCGCTCCCAACAGCAGTGCAAGCAATGCTTGGTCCGTCACGACGACCGCGGTATGACACTTGTTTAATTAAACCTCTTTGTTGCTGTTTACTCGCCCCGCGATTGGCCCAAATCCGACATGGCTGTCCTGCCCGACCTGAAAACTTTCTGCCAACTGGCCGCCCAACACGACGCTGTCCCTGTTTGCCGCCGACTATTGTCCGATTCGCTAACGCCCGTTTCTGCGTTCCGAAAGATCGACGACGGGAGCACCGCATGTCTATTTGAAAGCGTTGTCGGTGGTGACAACGTTGGGCGATACAGCTTTTTGGCCGTCGCCCCACGTCGTGAGGTTGCTTCGGTGGGCAATCAAGTCACCGTCACCCAACGAGCCGCCGACGGTTCGGTCGACACGAATACGTTTGCTTCCGAGAATCCGCTAGAAGAACTACGGCGCCTTGTCCACCAAGTCAAAGTCGCCGAACTGGATGGCCTGCCGCCATTTACCGGTGGAGCGATTGGTTACGCTGGCTACGACGTCGTGCGATACGTCGAGTCACTCCCCAACGCGCCGGAGAACGATCGCGGGCTGGACGACATGTCGTTTGCGTTTTACGACACGATGCTGGTCTTTGATCACATCACCAAAACAATCACCGCGATCGCCCTCGCATGGCCCGACCAACATGACTCCCCCGAGACAGCTCATGCGGACGCCTGTTCGCGGCTAGATCAGTTGATCGAAAAACTCAACCGCCCAACCGAGGACCTGGCCTGCGTCGACGCGACGCTTCCACAACAGGACCCCGCTGGGTTCGAATCGAATTTTACTCAAGCTGAATTCGAGCAAGCAGTTCGCGATGGTATCGAGTACATCCGAGCGGGCGATGTGTTCCAAGTCGTGCTCAGCCAACGCTTGAAACTAAAAATCAAGTGCGATCCGTTCGAGATCTATCGCTCGCTACGAATCCTCAACCCCAGCCCGTTCATGTTTTTTGTTCGCAGTGGGGATACGACACTTGTTGGTAGCTCGCCCGAGATCATGTGCCGCGTCGTAGACAATGAAATGACGGTCCGACCGCTGGCAGGCACGCGACCGCGTGGGGCAACACCCGAAGAAGACGAACGACTCGAACTCGAACTGCTGGCCGATGAAAAAGAACGCGCTGAGCATGTCATGCTGGTCGACCTAGGTCGCAACGACGTCGGACGCGTTGCAAAATATGGCTCAATTAAGATCCCGGACGTGATGATCGTCGAACGCTACAGCCACGTCATGCATATTTCCTCAACCGTAACGGGCCAGTTACAAGACGACACCGACGCGTTCGACGCGCTCATGGCCAGCTTGCCTGCCGGCACGGTGTCGGGTGCACCAAAAGTCCGGGCGATGGAGATCATCGACGAACTAGAACCGCATCGACGCGGTCCCTACGCCGGTGCGGTCGGGTACATTGATTACTCAGGCAACATGGACACCTGCATCGCGTTGCGGACGATGGTCATCAAGGGCGACACCGCGTATGTCCAAGCCGGCGCTGGCGTTGTCGCTGACAGCGATCCAACCGCCGAATACGAAGAGACGTTCAACAAGGCTCGCGGGTTGCTACGAGCGATCGAAATGACCCACAACCGGCTGGGCGTCTGATTTTGCGGTTCGGTTCCTCACGTGGCTCGATCCACCGACTGAGTTGCACTCAAAATTATAAGACTCCACTAAGACTTACCACGAAAAAAACGAGCCATGAAAACTCTGCTCAACGAAACTGAACTTAACCGGGGCGTTGAACGTCTTGCGAACGAAATTAACGAACAATACGGCGACACTCCGCTGACGATCGTGGGCGTGTTGACCGGCAGCGTTGTGCTGATGGCCGACCTGATCCGTAAGCTTCAGATGCCGCTTCGCGTCGGTGTCGTTCAGACGAGCAGCTACACGGGCACGGAACGCGGCCGCTTGACGTTGAACTCAGATATGATGCTGGACATCACGGGGCGCGACGTGCTATTGATCGACGACATTTTCGATACCGGCCACACGCTAACCGAAGTCACGCAGCTCATGAACGAGCTGGGACCGGCCAGCCTCAAGTCGGCCGTGTTACTGCTTAAAACTGGCTGTCAAGAAGTCGAGTGGCGACCCGAATTCATTGCGTTCGACATTCCCGACGAGTTCGTTGTTGGCTACGGCCTAGATTACAATGACGAGTACCGGAACCTTCCGTTTCTGGGCGTGCTCGAACCCGCCGACCTCCCGGGCAAGTAAATCTACGGTTCGCTCAAGTTCTCCGTTCATGCCACAACCGCTGACCAATCCGACGTCTCCCGGCCAGCGAATCGCCATTGTCACTCGCTGCTTTTGGCCGATCTCGGGACCGACTGAACTGGCCGTCGCGAAACTGGCGAACGAACTAAAATCCGCCGGGCACACGGTCGAGATTTTTACGCTCCGGTGGCAAAAGGGTTGGCCGTCGAAACTGTCGTACTCAGAAATCCCAGTCCACCGCGTGTCGAAACCCACTAGCGGGCCTTGGGGCAGCTTCCGCAGCACGCGGGGCCTCGCGCGGCTGCTGGTCGATTTCCAACCGACGGGCATCATCGCGTTTGGCTGCGGTGAGGAAACGTGGAGCCTTGCGCGGACCTTCGCCGGACAAATCCCGATCGTGGTCCGCATGGATCAGCACCTAATCGCGTCCGACGCGTCGCCCCGGATGACACGCATGCGGCAGGCGGAAGCCTACTCGGCCGCCAACGCAATCCTGGCCGATTGCTCAGTGACTGCCCAGCAAGTCCTACACGTCTGCCCTGACGCGGCCACCAAGATTCAAACGGTGCCCGACTTGTTCGATACGGTCGACCCCGCCGACCGCACGATCGCGAGGCAGAGCGAATCGCGGAATGCGTTGGCCGAAGCGCACCCGGTGCTCAACACAGAAACCGGTCACCCACTGGTCGTCTGTGCGTCTCCACTGACCGACGACGGCGGGGTGTTTGACCTTGTCCGTGCGTGGCCACGAGTGGCTGAGCAATTCCCGAAGGCTCGGCTGTGGCTGCTGGGGCAGGGGCCGCGTGGACAAGCGGTTTGGGATGAGATCAACGAACTGGACCTCGTCTATACGGTAATCATGCCTGGTTTTTTTGATGACCTGAGCGAAGTTCTGCTTGCTGCGGACCTGTACGTCCATCCGCTGCGCGATATCGGTTACGACAGCAACCTTAGCCGCGCGATACTCGCCGGCGTCTGCCCAATCGGAACACAAGCCTGCCAGACAGCCGGCACGATTCTGGACAACGAAACCGGCTTGATCGTCCCCCCAGAAAACACGTGTGCCCTCGGCGATGCAATTTCGAATACACTCGCGCGGCCCGATCTTCGCCAACGTCTGGGCACGGCAGGACACCGCCGCCATGCGGCCAGCCAGCAGGCTGAAAACGTGCTCGCACAGTACCTCGCTGGATTCAACGCCGCTACAATTGAACCACTAAGCGCCAGTTCCGGTTGAACAAACTAACGACCAAACGCCAGCTTCATCGTCCAAGCGTCTGCCGCCCGCGCTACTGGCTTGCTCACCGACACCTCTGAATCGACTCGCCTGTGCAACGCCTACTTTTTGTCACTGACTCTTTGCAACTGCCCAGCGATTGCTCACAACTGAAATTGCTGGCCGCTGGTCTTGCCGCGCGGAACGTTGAGGTTCACATCGCAGCAATCTGTGATGCACCGGGCCAACCAACCGGCCTGTCAAACATTCGGGTTCATGGGCTCGGGATCGGGTCGCCAAGCCACCTTAGGCGCTCGCTACATCAACGCGGTCGATTGACGGGCGAGATCCAACGACTTGCGGCAAACGTCCTGCCCGACGTTGTTCATCTGTGGAACGCGGAGGCACGAGCTGAACTTGCGTTCGCTGTACGGGGAATAACGAGCACGACGCTTGTCGAAACTATTTCGCATGCTTCGGCGCCGCAGAGCGACCTTCGGCAAGCGATCGAAAACCGAGTTGCCAGTCGCTTCCATGCCGTCGCGATTCCACACGACACGCTGCGAGAACCTCTTATCGAAAGCGGCTATCCGGCAACGCACATCGCAACGATTCCCAACGCCACCGCCGATACGCCACTCGATCGCTTGACTTCCAAGCATCAATTGGCCGATCACCTTGGCCTCCCATCATCGATCCACCTCGCGGTCGCCCACGCGCCGCTGGAGCCACGGTTTCGATTGAAGGATTTAGTTTGGGCGACGGACTTGCTGCACTGCGTTCGTGACGACTTCCACTTGCTGATCGTCGGGGCAGGGCAGCAAGGGCAACGGCTGAAGCGATTCCACCGGCAGACCAAAGCAATTGGGCACGTCCATTTTCTCGACCAACCCACCAACGCGATGAAGCTCGAAACCGTCTATGCGGCGGCCGACGTGTATTGGAATTCGCACTTGAACTCGCCGTGCCCCGCACCACTGCTGCAGGCGATGGCCGCTGGCGCGCCCGCGATCTCGGTGCTGGGCCCGAGCACGGAATCCGTCATCCAGCATCAAGCCACTGGGTTTGCCGTCAATTTCGGCGCCCGTGACGAATTCGCTCGCTGGACCAAGTATTTGATCGAGCAAACCGCCGCCGCCCGACAGCTATCTCAGCAGAGCCGCGATTTCGCCCGCACGACGTTCCCGGTCGAGCCGATGATCGGCGCGTACTCGGATTGGTATTCCATCGCACGAAAGCGGGCCAGTTAAGTCGCAATAAACCGCACGAGCGAGGCTGACTGATTAGAAAAATGCAAGAAACGACCCCGCTTCGTTTGCTGCCTCGCAGAAATTGGACGACAGTATCACCATGATAGACAATTGATTGATCGGCCCGTGTGGATCGATACCTCGCTTTCTCCAGTTCCATTATTCGCCTTGTTCATGAAGTCCGCTGTCCCTTTCTTGCTCGCCATCGCGGTTGTCATTGGCGTCGCCAGCTATTTGATCCTTGGTCATCAACCACCCGCACAGTACGGGCACGCGCTGCTGGGCGAGTCGGACCGAGCTGACTTGATCGTTCACGGTCGAGATGTTTTCTTTGATGCCAACGGTGACAAAACAGCCCAAAAAAGCGAAAAGTTCGTCGGCGGTAAAAATCAGTTTCAAGTGATCTCGGCCGACGGCACGACGCGGTACCAGCTAACAAAAGCAACCGTTGAGCTTGCCCCAGAGAGCGTATCTGAAAATCTGCCTCAGACTGTGAAACTGGAAGCGAACATTCACGCGGTAAATCAGCCAGATAGGGTGCAGTACCAGCAGATCGGTCAAGTCACCGTACTCCCAACGGCTCAGGAAACAGGCTGGGCTCATTTTGACCGCGCTATGGTATTCCAATTCATTGACGAAAACCTGACCGTGCCAGCGACCGGCGGACCGAGCATCGAACTACGCGTCGCGTTGGTGACGCCAGCTGGTGCGGCAACCCCGTCAGACGGGAACAACCAAAGCGCCAACGGATCGGGTGGCGGCCGACGCCTGGCCCAAGCCGTCCCTGGCACGATCGTCCCAACCGCCACGATTCGTTTCCCGTCTGCAACCTCCGATCAACCGATCGTGAAGCAATACGATCTGGATCAATTTTGCTGAGGCGGCTTATTCTCGGGCTTGGTCCAAGCCCCAGCTGGTGTCGTCCCGGGCGTCGCCGAAGTCACGTTCGACCTCGACTCACCCCACGCAAAAATCTTCACGCCGTTGGCCATCAAGCTGCCGGTGGTTCAACCGTAGCAGCCTGTGAATCGGGAAGGTCAAATCTAACCGGCAGGTTTTTACCCTCGCTGGTTGGGGCAGCGGAACCGGCCGACTCCGAAGTTTCGCTTGGCTCGGTGCTTTGTAACACGGCCGCCGGTTCGGCGACGCCAGAGCCGAAACGAGGACGGCTTGAGTTGCGATCGCATGAGCTTAATTACTTGGCCAGGCTCGAGTCCGAATTGCGTCCGAATCGCATCGAAGGTTGTGCGATCTTCCCACGCCATCTGGATGACGCGATCGACTTGATCGGGAGTGAGGTTCGGTTTGACCATCTTGGGTTCGGCCGTCTTAGATTCAGATAACACGTGGCGAACGCCTCGCCCGTCGGGGCTCGACCGTACGCAGCTCGTTATGCCAACGCGTTTTCGTCGGTTTTTACAAAGAAATCGCATCCCAGTGCGTTACGCTATCCGCCGCCTTTGCCGCGAACCCTCGACGCTATGCCATCTTTCTTGCTCGCCGACTTGCCCGACCATTTGAGAGAGCGGAGTCGGGTTTACTCCGAACGGCCTCCGTCGGAAGCCCCTGAGACTGATCAAGGTCAGCTGATCGTGTACTGGATGCGCAACGCGGTACGCAGCGACGAGAACCCTGCACTGGACGTGGCGATCCATTTGGCGAATCGGCTGAGTCTGCCGTTGCTGGTTTATCATGGTTTGTCGCAGCACTATCGATATGCGTCGGATCGACATCATACGTTCATTATGCAAGGTGCGGCCGATGTGCAACGGCAGTTTCAGAAGCTTAACATTAGCTATGCGTTTCATTTGGCCACGCCGCAAGATAGCGACAAGCACTTAGTGACACTGGCCAACCGCGCGGCGGCGATCGTGACGGAAGACATGCCCGTCGATCCAGCACGCCGGTTTACGAACGCACTTGCTCGGCAAGCGAAAACTCCGGTCGTGTGCGTCGACTCCGCCTGCGTTGCTCCAATGCAGCTGGTTGGTAAAGCTCACACACGTGCCTTTCAGTTTCGCAAGGCGACAAAGAAGCTGTACGCGGAGCGACTGACAGCCGCGTGGCCGCAGCTGGACCTGGCTGTCGAACCCTACGATCATCAACTTCTTTCCTTCGAGCCGATCGATTTCTCATGCGAGCAAATCGCAGACCTCGTCGCGCGTTGCGAGATCGATCATTCAGTTGGGCCCGTGGTGGATACGATCGGCGGCAGCGAAGCCGGTTACGCGCGGTGGGAACGCTTTAAGCAACGTGGGCTCAATGGTTACGCGAGCAAACGTAACAACGCGCTGGTTGATGGCGTCAGCCGCATGTCGGCTTATCTGCATTACGGCATGGTGTCTCCATTACGATTGGCTCGCGAAGCCGCCGACGTGGATAATGCCGGAAGCGAAAAGTACCTCGACGAGCTCTTGATCTGGCGTGAACTGGCGTATGCATTCTGTTTCTACCGCAGCGATCACGATCAATGGTCCGCGCTGCCAGACTGGGCCACGCAGACACTGACCGAGCACGCTAGTGACCCCCGCGCTCGCGTCTACTGCTCCGAGACGCTGGCACGGGGCAAAACCGGAGATCGACTTTGGGACGCGGCTCAGCGCTCATTGTTGATGCAAGGCGAACTACACAACAACGTGCGGATGACGTGGGGCAAAGCGATTCTCGGCTGGACACCCACGCCCGAGCGAGCTCTAACCCAGATGATCGATTTGAATCATCGCTACGCGCTCGACGGGCGTGACCCGGCCTCGTACGGTGGGATTCTGTGGTGTCTTGGTCAGTTCGACCGGCCGTTTGAACCGCCCCAGCCGATCAGCGGCACCGTCCGGACACGTCCGACTCGGGTTCACGCCCAGCGTTTGGATACCGATCGATACTTTGAGCTTGTGACCACCCCGCGTTTTGCCCCCGTGCCACGCGTTGCGGTGGTCGGCGCGGGAATCAGCGGCTTGATGGCAGCCCGAACCCTAGCAGACCATGGCGTGCAGGTAACGGTTTTCGACAAAAGCCGAAACGTTGGCGGACGGATGTCAACGCGGCATGTCGATGGCGAACTGACCTTCGATCACGGCGCCCAATACTTCACAGCGCGGGACGAGCGGTTTCAACGCTACGTGAATGCCTGGGTGGAGCAGGGAGTTGTTGCGGCTTGGCCTGCTGGAGAGCAGAGAATCGTGGTGCTCAAGGGCGGTCGATCATCGCCGAAGGAGAACTCCATCAAACGGTTCGTGGGCGCGCCAGCCATGAACTCGGTCTGCCGGCACTTGGCCGAAGGTTTAAAGATAGAACACCAAACCGAAGTCACACAGCTGGAATCGCACGAGCAAACGATCACTTTGACCGATGCGAACAATCAGCAGCTCGGCCCCTTCGACCAAGTCGTTGTGGCCATGCCCGCGCCCCAAACCAGTCAGCTTCTTGGCCGTTCAAATATCGCGGACCGGCTTCGCTGCCTGATTGACCAAACGGACCGAGTTGAAATGAACCCATGCCTCGCGACGATGGTAACTTTCGAAGCACCGATCACCCACGACTGGGTCGGTGCGTTCGTACACGACTCGCCCCTTAGCTGGGTCGCGCGGAACAGCACAAAACCCGGTCGGCATCGAGCGGCCGATGCGGTCAGACTTGAGCACGTCGTGCTGCATGCGTCGGCCGAGTGGTCGCGAGAAAACTTGGATCGTGAGCCGGCTGCGGTTGCTGAAGAGATGCTCGCGGCGCTTTGGAAAGCCAGTGGCTTGCCGCCCCAAGAGCCAATTTCGGCGATTTCGCACCGCTGGCGGTATGCGATTCCGACCGAGCCCGCGGCCGAACGTTGCCTGTTTGATCGGGATGCGGGTCTCACTTGCTGTGGCGACTGGGCCGGCGGGCCGAGGGTGGAAGGTGCATTCCTGAGCGGCATGGCGGCGGCAGGTCGAATCTTGGGCGAGCTTTCAACTGGCCACGCAGCCCAAAAATTTTTGTTTTAGGAAAACAATGTTAACCAACAACAAATCACGCGAGATCGTGTTACTGATCCACGGCCTGTTCGGGAGCAAGCTCGACATGTGGCCGCTGCAGCGCCGGCTTGCTCAGACCGGATACCAAACTCACAACTGGAGCTACCGAAGCGTCGGCAAGCGAATCGAAGAACACGCGGACCGGCTGGCCACTTTTTTAGGCGAAACCCTGAACAACGATTCGTGTGATCGGCTTCATTTGGTCGGTCATAGCATGGGAGGGATCATCCTCCGCGCCGCTCTCTCGGACGAACGATTTGATTTTCGTTCTTCAGGAAAGCTGGGCCGACTCGTGATGCTCGCGTCTCCCAACCGAGGCTCCCACGTCGCAACGAAGCTTGCACCCTATTTTGGATGGGTGAGCCCAAGCCTCGAGCAACTGTCCGACGCGACGAACAGTTACGTCAATCGACTCCCGAACCCTCTCGCCACCCTTGGGCTAGAGTTTGGCATTGTCGAGGCGAGCAAGGATCGAGTGATTTACCCCAATGCCTTAAAACTGGGTGGCTGTGCCCAGTACGCACGAATCGATGGGCACCACGGATTGATGAGTTGGTATCCGCAGACCTTTCGAGTCGTCGAGTCATTTCTGCAGACGGGCCAGTTTTACCCGGAACGCGATCACGCGGCATCGAACAGAATGGTGGCCGACATTTGATCGCGAGCAACGCCGTCAGCGTTGAGTTCCCAGACCGTGTCCATTTGCTTGTTTTCACGACACAGCCAAACCAAACGATCTACGGCTGTCTAGCGACTCATCAGACCACTGCCTGGAAAGCTATCAGCTCACCGCCCGGGTGCTTGCTCAGCAGATGAAAGCGCAACGGCCAGCAGAAACCTACAAAAGAATCACTTCAAGCTGTGGGTGCGAGCGGAGCTTACAATTCGAACGCCGCCAAATCTATTTCTTGCGGTGCCGGATTTTTGCACGCATACGTCGTTTCTTTCGGCCAACTTTACGGCGACCTTTTCCGGTCTTTTTCGTTCCCACGCGGATTCGCTCCTCAAAAGTGATCTTGGGCGGACAGCTGACCGCCAGATGTTTGGATTGGACTAAGATCGGCACATCGGTTTCCCGGCCGATTCGAGTCCCGGATTCTAATCGATGTTTCGGGGCACCAGCAACCCAAAAACCGGTCTGATCGACGCAGAACCGCTGGAATCTGGGGCTTCGACCTCAAGTCCAACTGGTTGCGGAAGCCTCGGTAATGAGCAGCTCGGACTGGACTTTCGCCAGCGGGTTTGTGTACGATATTGCCGAAGTTTTTACGTTGATCGTTTAGGAAAGCCGGTGCGTCCGGTTCGATCGCGTCTTTAGTTTGATCGAACTCCTGATCGATTCATCGTTTAACAAGGAAACACATGCCCAAAGAAGAATCATTTGAAGTCGACGGCACCGTCACCCAAGCGTTGGCCAACACGCGATTTCGCGTTGAGCTGGAA
>CAZLFF010000001.1:64223-77779 GCA_964558755.1 uncultured Pirellulaceae bacterium
TACGATTTGACCAAAGGTCGGATTGTCTTCCGCGAGCGGTAACCCGATCGACGACCCCGGTTTTCAACAACCGATTTCCGGGGCAGTGGAGCACGCCTTCGCGTTTCTCTCTGGCTGCCGCCCGGCCATGCTCCCGCCCGCTCTATTGCAATGCTTGCACCGCCGTGTGGTTTGGTCACAGGGGGCTGCGCAGCAACAGGCTTAGGACGCTAAACTGTTGTCCAAGGGAAGTTATTTGGCGACCGGATTTTCGCCAAGTTTTGCTCCGCAGACACGAACCGTCCTCTACTTAGTCCGAGCTATGCAGTGCCGTCGCACTGGATCGCGCGGCGAACGTGCCTGCCTTTGCCTTCTAAAGTTAAATTCGCTTAACGTGGAGAATCTGTTGTGAGAAACGTTCGTCTGATTTTTGCCTCAGCCGCAATCGCCGTCAGCATGGTCCTCAGCGTCTTTGCTGGTGGCCAAGCCGTTGCTCAGCAGGCCCCTCAACAGCCAGCCGCCGTAATTTCAATCACCAGCTTGGAAGAAACTCTCGGCGACATCGACTATTTGGTTGATGCTTCGGGCTTTGGCCAAATGAAGTTCATCATCCAAACACAGATGATGCAATATCTGAAGGGCATCGATCAAACACGGCCTAGCGGCGTCCTGCTGTACATGGACGACGGTGCCGATCAGCCGTCGGCATTGGGCTTTGTGCCCGTGACTGAGCTGGACGATCTGCTGGATGTGCTGGCCGGTTTTGCCGAGGTCGATGAAGGTGACGAATACACGACGATCATCACCGACGACGAGAAAGAAATATTCCTGAAACAGGTCAACGACCATGCGTTCATCTCGGATGGTGTCGAGATGTTCGAGCGCATCCCCGCTGATCCAGCTAGTTTGCTGATGAAGTTGCCGCAGCGTTTCAACTTAGCGGCTCGCATCTACGGTCAACGCATCCCCCAAGCGATGCGAGACAAAGCGATCCAAACAATCCGAGAAGCCTACGAACAGCAACTTGAGATGCTCGATGAAGAAGACGATTCTCGCGCCCAACTGGCGCAACAACAATTCGACATGAACATGGAGCAAATCGAAAGCCTTGTTCAACAAACCGACGAAGCCATGGTCGGGATGGTAATTGACCAAGAGAACAAGCTTCTCAGCATCGAATTCGAGATCGTGGGTCTTGAGGGATCCAAGCTGGCAAAATCAGCCAGCAAGAATGCCGATCCAAAACCAAGTCGCTTCAGCAGTTTCATGCTGCCGGGAGCCATTTTCAATTTCTCAAGCCGCACTGAGCTAACCGAGGAAGACATCGCACAGTACGACGTCATGACAAAGCTAGGCCAGCAGAACCTGATCGATTCACTGGCAGAAAGAACGGAGCTGACTGACGAGCAACTTGATGTCATCGAAGACGCGATCGCGGGCCTTTTCAAAGCTGGCAACGCCACAATTGCTAACGGAGTCATTGACGCGGGCGGAGTGCTCAAAGCGAGCAAGGGAAAGGTGAATTTTGCAACCGGTGCTCTCCTGAAAGACGCGTCGCAAGTCGAGCAGATCGCCAAGAAAGCAATTGAAAGCGGCCAGTTCCCAGTCGAAAACGTCAAGTTCAACTCAGGGTCGCATAACGGCGTTACATTTCACACGATCATGGTCGCGGTCCCCGATGACATGACCGAGGTCAAAGACGCCTTCGGTGATCGAGTAGAAATCATCCTTGGTGTTGGCGAAGACGTCGCTTACATCGCCGTGGGCAGCGACCCGCTGACGCTGCTAAAAGAAGGAATTGACGGCTCGGGCCCAGATCAAACTGACGCCCCGGCAGCATTGGGCACGTACAACGTTTTCTTGTCGCCCATTATGAACCTCGCCGCCGAGATGGTTCCCGACCAGCCCATGCTCGAACCGCTCGCTGAGAAGCTATCCGCGACAGGTCGCGATCGACTTCAATACACTCTTCGGCCGATCAAAAACGGCTACTCCGTTCGAGGGAACTTGCAGGACGGCTTCATGGAAATGATTCAGGCCGCGACCGAAGCAATGGGGCAGGGTGGCAACGGACAGTTCTAGCGCGCCGGGTCGAGGCTTCGGCCGAACGCTTAACCGCCAGCCAAAGCCTGCCACCATGCCAGCTCTAGCCTGCTGGAACTGGCGGCATCGCGGGCACAGCGTTCTGAGCAGACGGAACGTAGCCTGCGCCACTAGGTGACTGCCCGTAACCCGAGTTATACCCTTGGCTGCCGTAGCCTGACTGGCTCCCTGAGTCAGTTCCAACACCGCCGTAGAGCCCGCCAGAAATTCCGTCGCCACTGTTGCCATAGACGGCTTGTTCGAGAGTGTTATCCAGCCCATCAACGACGCGGCGGAAGAAACCTTCCGGCTTCGACGCGCGATCGCGACAGTAAGCTCCTCCGCACTGCGACGCCCACTCGTTGAAGGTAACGCAACGGGACTTGCAGTAGCCGTTGTAGCCGCCACGGTTGCACTGGTTGCATCCAGCTCCGTTGCAGTGCTGGCAACCCGCTTTTTTCATCGGCGGGCGAGGTGAGAGCACCACGCGCCGGTAAGCGATCTCGGTCGCGTAGTGATTTAGCCAGCCCATGGTTTCGGCTGGGATCATGCAAAAGTCGAACAGCGTGTTGTCATCGAAATCGCTCTCCTCGGACAGCTCTCCATTCTCGTCCATGATCGGCTGGCTGTTATCCACAACGTTGATGCCAACCAAGCCCGCTCCGTCAACACCCGCCGCCGTCAAAGCGTAACGTCCCGGCGGCACGTCGGTGAATTCGAACACACCCGCGTTGTCCAATGTCGTTGAGGCGTAGACACCGTCGTTTTGCAGCAACATGACCTTGGTGTTTCGAACGTCCACAGGACGCCCGGTCTCTGAGCCCATCTGATGAACACGTCCAACCAATCGACCATCAGGTGTCTTCACCACGTTGTGGCCAGAGATCGATGTCGCGGGGACGGCATCCGGTTGGTTCTCGACCAAGCCAATGAAACCGTACCACGACGGTGAATCCATTGGTCCTTCGCCTTCGGGGTAGCGACCGTACACGCGGTAGCTGGTCTGGGCCGCGAAGTGCTTAATCCAGTCCGTGTTGATTGTTGTCCGGTTTTGAAACGCTAGGGTCGTCACGCGGTTTGGAATCTGAGGGTTTGCGTCCTTGGTGTTGGACAAGATGTTGAGCCCAAAGGCGAAAAACGCACCGTCACTCCATCCAATCAAAGCGTATGCGCCTTGGCGAACGCTTTTGAATTCGTACATGCCGTTTTCATCAACGATCGTTTGTTTAACAAGACGACCTCGGTTCATCAAAAACACGACCATGTTGCCAATTTGTGCGTTGTCCATCGGGACGACGCGTCCTTCGAAGCGACCGTTTGCGTCGACCATGATCCAGTTACTGCGAAGCTCTTCGCTCAGCTGGGCACCTTCGCCACCGACTCCTGCGCCTTCCCAGCCCGCATACTTGGCGACCAACTCAACGGGCTGATCGTACTCTTCTTCGGCGTCCTCGGGGCGGTCGAACGGCCGAATCGGACGAGCCCGCGAGCTGCCAAAATCACGGTCCTCAACTGCGTCGTCACTGTCGACTTCTTCATCCATATCACCTTCGGCAGTATCCTCCGTCGGTGGCTTCACGCGATCGGGCAACGTGTCGAACTGCGCCTGCAACGTAACCGAACCGCAAAGGGTCAGCAAAATGGCAAATAGGAAACCGTATGCGTGTTTTAGCATCATGATTTGTCCCGTCGGCACCGCTGGGCGGCCGAGCTAACTGGCGTTGGTAAATTTTCAGTTTGATTTCATTCGATCACGATTGGCGATCCATGAATTGGCCAGCGCCAGCGCATGGAGCGCATTCGTTCGATTGATCGGAACGAAGGGCAAGCCCTGTCGCTTCCAATCTGCCAGCATGGAGTCTTTGGCCAAAACGCCGACCACCTGCAACGCGCTCGGTGCTCTTGGCGATGAGAGAACATTTTTCAATTCCTACAATTAAGCGCACTAGGCAAAATATTCGGGCAAGTTCGGGCCTTGAATTGGGTCAAAGCACTGGCACTCACTCACATGGGAATCGATACTGACGACATGCTCGACCGAACCCAGCTATTGCAAATCATTTCTGGGGAGAGAACCGGCCCGCTCGCGGCGGCAGTTCGCGTCATCTGCGGTACTCTGACGCCCGTTTATCGACTGGCGATCGGCATTCGAAACCGCCGCTTCGATCGCAACCCGGACCAGGCTATCCAGCGCGGGGCCATCCCCGTGATCTCGATCGGGAACCTGACCACTGGCGGCACCGGCAAGACGCCACTGGTTGTCTACGTGGCGAAGTTCCTCCGGCAATTGGATCAACGCGTCGTCGTCATCAGCCGCGGCTATCAAGGTAGCAAGTCGTCCGCGGGAGGGCGAAACGACGAAGCCATAGAATTAGAAATGCGCCTGCCCGACGTTCCACATTTGCAGGACCCAGACCGTTACCGAATGGTTAGCGTCGCGGTCGACGAACTCGCATCCCAAATCGCGGTGCTCGACGACGGCTTCCAGCACCGCCAACTTTATCGCGACGTGGACATGGTTCTGATCGACGCAACGAACCCGTTTGGCTTTGATCGCTTGCTCCCGCGAGGCCTGTTGCGCGAGCCGATTACGTCATTGGCTCGGGCCGACATCGCGATTATCACGCGTTGCCAGCTATCGACGGCAGCCAACATCAAGCAAATCGAGACCAGAATCCGCGCCGTTGCCCCCGGGCTACCGATCGCCCACACTCACACGGTTCCTCACGCATGGATCCAGCACGACGGTCGTGAGATCCCGATCGCGGCACTGGGTGACGAGCCTGTGTTCGCTTTTTGTGGCATCGGAAACCCAGTTGGCTTTTTGGGAACACTCAGCCAACTGGGCACCAAACTGGTCGGCCAACAAACGTTCGAAGATCATCACCCGTTCTCACGCGCGGACCTAGAAGGACTCGCCACCGCCGCGCGCGATGCTGGTGCTACCGCGTTGGTCTGCACTCACAAAGACTTGGTCAAACTGGGGGTCAACCAGTTTCGAGAATTGCCGATCTACGCGTTGCAAATCGATTTAGAAATCGTCTCGGGAGAACAAGCGATCCAGACTTTGCTCAAAGACGCCGTAAGCGCTGCCCCGATCGGCTAACGAGCGTGCGGTTGGCTACCGGACCCTAGGCTTGCGCGGGCCAAAAACGTTTCGAAAGCGAAGAAGCCCTTGTTTTGGCACTGGCTGGTCCATCGATGATGACTCGTCGATGGTGGTTGATGAGCTGGATGCCGAGCCACCGTCGGCAGTCAGTTTCGGGGCGTTGGTCGCATCGGCTTCGACAGACCCTCGATCACGAAAATGCTCGTCCAGAAAGCGGGGCCAGTAACCGTCAAGCAATCGCCTCGCTCGATCGTATGTCGCAGGCGACTCCAATAATGCACTGGCCGTCGCCAGCAGCTGAGTCATTGCCTTGGAGTCATTCTCGTCGAACCAGCGATCGTAAATTTGCACTTGGTCGATCGATACTTGCCCCGGCCCCATCAGGTCGAAACCAATCCGAAACCGATCCAGGTCCTCCAAGGGCAAATCATCAAAGTGAACCGCGTACCGCTGCCACTGACCGCTGACTTGGTTGACGTCCGGGTTAGGGGATAGGCTGCCGATCGAACCGAACCGGTAATAGCTGATGCCGCCCGCGTTCCCTTCTAAGCTGATTCGCAACGGTAGTGGCTGATCAGGTTGGTCAGTTTTCAACCACGCCGACACGGACAGCCGCCCCGTTTGAGGTGCCGCGAATTCATTGCTACGTATCCACGCGGGTTGATCGTCTTGGCTGACCAACACAACGGCACGCTGGCCCTCGTGAGCGTCATTGCTTTGCAGCCGAAGCGGCGCGTTCCCGCTGCTCCAGCCGACCGGCAGGGCAGCGTCATCACCCACGTTGGCATTCGCCACATCGTCCAACCCCTGCTCGGTCGTTAGTTCGAAACCTGGATTCGACAGGCCGTCCATCGGAGAGGATTCGGCCGACTGAACCAGCAATCCCTGCAAGCGATAAATTTCTTTTCGCAAATGTAAATCGGCATCTTCTGGGAAAGCAATTGAGTACGAGGCCAACGGCGCGTGGCTGGCCGCCGCGACACCACCGGTCAGGCTCCAAGGAGCAAGCGTCAACTTTAACCCCGAGCCACTTGGAAGATCGATCGGTTCGAACGAGCCGCCGGCAAGCGACTCAAACGCCACTTGCATCGCACCCGCGTTGTCCCTGGTGGCGACTTCACCAACCGCCAATCTGCAGAGCACCTGGATCGGCCACGGACTCGTGTTCACGGCGTAGAAATACGATTGGCCCGCAACGGTCGCTTGTCGCACCACAACGGGTAGCGCCTCAGGTTCAACCTCAGTTGCGCCCGCTTCTGAATCGCCCGACACTGCCGAGACATCCTCAAAAGCAACCGCCGGCAACTGGCCAAACACTCGATTCAGTTTGGCGATTTCGGTTTCTTGACCGGTCGGCAGAATTCGACCGCCATCGACTAACAGCTGGCTATCCGCGTCACGAATCCCTTGCACAAACCGCCGCCGAGCGGCAGGACCAGCCGGCGCTAACTGTTGACGTCGGGTCAACGCACCACGCTGGGAAGCCAAGGGTGGTTGCTGTTGCAACTGAGCAAAATGGACCCAGTCGCCGCGATGAGTGAACAGCTGACCGGCCTGCGGAGTGGATCGATAAAATTCCTTGGCGACCGGTGATCGATCGACATGCCATTCGACACGCCGGGAAGCCAACGAAGACGCCGGTGAAACCCGATGCGGACTAAGCAAACGCACACCCTCGTTGTCAGAACCGCCGTCGCGCCAAGAATCATCAAAACCCATCTGCAGCATCACGGCATTAAAATCGCTGGACGAATGAAGAGCAGGATTCAGCGCTGCCGATGTTTCCGCATTTCGGTACAGATCGATCGGAGCCAGAATCAAATCGCCAGTCGGGATCTGAGACCGGACCGCGTCGCGCATGCGACGATACGATTCGGCCATCTGTTCGGCTCGCCAAGCCAACCACGGCTTTCGAAATCGTCCCAACAAGGCCGTGACCTGTTCCGCATGCGACTGCTCTGCGATTTCTTCGATATCCGCCAGATCGGCCGAGTCCGCAATAAACCGTTTGATCGTCTTGGAATCACACGCCCACTGCTGACCCGGCAGCAGAGTGTAGGTGTCCGGCCGCAAAGTGATGGCCAATGACGAAAACTGTTTGTGACCTCGATAGCGAGCGGCGAACTCGCGGACTACTGATGCGATCGTTGCTTGAACCGCTTGATCCAGCGGATTGTATCTGGGCAACGTGCTGTCTTGCTGAGGTAAAACAACCTTTCCCCCGTAGTCCACTAGATGCGAGTTCGGTAATTCCTCTAGGGCCGCAACGGGACCGTTGAGCGTCAAAGCGGGCACGAACGCTAGACCCTCACGCTCAAACATTCGGAACAGCAGTTCGACAACATCTTTGCGCAGCGGATCCTGAGCCCCCGATTGAAACGCGCCGTTGTCGCAACTTGGGCCGGGCCGCAAGATTGAACTCGGATACAGCCCACTGCCTTCCGCGGCGACAGCAATCATCGCCCCTGTGTTGCCATTGGCTTTCAAATACTCGATCAGACGTTTGGCTCCCTCGTAGAACGTCACCCAATCGTGTAACGGCTGGCCAATCGCCGGGTCAAGGTACTCGCTGGCCCCTAGGTTCCGAGGGAAGTGTGGATCCTCAAAGAAAGCCATTGTCTGACGACGCTTGGCCGCCGGAAGCCGGTTATCGGCCGCTGCTTGTGCAGGAATCCGCTTGGGTCCAGTAAGCACTCGGACGGCAGCTATCTGCGCGGAGCTGTTGGCGTGACGGTTGGCGAGAACCAACCAAGCCGTTTGATCGTTTGGCCAATGATAAACTTGATGGGTCTGAATCTGCGGGGAGGTTTCATTGCCAATGCTCGGTCCGATCGTTGATCGCGGCACGAACACACCCGAATCCTGCCCCAGCGAAGAGATTTGCCCCGTGGCATCGGGCTTCATTAGGCTAACCCCCAACGCAATCTCATCGTCACCGCCGCTGACCGCGTAGTCCACCTCGATCAAACACAGTTCTGTTTGGGCAGGCACCGAAATCGGCACCGCCTGCCACCCGCCGGGCGACAGATTGAGTTGCTTGGCCGTTGGGTTGCCGGGGACTTCCACCAGCTGGCGCCGCGGGTTGCCAAGCGGCAAATAATCGCTGCGCTCACCGCGGCGACCTTGAGTCATTCGTTGAATCGATTTGTTGATCGATCGATTGATTGAGTCCGTCAGCTTCTTGGGCCACGTCGCTTGGCCGTCATCCAGCAAGTCTTCGGGCAACCACTCGATCAACGTCTGCCACGGCACTACTTTGGTTTGATTCGAGTGCCTACCAGAACCGGCTTTCTGGGCTCGACGTGTCAGTGAGTTGCCCAGCTGCATGCCGTTTTTTCCATCGCCAACACGCCGGGCGGCAGTTTTGGCAGGAACACTGGACGGTTTCTCACTCAAGACAACAAACTGAATCTTGCGAGTCAAATGACCGCCAGCAAGATCGCCAACGGCAGCCGTGTTGGCTGGCTGAGCCATTATGTGCAGGTCGTAGACGCCCTCTTTGGCAGGCACGGGAACCGTCATCGCCATCGGAGCCCCAGAACCAGCGGCATCGGTTTCCATCGTGACGGAATGACGCCACAACACGTCGGCTTCGTCCTCACGCCGCGCGGGCGTGATTTGAAAGCGACAGTTGAGCGCAGTCGATTGAAATTCAGTCAGATTGGTCGACAGCGAAAATACCAGTGGTTCATCAGGGCGAAAAACGAGGTGCGGGCGATCAATGTTCAGCGTTAGTTCGTCACCCGGAACGCGCGAAATTGAACACTCATTTCCCTCTTGGTCGAGTGCCTGACCGGCTGGCCGGCGCAAGAGGTCAATCAGACGCACCGAGTACTGGGTTCTGATACTGGGATCGTCCGCCGCGAGGATGTCGAAACTGAGCTCCGCTGCTAACGAACCTCGCACGGAAACATCGACCGCGTTGTAGTCTGTTTCCGACTGGTGTGAGACCAGAATCGCGTTTCCGCGCTGCGAGATGGCTGCGTTGGCTTGAGCGGACAGACCCAGCGGCGCGAGCGACTGAAACTGGGCGTCATCGTTTGTGATCCGGATTTGCCCCTGCCAAGCACGCGGCTTGCCGCCGCCAAACGATATCCGCAGCCTCACTTCGACCGGATCGACGGGGGGACCATCAGGCTCGACAGCGGCCAACGCGGGACAAATCGCTACAGAGAAAACAACGAACCACGCAATCAGAATCAACAGCGCGTGCGGCAGCAACTCGATCAACCGCGCGGAGGCGGATCGAGCTTGCTTCGATGCAGTCGGACTTCCTTGTCCGGCCATACGAGATGCCCAATGCGTTGATAGTCGTTCGAAATTCGAAGCCGCGCAGACGGAACGCGGACCTTGCGAAGATTACCAATCCAGCCAGAACCTATCCAGATCAACAGGCTGGCTTCGGACCCTCTCGGAATGAAAACTCCTGCTAGCATGCGATCACGCGGGAAAACGCTCGTGTTGCCGCTACTGAAGTCGCTGCTTCATCTCGGCCAGTTCCGTCGGGCAGCGATCGCTGACGTCGTTTACCTCCCACGAGTCATCCGGTTTGACGTACAGGCGATCCTGTCCGGCGGCGGTAATCAGCTTCCACGTGGGGGTTTGCACGGCTGTTGCGGCGCCGGCCTGAGAAATCACAACGGCCTGCGGATCTTCAATCTGGTCCAACCTCGATTGCAGTGCTTGCTCACCGTCACCCAATGCCAGTTGCCTCAAAAACAAGGGCAACCAATCGTCCTGCACTAGATGCCCGCAGCGGGTTGCAGCGAATCGATCCGCCAATCTGGCCGGAGGGCAAACGACCAGTGGCACGTGCAGGCTGTCTTGATGCAATGCCGATCCCGAAAAATCTGGATCTATCCCTTCACCCACCACCCCGTGTTGCCCAAGCGGATAACCTCTAACGGAAGTGAACACAATCCAAGTATCAGTGAACCGCGCGTCGTTGTTCAGCTGATCGCTCCACGCATCCAACAGCTGATCGAGCAACGAAACCTGAGCCGCGTAGGCTTGTTCGAATCCCAGCAGGCGATCCGGGTCGACGCTCGCAATCTCATTCCACTCATTGGGCGGTTGGACAAAGGTGGGCGGTGGCGGATCGTCCGGAGCCGCCAGCGCGGTGCGATACTCAATTGGCGCGTCCCACAATCCGCTCATGCCTCGACTGTGCAACCACGTGATCGATCGCGGTTGGACGCGAGACAACGCCTCGCTGGCGTGGATGAAAAAGTTAGCGAGCTGAGTGTCAGCGGCAGTTTCTGCGGCGACGTCGGAATCCACTGACTCGATTTGCAACACTTCATCAAACCCAGATCGTTCTGCGGGTTCAATCAGTTTCGGCTCGTCGGTGACCAACGTCGAGGCCCAGCCCGCTGCGGTCAGCGTTGCCAAAAGAGCTGAGTGCGTTTCGGAAATCGCTTTTTCGACCGGGCTATCCAGCTCAGCATCCCCCGCCACCCATTGCGCATCGTAGGCTTCCTGCAAATCGATCGAGCCCGCGATCACTTGATCAAACAGCACGCCAGCAGCCGCCCAGCGATTGAGTTCGCTGGTTTCAATCGACGTATTTCCATACGCCCCAAGCGCCGCGGCGCTTAGGCGGTCTATGGACAGGACGATCACCGAGTCGTTGGCGGCGGGATTGATCAAAAGGGTGTTCGCAAGAGGTTTGATGAGGCAGGAAAATCGGCCTTGGTTGACGAGTCGGGCCGTCGCCCATCATATTGTCAGGCCGTCAGATTTGCACGACGGCGACCGCCGCGTTCGTTGCTCCGCGGCGTGATCCTGTACCCCGTAAAATCCAGCCACCCAACAATAATCTAGGCATTCACTTGTACGATCGCAAACGACTTCTGGAATTGATCCACGCCAACGCCATTCAGTTTGGCGAATTTACCCTCGCGTCAGGACAGAAGGCGACGTACTACTTGGATTGCCGCAAGTTGACGCTCGACGGAGAGGCCGCCAACCTGATCGCTGATGGAATTCTTGATGCGATCGGCGACGCGTTGCCCGATGCCGTCGGGGGAATGGCAATCGGAGCCGACCCGATCACGGCGGCCGTGATTGCTCGTGGTTGGCAGCTGAACAGACCGCTAAAAGGGTTCATTGTTCGCAAGGAAGCCAAAGGACACGGCACGGGGCAACAAGTCGAAGGTCCCGTCGAGGCGGGGCAAACGGCGTTGATGGTTGAAGACGTCATCACCACCGGCGGCAGTTCGCTCAAAGCCATCGCCCACGCGCGCGAGCACGGATTGAAGGTCGATCGACTGATCGCGATCGTCGATCGCGGCGAGAACTCGGCGGAAATTTTTGCGGAAGTCGGCGTTACATTCGAAGCGCTTTTCCATGTCTCGGAAATCACGGCAGCGTAGCCCCGGCAAAACGCCACTGGTCCAGCCGATCCAAATTGACCAGCAATTAGAACTTCTACGCCAGTACGCTAGCATCGTGCGACGGCACGAATCGTTTGCCTCAGGGAAGCCTCGATTTTGCTAGCGACCTGTCCGAGTTTCCTCGCTCGCCGCACGGCTAGTAGGGGCGCATGCCGTTCCCTGCTTCTCGAGTCCCAACACAGACTGGCTCTTGATCGGGTTAGGTAGTCTGCGGCGTTTTCGCCGACCATCGGCCCACGATCTTGCGGGTTAGGTAGAGAAAACTGTTTGCATTCAGTCTGCCAAGGATTCCGGGTGGAAGGATCAGCGTTCCAGTTTTTTGGAGGATGAGGGTAACAGCGTTCAGTTTCTGACGAATGCAATGACGATGGCACTCGCAGACATGGTAACAGTTTCGCTCGTCATGTCGGTGCGTCGTGTTTTACGCCTCGCAACGTTATCGAGCAGTCACGTTGATTTTCCACTACGGATCCAAACCTCGCCAGTGAATTGTGGCCGTCCGAATTTGCCGGCGGGTGTGCGAGGGCTACTACTTAAAGGAGTTTGTAATGAAACGGTTTTGGCAAACATGGTTCGCGATGGTCGCTATTGCGACGTTGGCGAGCACAGCCAGCGCACAGCACGGATCGCAATACGCACCACAAATCGGTTCGTACCAGTCGATCTTGTCACGCGCTGGATACAGCGACGCTCAAACAGCGACTCAAATGCCTAGCTATGGCCAACCCGTCTATGGCGCGGCGACCCAAGGCTGTGCTAGCGGCAACTGTGGTGGCGCGACGATGGGACAATCTGCTCAGCAAATGCCCGTCGGCAACTACGGCTACGACAGTGGCATGGCAACAGGCCAAGCCTACGGCGGACAGGCACAGATGACTCCGTCAGCACCTGCCTACAACACATCACCACTGCCATCGACGATTCCGCAAGGCGCGATCGTTCCTTCGGCTTCGGATCCTGTGATCGCAACTCAAGATGGACCGTGTGGCGGCGTCGCGGCCAGCGGCTACGCGGGCTACGCTTCGGCCCCCATGTACACATCGCCGTCTTACGCCTCGGCACCCGTCTACTCAGCTGCACCGGTTTACTCACCGGGCACATCGTACGGCGGTGCAGGCTCTGTTCTTAACCGAGCCTCACGCGGCAACGGCGCGAATCTTGTGTTCGGTGTTTCTGCACTGGCCTTGCTTCGCGACTATGAGGACAGTCGCTTGATCTCCCGAAACCCTGCGGGCGATGTTTTGTTCACCGACCAAGCTGATCACGACACGATCGGTGGCGTCGATTTCTCGGTTGCCAGTCGCAAGCAAAACGGCAACGGCTGGGAGGCTCGCTACTTTGGTCTGTTCGCAGACAACGCAAGCGCGACGCTAACGGGCGCGAATGTCGCAGCCGTCGGCCTGCGTGGTTTCGATCGGCTGAGCTACAACCCAGGTGCGGGTGGTGCCGGTGGTGCTAGTTTGGACACCTACTTCGCCAACGGCACTTCGCAAACCGTCTCGCGTGATACCGATATCCACAACCTCGAATTCAATCTTCTGCGTAACGGCGGTCGCTTCTGCACTCGCCGTGGTCGCAATGCGACTTTTGAGCTCTTGGGTGGTTTCCGCTACTTCCAGTTCGATGAAAACTTTGTTTTCTCGACGGCCGATGGCACGAACCCAATCGATTACACGATTAACACAGAGAACACTCTGTTGGGTCTTCAGCTGGGTAGTCGCGGCGAAGTCTGCTTGTCCAATCGCTTGCGTGCGGCCGGCACCCTAAAGACGGGCTTGTTCAACAACAACATCAACTACAACCAGCGGATCACCGACGACACAGGCACGGTTTTCGCATACAACGACACAGCCGCTCGGGACTTCGACTACAGTGCCGAGAAGAACGACATCGCGATGTTGAGCGAGATCGATCTTGGCTTGATCTACCAGCTGTCTCAAAAAGCCCGCTTCCGAGTGGGTTACCGAGCTCTTGGCGTGGCGGGTGTAGCA
>CAZLFF010000001.1:77789-106644 GCA_964558755.1 uncultured Pirellulaceae bacterium
TCCAGAAGAGTTCGACAATGCTCGAATTCTGGGAACGGTCAACAGCAATGGCAACTTGCTACTGCACGGCGGTTACTTCGGTACTGAGTTCTGCTTCTAAGCATCGGCTTGGATCGGAAAACTAAGATTTTGAACGCCACTGGTTTCGGCCAGTGGCGTTTTTTTTGCCGCCCTCTTCGTGCGGTGTTACGTGCCAATTGATCCGCTCGGTTGTTTGTTCGATTCGAAGGCCCGTCTAATGATGTCCAGACGCTGACATGGCGATCGCAGAACGAACCGAAAAAAGCAAATTGCCCGACGTGGGTCGTGGCTTGATGCGGATGAACTGGCATGACCTGCTGTTCATGCACTGGCCAGTCGATGCCGATCAGCTTCGCCGTTTACTGCCGAAGGAATTGAAGCTGGACACGTTTGATGATCAAGCTTGGATCGGAATCGTACCGTTTCGCATGAGCGACGTCTCGCTGAGCTTCATGCCACGGCTGCCGTGGCTATCGAAATTCCCCGAGCTAAACGTGCGAACCTACGTTGTTGGACCGGACGGCCAGCCGGGCGTCTGGTTTTATTCCCTCGACGCAATGAACCCGATCGCTGTGCGTGGAGCCAGATTCCTGTACAGCCTTAACTACGTCGATGCGAGGATGAGCTGCCACAGTGATAGCGAAGCGGATGACAACGCTTGGATCCGCTACAGCAGCCGACGCACACATCAGGGAGAACCAGCGGCGCGGCTACGAGTCGATTACCGTCCAGTCGGAGCCGCCTATCAGGCTCAGCCAGGAACACATCTAGATTGGCTCACGAGTCGATACTCGCTTTTCTCGGCCAAACCAAACGGCACGCTCTTTCGCGGAGACGTTGCGCATGAACCCTGGCAGTTGCGTGATGCGGAAGCCGTCATCCACGAAAACTCAATGACTGACGGAATCGCAGTCGAGCTTCCTAGATCGGATCCGCTGTTACACTTTTCGCGGTTGACCACCGTGAGAGCTAGCGCCATCCGCCGGATCGGCTAACGGCACTAGCAAGTTGAGTGCTTGAGCCCATTCGGCCCATCAAGCGGTCGCCTACTTGTTCGGCGCGATCGTGCAGATCATACGGCGTGACTGCTGGGACGGATGGCTTTCGACTTTGCCGTGCTCCGACAGTTGCTCGATGATGCCCTCCATTACCTTTCGACCCTCGTCGATGTGGGCGTTCTCGCGGCCTCGGAACAAGACGGTCACTTGCACCTTATCGTTGTGGTTAAGAAACCCGATCGCTTGTTTGACCTTAAAGTTGATATCGTGGTCGCCCGTTTTGGGACGGACACGAATCTCTTTGAGCTTGGTCTGATGCGTCTTGCCTTTCTCCCGCTTCTTCTTTTTGTCGTACTTGAACTTACCGAAGTCCATAATGCGGCAAACAGGCGGCTTGGCCTCGGCTGCGACTTCGACCAAATCCAGACCGGCTTCTCGAGCCTTGTCCAATGCATCTTTCGTAGGGATGACCCCTAGCTGTTCGCCGTCTTGGTCGATGACACGAATGGGAGTAATTCGGATCTGTTCGTTGATCCGATTCTTTTGCTTATCGATTTCTTGGTTCCTCGTAAAATGAAACGGGTCGCGGGCAGCCACTACGCACGGTCGTTAACCGAGCGGCATACCCTCCGACAGCCCTGAATTATGGATGATTCGCCGGGAAGGTCAACAGAAACCCCGCAATTTAGCCATTTAGAATCAGCTGGCAGGATTTGGCTGCCGCAGAGAATCAAACCGGCAGCATTGCCGACGGCTAACTTTGCTCTTCCGCCTGGAACTTGGCCACCGCATCGGCGATTGGCATAGCACCAACGTCTCCGTCGAGCAAACTACGCACTGAAACCGTGCCTGCGTCGGCATCGCGGGGGCCGACGATTAGCATGTACGGAATACGATCCATCTGGCCATCGCGAATCTTGGAGCCCAGTTTTTCGCTACGGAAGTCGCCCGCCGCTCGCAGTCCAGCGTCCTTCAACGCCTGCTGAACCTGCTGACCATAGGCTTCCGATTTCTGGCTAACGGTCAGCACACGCACCTGCTCAGGCGCCAGCCACATGGGGAAGCTGCCCGCAAAGTGCTCGATCAGCACGCCAATAAAACGCTCCATGCTGCCGAACGGAGCGCGGTGAATCATGATCGGCCGATGAGCCGCATTGTCCGCGCCGATGTACTCGAGCCCAAAGCGTTCGGGCAGGTTGTAATCGACTTGAACGGTGCCCAGCTGCCATTTTCGGCCGATGCAATCCTTCACAACGAAGTCAATCTTGGGGCCATAAAACGCGGCCTCGCCCGGGTCTTCGCTGAACGGCTTGCCAAGCGTTTTCGCCGCCGTGCGACAGGCGTCCTCGGCCAAGTCCCAATTTCTGGGGTCGCCGACGTACTTCGTGCTGTCCGGGTCACGCAGACCCACACGGACGCTGTAGTCGGTCATGCCCATTTTATCGAACACAATTTTGACCAACTCCAAGCAACCAGCCAGTTCGTCAGCCAATTGATCCTGGGTTACAAACAGGTGCGCGTCGTCCTGAGTGAAGCCACGGACACGAGTCAGCCCGCCGATCTCGCCTGACTGCTCCCAGCGATACACGGTACCGAACTCGCTCAAACGAATCGGCAGATCGCGGTAGCTTCGCTGCTCGCTATCGAAAATTTTGATGTGATGCGGGCAGTTCATTGGCTTGAGCAAATAGCCTTCGATCTCGCCCTCTTTCATCATGTTCGACAGTTGGCTGCAACTGCAACCTTCGTCGGACAGCTTGTTCATCAAGTCACGATCAACAATCGCGGGGTACTGACTTTCCTGGTAGTAAGGAAAGTGGCCGCTGGTTTTGTACAGGTCCAGCTTGCCGATGTGCGGAGTAAAAACCTGATCGTAACCCTGCCGAGTCAAATGGTGGCTGATGAAGTCTTGCAACTTTTGACGTACGAATGCCCCCTTGGGCGTCCACAGGATCAAGCCTTGGCCAACCATGTCGTCGATGTGGAACAAACCCAACCGCTTGCCCAACACGCGGTGGTCACGCTTCTTGGCTTCTTCGATCTGCTCCATGTGCGCGTCGAGTTCTTCTTGAGTGAAAAACGCGGTCGCGTACAGGCGTTGCAGCTGCTCGCGATCTTGGTCGCCCTTCCAATAAGCACCCGCAATTGACAGCAGTTTGAACGCGCCGATGGATTTGGGGGACGGCACGTGAGGGCCGCGGCAGAGGTCAATGAACTCGCCCTGTTGGTAGAAAGAAAGCGTCGCGTCATCGGCGAGCCCTGTTTCAATGTGCTCGACCTTGAAATCTTGCTTCAGGTCCTTGCAAACCTGAACGGCTTTATCACGCGGCTGGACAACACGCTCGAAAGGCTCGTCCAGCTCGATGATCTTCCGCATCTCTTTTTCGATCGCGGGAAAATCGTCCTCGGTCAGCGGTGTTTTACTTTGGATGTCGTAATAGAAACCGCTATCGATCGCCGGCCCAAAGGCCAACTGCACGTCAGGTTTAACTCGCATCACCGCCCGAGCCATCACATGGGCACAGCTGTGCCGCATGGTTTCTAGACTAACCGGATCGGTCTTTGTGATGATCTTCAGATTGACTTCGCCTTCTGTGGGTAGCGTGTCAGACAGCTTAACCGGCTGCATGTCAATCTCGCCCCACAGCGCGGCCTTCGCCAGTCCGCTGCCGATGCTCTTGGCGACCTTCTTGACGGTCATGGGTTTGTCGAATGTTTTGACGCTTCCGTCGGGCAACTTCACTGAGGTCATGGTTCTATACTTGGCCGCTGGAGCCAGCAAAAAAAGCAAATAAGGGCCGCCCCCAAAACAAATGGGGACCTGACCGGCAAGCAGTATAGAAGGTCCAGCCAAACCGCGAAACGTCGTTTGAACATGGCCGAGCCGAGGCGAAAAGCCTGGCTCCGGGGCAGCAAGACCGATCGCGAACGGCCCGGAAGGGCAACGCGAATTGATTTGAGGCGCAAAAAAATGGGCTGAAAGATTCAGCCCATGATTTCAAATCAGATTCCGCCGGAAGGTCAGTGTCACGAAGCCCAACCATGGGCTCTCGATCTTGACCTTACTCCTACCCAGCCATCGAGGTCAGCTTTTCGAGCAAACTATCGACCGCGGGCTGCAGGATTCCCTTAAGTGTTTCGTTTTGAACACCGTCAATGAGTCCGCGAATCGTTTCGGCGAACTGCCCCAACATCGTCGTGGCTGACGTTTTAGCGACCTCAGGGAAGCTCGACAGATCAAGTGCTCCGACCGAACCGGTGACGCCCGCAATTTTATCCTTAAGAGCATTGGCTCCATCAGCATCGGCCAAGTTCTCAAACCCCGTTTTGATATCGGAAAACTGACCGCTCAATCCACGCAGCTGTTCGCCAGCCTCACCCGTCAAGCCGCTCAAATCCAAACCGCCCAAGCCGACGGCCCCGTCACCAAGATCAATGTCCAGTTCTTCCACGTCTTCGATTTCAGGTTGTGGCCCTACGCTGGTTGCCAGCTTGTAGGCACCAAAAGCCAACGCACCAAGCAACAACAAGGGGATCAAAATCTTGCCCAGCGACCCGCCGCCAGACTGAGAAGCCTGTGGTGCCGGTGCCGGCCGCGAGCTTGTTGATGCCGAGGATGCGAGGTTCGACAAACCCAAAGAATCGCCTACGCCGGCTGGCAGGTAACCGCCCAAGTGCTGTTTCTGTGCGCCCAGCATATTGCCAAGTCCAACCATGTCCAACGCTTTACTCTTCACGTGCCGCCCGACGACACTCATTAGAATCGGCGCGGCCAACGTCAACAGTTTGCCGACCATCGATTTGTCGAGGCCAAAAGCTCGAACGAGCGTGTCGACCAACCCGGTTTGCTGATTTCCGAACACCATGTCCAGCACGCCCTGACCCCGCTGCTGAACTTGCTGGGTCTGATCGCCACCGCCCAACAAGTCACCAAGCTTGTCAAGAATCGAATCGTCTGCCTGATTCACGTGATCGAAAACAGCCTGCGAACCGGCTGGCGTGCCGACTTTGTTCATCAAACCGCCGAGGATCGACGCTGCGGCACCCTCGAAGAGTGATTTGGTTTTTGTCTGATCGCCTTGGCCCAGCAGCCCACCGAGCTGCCCCATCACCTGATCGCTAACGGCGCCTTTGACGAGATCCATAATGTTTACTGACATGGCTTTACTCTTTTGAATTCCGGAAGTGGTTGTTGTTCATCGCTGTGTTAATCGCTGTCCGGCCGAGCGGGCAAATGACTACTCGGCGTACGAAATCGGCATCGCGCCAAACGTTCTTCTTGTTGGGGGCGCCTCAATAAAAGTCAAAATAAAACCCTTGTTGGTCGAAAGCAAGCAGTTTGCGGATCGGATTTACCCGAGAACCCCATTTTCTTTGGGAAAAACGGGCGGATACTTACGATATCGCTACAGTCGATTCGGTCTAACACGAATGGGGGACACTATCAGCCAAGGGACAATCGATGGGCATATCAATACTTTCAGGCTTCGGGCCAAGCCAGCTCAGCCGGCGAACACGAACGTAAATGTGCTGACTTCCCACGACCGTCCGGCCGTGGCAGTTGCCGCAGCCCCAATCACCCGCCGCTTTCATGACGCGCGACCGCGATCGATTCGGACTCGTGGAGCAATACCCCGAATGATTCCACGTTGAATCTAACCTAGCCAAGCCACAAAACTGCCGTGCGGAGCCGCAAAAAACAAGCTGAACGGTGGCTTTGGCGGCGAACGAAGGCCCCGGAATCAGATCAAGAAACTTACCCAAAATGCCGATAGGCAATCAGTCCGGGTCGCGTTAAAATGCGGGCCAGCCAGAAAAAGGACGATTAGCTCAGTTGGCTAGAGCGCCACGTTGACATCGTGGAGGTCGTTGGTTCAAGTCCAATATCGTCCACTAAAACGCTCTGCGGACGTCATTGATTCTCCCCAGAGCGTTTTTTTCGTTGGTCGGGAGCTAGGTCATGTCTGCGGGAAAGATCGTGGCCCAGCAACGGTCAGCTCGCGATCCCGCACCAAGTACGACCACGGCACGCTCCCAGCTTGGATCCAGTTTATTTGGCTCCCGTTTGAGAACCACGAAGAATCGGCGTTACCGGCTCAGCGTCGCTTTTAAAACCGGCAACGCCTTTCTTGAAGAACTGAATCTTGTCGATCCGAAAACCACCCGAACGCCCGCAGATCCAAAAATAATGATCGCCCTCGGTCAGGTCATAGATCGGTGTCGAAAAATGCCCCTCTGATTTGGCAACCGATCCGTAGTTATCGTGCGTCGTGTGCCAAGAAAATCCGGTTCCTTGGTCGAATGACTCTTGGTTGATCGAGTGGTACGTTTTGCGAGTCATGCCGTAGGGATGCACGGGATTGAGCCCCATCAACGTCCAGCAATCGTTCCACTTGTCTCTTTCAGGTGCGCCCTTGTGAGACGACCGCAACGCCAACCGATACTCGCCTGGATTCGTGATGCGCAGCTTATACGTCAACACGCCCTCATGCTGATGGCTGATCTTATTGATCCACGAAGGCATCCAGCGAATGTAGCCGGTGCCGCTGTAGCCCGCCTCAGTCGTATCAAGAATCCAGTCGTCAGTCAGCGGAACGCTTTCGGCTTCGATGATAATCTTGCCATCGACCTCCTGAAAAAAGCTCTCGGTCTCCGGTGGATTCACAACCGGTTGGTCACCGACAGGTGGTGCGGGTGCCGCGGTAATTTCTCCGCTGGCTGAGATTAGATCCGTACCGAACCAGTCCTGCATTTCATCGATGGTGACCACTTCATCTTCCCCGTTGATCCCGATCAGCCACGTGAGCATACCGGCGTCCGAAACATCGGGCTTACCGGCGGCGATGCGTTCGAAGACCCAATTCAAATTCGGATCCGCGTGATCGCGCAGCCAGTGAAAATCTGAATTGCTGGCTCCTTTGAGGCCGCTGCCTTGCTTGCCGTTTTGGTCTTTGATCCGTAAGTACCCAATTTCCGGAACGAGCGCCTTCACATCGTTCCAGTTGCGCTGCCAAAGACGCGGCTTGAAGTATTCGTTGTAGTTGTGATGAGAAACAATTATCACGTGCTTTCTCGCGCTTTGGTCCGCGGCTTCCAACGCGCGGTAGATCAGTTCCATCGGGCCGGCCGCGATCAGGTACAACCGATCGGAGGCGGTTGACTGGTTTATCTGTGCAGCCAAATGAGCAACGGCGGCGTCCGGATCGATCGAAGCATCAAAGAATCGGTCGGCAGCGAATCCCCAACGTGACTGTCCTCCCATCGCCCCCAACCACATCCGATTGTTGGCGGGATCAATTCGCTTGTACTCCAAGAAATTGTTGAAGTCGTAATGCACCAAATTGTTCTGCAAACCTGCTTTGGCCAGCACAGCCAGAGTAAACGGAGTCGCCCCCACATCATCGGCGTCCGCGTCGGGGTTCCCGTCGGCGCTAATGGCAATTCGGCTGCCGCGAGTCCAAGGTGAATTGTCCGCAACAGCCGCACCAGTCGCTGCAAAATGGCTTAAGCCAAAAACGGCGATCGCCAACAACGCGAGAACATTTTTTTTCAAACGTGCAATCATTCGTCACCTTCCTTTGGGGTAGGTTCATCTGGCCAGTCCACGTGCAGCAAAATCTTCTCAACCAATTCCTTCGCCGTGGTCAAATGCTCCAAGTCGAACACCAGCTCGCCGGTGTCCTTGAAACGACTTCCGCTATGGCTGCTTAGCTCCAGCAAAAAATAGCGACGTTGTTCTTCTGGAAAAACGAACGCCTCGTAAACCACCGACGGTTGCCCAACACCTTTTGGCATGTACCCCGCATTATCCTCCTCTTGGTCATCATGAAAGAACTCGTTGGAGTCGCCCGGCGCGTTGATCTCGACGTACACGGCGAAAGGCTGCGCGTCCATTTGCAGGTAGCCTTCCATCGAAAAATCACGAACGGGCGTCGCCCATGAGACCGCATCGACGGATTCATCAGGCTCGCGTCCGAGGATCTTCTTGTAGCGCGAGTACCAGACCGGCAGGATTTCATCGCGCGACAAAGCGTGACCGTGCCAGTTGATTTCGTTGGCCGCCGCGCAGGCTTGCGAGACAAACAGCGTCTCCAAAACGACGCCGTCTTCCGTTTCGGCCCAGATGGCGATCTGCGGATAACGATCTCCAAGCGGCTGCCCGGAACCTTGCACGGGATTGAACGAGTCTCCCCACTCCAGCTCAAGACGAATGCTGGCCGCTGTGTCGGTGACACGTTTCACTTGCATCCCCGATTCAATCGGCTCAAACGCGGTTTTAGAATTATCGCGAAAAATCTCACGGGCATGCCGCGCCTCGTAACTTGCACTAACAATCGCATCGACCGGCCACAGATTCCACAGCGCCGCCGCGCACAAGTATCCCCAGACCAATAACACCGTGGGGATCAGCCACACCGACGCCCCTGAACCTCGGCTGGGTTGGCGACGTTTCCGCAGTAGACTTAAAAAGTACTTCCCGCGAGTGGCCAAGTGAAAACCGACCAGCACCAAGGTTCCGATGCCAAAGACGATATGCAGTCGAGTCGTCACCAGATCGAACGGCTTGAAGAAGCGTAGCAATCCACTGGACACGAGCGTCACGAAAAAGAACAACAGCGAAAGGTTGACGAAGTGTTTCATTGACGGTTTTGAGCCACTCCGGATTCGATTGCTTCAAAGATACGAGATGCTGCCAATTTCATAACACATTTCCAAGTAGAGCTGGCAGCCTAATTTTCGGACGTCGGTTCGTTGTAGACCCGCACTTCATAAATTCGCGCCGATGGGTCGCCGTTGGTCTTGTCAATCAGCACTCGAAGGCTGGACGTTTCGACGGCCGGAAAATGATGGATGCGGCGGCGAGTATAGTTTTCCCGCGCTTCGGCGACGGTCACCCAGTCTTCACCATCGAGGTATTGGATCCGGTAGTCCCGCACACTCTCTGGCGGCATGCGTTCACTTTGGGTGTACTTCCAACTCTTATAGCGTTTCGTTTTCAGATTCGTGTCAAAGGTGAGATAGACCGAATTCAGTTTCTTCGTTTTGTCGAAATCCAACCTCAACCATTGTGGCATTGACTGGTCCGGGTCAGAGATCCAAATGTTGTCCGGGACTCGACATCTCCATATCGTCATCAAGCGGCCGGTTGCGTCCGTTGATCGCGTTGTGCGGACCATCCTTCTTCGAGCGACTACTGGACGCAGAGATCTTGGCCGTCCGCGCGATGTCACCCGGATCCTCGTTCTCAAGGTGCGGGATCGTAATATCATCTTTTAGCAACTGCTGCTGTAATGAAGCAATATGCGACTGATAGAGACCGCGTGGGTTTGTCTGGTGCTTGACGCACATCGCCGCGGCCGTCCCGATGATCTGTCCCATCATTCCCGTCGTGCCCTGCACGCGCGCGGTGCCGAGTGTCACAGCACTGCACGACACGTTGCGTCCGGCCATGAACATGTTGGGAACATCTTTCGAGTAAAGCATCCGAAACGGAATGCTCGTCGGCTGGACATTCGTTTCGTAGTCGTAGGGACTGCCGGTTGAAAAAATGCCGTCGGGATGATGGACGTCCAACTTCCAGACGAAGTAACCAACGCGATCGGGGAACACCCTGCGTTCAACGACATCACTTTCGATCAAGATATGGTCGCCCACAAGTCGCCGCGTTTCACGTTTGGCGTTGGTGATTGGAATATAAGACAACCGGAAATTTTTGGCTTTCTCCGCAAGCGACGAATAATTTTTGATCCAGTTGTAGTACGACATGCTAACCAGAATCAAATCGTCGCGCGCCCATTCGGGATCCCAAAGATCGTCGTTGCGTCCATGGTTTTCAATCCACCAGTTACCGGCCCGGACACCATTTTCAAACTTAGGTCGCTCGGAATAGGTACTTGCGTTGTCGCGCATGTCGTACACCCAATCCGGAGCATCAAATTCGACGGGCTCTCCCATATCGATGGCCTGATACCCGAGGATGGAATTTTGCATCAGCGAACCGCTCATCGTGATCGTGCTCGCGACATCCTTTCCGTTTTCTTCGCCGAATGTTTCCTTGGTTTCACGGCCAAGCATGTACTCAGCGCCGGCATAGTAACCCAGCCATGCGTCGCCGGTGCAGTCCGCAAAAAAGTCGCCGGTGTAGTGCGTGTGATGCCCGTCGATCATGTTGAACGCTGTGACGCCCGTGATCTTCTGATCTTCGTCAGTGTCCGCCTTGAACACGTGCGAGTTCAAGAACACCGTGACGTTCGGTTCGGAGGCCAGCACATGTTCGGCGGCTGATGCCCACTTGGTCTGGTAGTTGTAAGCCGAGATACGCCCGATCTCTTCGTTGAGTCCCGCTTCGCGCCCGCGGCCGGAACTGGAGCCTCCTGAAATCGGCACGCCCATCTCGGAGCTATTGTTGCCTCCGACCATTGGGCGGTCTTGAATCAGCGCCACTTTCGCGCCTCCACGCGCCGCAGCGATCGCCGCGTTGCAGCCAGCGGCACCGCCTCCGACGACGATGAAATCAAAATGCCCCATTTCTTTGACCGGCAGTTTCTCGACGAAACGGTCACGCATCGGAAGGTAGTCTTCTTGGTCCTGCTTCGGAACGAAATCCTGATCGCCGGTCAAAATGAGTGCATCGCACCGTCCGTAGTAACCGGTGATGTCATCTAGTTCGATCGAAGTCTCGCCTTCGTTTAACTCAAACTCGCCGCCGTCTTGCCAGACCCACTGACGTTTTTCGCCAGCACCAAACACCGTTTCTGACTTGTTCCCGTCGACCAGCACGTGATACCTGCCGGGCGCGTGTCCGTTGGCCAACCAGTTTCTCGATCGCACCCACAGACGGTATTTTCCAGTCTCTGGAACATTCACCGTTGTGGTCGCGTTTTCGACCGGCGTTCCAAGGCCGGCGGCGATCAAGAACGGAGACCCCATCCGCGGTGCGAACTGCGTGTCCATCCACCAGCCGCCGTAATCGGCGAAGTCCTCAGCATCGATCCACAGCGTGCCCGGAACCAGCGGCGCTGCATCACGCTTGTTGTATTTGTGATAGAAGGACGTAAACACGTTCCTCTCACGAGAGACATCAAACATCCCGTCGCGGAAAGTACCAATCACTTCGTCGGCCGTCATGGCTCTCGCGGACAAGCGTACCTCGTCGACCGATCCGCTGAAATTCTTTCGCTTTCTTGATGATCCGATCTCGACAGTGGAATCGCTAACCGAATTTTTTTGCCTACATCGACTTGTTTTTCATTGGCCAGCTTTCCATTGATGTAGACTTTCATCGTCTGGCCATCAAAGGTCCCTGCGACATGTCGCCATTGATTGTTGGGCCAATCCGACAGCGGTGCAGAGAGACGTTCTTCGTTTCCATCCAACCAGAGCGTCAACGAAGCAGCTTTCGTTGGTCCCAGATGAAGCGCGTAGGCTCCTTCTTTTCGTAGGATCGTTGGTTGTTCGGGATGCCTTGGGCTCCACGGCTTGAGCCACGCATCGATGCTGATCGCATCTTCGATGTTCAGACTTGCATCGTTCCCACATTCGATGCCGCCCCCGCGATTGAACTGCACGGCCGATTTGTGAACGCCGGCGGTCCACCGAATACTCTTGGTCTCGCCGTCGTTCCCATTGCCCGAGCTATCGGCAATCTTCAGTCCAACACCATCGTCCATCCGCCAGTGGCCACGAATGTTTTCATCAGCAGAACAAACCTGAGGCCCCACCAAGATGACAACCAGTAACGCCAGTAGGCTGACAACAGTTTCGCGAATATGGTTAGTAATATGCATTTCTTATTCGACATTCAGTTGGATGGGATCAGATTTTTGGGAATACTAATTTTCTTGTCGTCCGCGCCTTGGGCAAAGTCACTGATCACGTAGCGGTTGGCCTGAGTCCAATCGCATTCGACTCGACCGTCGCCAAGAACAATGTTGCCGAGCTTGCTGCGGAACCACCTCGCAAGTTCTCGATAGTCAGCGTGATCCGCCACATTGTTTCGCTCAAGCGGATCATGCCTCAGGTCGTAAAGCGCGAGGTCCACTTTCTCCACGGGTGCCTTGAGTGCCCAGTCAACATTTTGCCCCATGTTTTTCTCATTAATGAGCCCCGGAAACGGGCGGCTTCGCATCGAGAACCGAAAGCGGTCAGTACACATGTATGCCCGAGGACCAGCAACAAGGTGAATTTCACCAAGGGTGTACTCCCGCTCGGGCGCGCTTCCATCGATCACGTCGAACAGGCTCTCGCCGTCCAAGTAATCGAACTCGGGTGCCTTGGTATCGACACCACTGGCCGACAACATCGTGGGCGCAAAATCAACGAACTCTACGAGCTTGTCGCAGTGGTCGCCGGCGGGAACTAAATTTTTGTCGGACGAAACCAAGATCGCCGCGTTGGCCACCGACTGCCCCCACGGACCGAACTTGGCCTCGACACCTTGTTCGCCAAGATGCCAACTGTGATCGCCCACGGTGTAAACGATTAGGTACTCCTGATTCGCTTTCTTGCAGTAATCCTTGAACGCCTCGACCGCCCGACCGATCTGAACATCGCCGTGGGCACAAAACGCGTAATAATCTTGGATCGCCTGCTGCTTCTCAGCGTCAGTCATATTATCGACTCGGCTAGCGCGATAGAGCTTTACAAGTTGCGGAGGAAGTTTGCTTAGCTCTTCTTGGTCAAAATCAGGGACGCGATACTTTTTCTCTTTGAACCGATCGCGGAATGATTTTGGTGGAAGCACCGGGGTGTGGGGGAAGTGAAACCCAAGATGAATAAACTGCGGCTTCGAGGTGTCGGCGCCCTGCATCTGTTTACCCCACAAAGACTGGTACGTCTGACCCGCATTGACCAAGTAGTTGATCATCTCAGTCGCGATGTGGGCGTCGGCGGTATCGTTGGCCGGCTTTGGATTGACTCCACCCAAAATCAATCCCTTGATACCACCGAACGTGTACGAGCGAAGGATGTCAAACTCTTTGTTGGTCTGAGCGAGCCCGTCGAGATCTTCCTGGGTCGGTTCGCCCTGCTTGCGTTTCAGAAAATACTCACGCTGGCTTCCGTCAGGATAGAAGACAATCTCAGCCTTGCCTTTGCCGAACATTTCCAGCGTGGCTAAATCGCCCACGCCGTTTCGCTGGAGGCTATGCTTGTTGTGAACTCGCAAGTCATAGAAACCGGGATCGTTGAAACCTTGACCGGGGCCCCAGCGATAGATGTAGGGATCGTCCTTGCCAAACGCTGCCGTTGCGTAGCCTTGTTTTCGCAAAATTTGCGAAACAACTGGGCGAATAAAGTCGGGATTCTGGTGTGTTAACTCGAACGCGTAGTGACCGTTGCGAAACGGATATCGCCCCGAGTGCATGGAACCGCGCGACGGGCCGCAGACGGGTGAGTTGCACATCGCCCGCGTGAACAAGATTCCTTCCGCAGCAAGTTTGTCGATGTTTGGCGATTCGACATATCCGAGCGGACTCTCGTCGGTGCCGTAAACCAACCGGTTGTAGGCACGGACCGAATCGGGCCGCTGATCGTCGGTAACAATCCACAAAATGTTCGGCCGATTTTCCGCCGCGTTGCCGACCCCTGTGAGGTACGCAAGCACGCAAAACGCGGCACGGAGCAGGTTCGTTGTTCGCATCATGTTCTGCACACCTGTTTATAACTCGGTTAGCTGAGCCACAACGCCATCGGCATCGTAGTCGATACGGATTGCTTTGCCGCCCGCATCAAGACTGCGCCGGCCGGCCTCGAGGATGGCGGTGCAGAGCAGGGTGTCGTTGGCGGTCGCAAGTTTGCCATCAAAGTCACCGGGCTTGGCCCGCCCCTGACGAACTTCCTCCACCGCACGCAAGAAGACCTCGATGCTCCGATAACCGTAGCCGCTTTGGCCCGAGAAATAGCCGTCCGCGTCCGGAGTGAATTTCATAAACAATGGGTTGGGCGAGCTAAATCCAGCATCATCGACTGCCATTGAGTAACCTCGATGAGCCTGATCGATCATGACCTCGCCACCGTGCGCCATGAAAAAGAAACGCTGCTGCGAGTGAACGTCAGCCTTGGGCGCGATCCAAGACGATGTGTAAATCGCGGTCGCTCGGTTTCCACTTTCCGTGTTTTCCCAATCGACGGTCAGCGTGATCGTGTCCTCGGTGGGGATGTCCATCGAATGAGCCACACCCGTTGCCGCCGACGCCCGGACCACCGTTGGACGGGCGCGATGGGCGACGGCCCAAACGTTGAAGTCGATATGATGAGCGTTTAAGTAATAGCTAATGTCGCTGGACTTGCCCGCCCACGCCCGAAAAGTGTTCAGCTGCGACTTGGGTTGGCTCATGTAAGATTGGAAAAAGCTGAAGTCACCCAAATCACGAATACGATCTCGCGCGTCGGTGTACAGCGGATCCCAACGTTTGTGAACCTCCATCGCCACAACAACACCCCACTCATTGGCCTTTCGCATCAGAGCCAAATGTTCGTCAACCGTTTTTACGATTGGCTTGGCGATCAGGACGTGCAACCCTTTCTCAATCGCCTCCATCGCGATCGGGTAATGCGTGTCGTCAGGTGTAAAAACGATGACCGCGTCACCCGGATGCAGCGTGTCGAGAGCCAAGCGGTACGCATTGACGTCTCGCGGCACGTCGTCCGCGGGAAAACTATCAAACGCAACGTCCATATCGCGATAAGATTTCGCGAGAGCGATGTCTAGGTGCTGTCGGATGTCAGGAAACTTCGTGCCGTTGGTGCCGGCCATCAACAGTCGATCCACAAGGCCACGCCGGCGCAGATCAAACAATGTTGTGCCGACGATTCCCGCTTTTTTGTCCGACGCAACCTCCGCGTTAGGGACAAAACCGGTTGTGTACTCGCCGGTACCAACCATCAGAACGCTCATTTTGCTCATGCTATAAATGCCAATCGCGAATCATCGCGCTTTGAATGTAGAAAAAGTAGTCGATCACTGGCTAAAAAGTTGCCTATTGATTGGAGCGCTTCACCGCTTGAAACACGACGCGCCCGGATAACGAACCGGTTAGTTGTGTTGGTTCGCCTTGAGGCCCAAGGTTTTCCGCGTTGGCAAACTTGGTTCCGACACCCGGCAGTTTGTGAAACAGGTGAAGGCCACCGGATTCTGGGTAGTGCCACCAAGCGTGAACCGGGCCGACCCCATTTTTTACGTTACGCGTCTCGTCCGCGTTCTTCGGACGCAACACACCAACCGACGTACGCTCGCCGGCATCGACCAGCAAGGTAGAACCAGACCTAAAATCGAGACGCATCCAATCGACGTCGCCAAAGATGCCTTTGAACTCTGGCTGGCCCCAATTTACACCGGTGATGTTGTCGTTGTAGACGTTTTCCCAAAGGCCAAACTGCGGCCCCCTCAATCGGTTACCCCAAATGCGGTGCGGTCCCGCGCCGAGCCAACGTTTGCTTTCGATGTTCGATTCGTCTAGATCGAAACCAACGGCGCAATAAGCCAGCGCGTCGTCGATGGCCGAGAAATCATAATTCAAGACCGCTGACCCATCCGGCGACACAGTCCAGCTGAACGCTGAACCGTCCGTGGCGTTCTTCGATTCGACAATGACCACATCTCCATCGCGTTTGACGGTCGCCGTCCAGTCGCTTGGGAACTCTAGCGCATTTTTCAGCGTCCCCGCGTACCGCACTGGGCCTTTTCTAAACCCGGTTTCAACGCCTGCGACCGAACACCTCAGCAACTGCCCGCTGTCGGACGAAAACGACCAAACCGTTTCGCCCACCGCTACCTCGAACGGATTGCTGGTGGATTGTTTGACTGTTTCGTTGGTCACGGTCGTCATCTTGGTGGGCGCAATCGGCCACGACCATTTCATCAGCTCAACACCGGTGCGACCGTAAGCGATTAGCTCCAACACGTTGCTTTCACGCCAGTCGCCGGGGAGAGGAAGCTTGAGCGTTCCACGTTGCCCCGGTGGAACGTTTGGTCCAACGACGCTGCCCTTCGCCCCAATCAAAGTCTTGGCTTCCTCAGAAAACGCGCCCGAGCAGTCCAGCAGCTTCCACTTAAACTCACATTCGTTGAGAGGAGTTTCGACGTAGCGGTTTTCGATCGGTATCTCTCCGCTGAAGTTCGCGGGAATCTGATCCAAGTTAATTTGAACAGGGGACCAAATTTCGCGAACGGTGAAGTAGCTGGCTTCTTTCTGCCCATTGGGTCCAACGATGCCATCGGCCGATTGATTGCCGGCGGTGTCCAGCTTTCCATCCTTGTCCGTCCGCGCGATCGCGGCATCACCCCAACACCACAACACGCCGCCGGCGGAAACCGGGGACTGTCGCATCGCGTTCCAAAAATCCTCCAGCCCCGCGCCGTGGCCGCCGTCGTACAGACCATGCAGAAATTCGGTGGGCAAATAAATTTGAGGATGACTAAACCGTTTTTGCAGCTCGGCCCATTCGGGATAGTGCTTCGTATTAAGCCCCTCGAAGTAAGTCCACGGATGAATGACGGGGCGATCCTGAAGGTCATACAAATGGTAAAGATCATCGACCTCCAGATTAAATCCATTCTCATTGCCATTGGCCCAAAGGATAACCGAGGGATGATTTTGGTACATCGAAACCATTTCATAAACGATGTTCCGCGCGATGGGCGTCTCAACCACCGGATCGTGCCAGTTACATAGCTCAGTGATGACCAGCATTCCCAGTTCGTCACAGGCCTCCATGAACTCCTTGGTGGGCGGCATGTGCGAACGGACCAGATTTACGTTCATGGCTTTGATCGCGCGGGCATCTTTCCAGATCTTCTCCGAGTCCACCGCCCGTCCGTGCTGCGAGTCGAATACGTTTCGGTTCATGCCCTGAATCATGATTCGGTTGCCATTAAGGTAGAGCCCATCCGATGGGCGCAGCTCAAATGTGCGAAAACCAAATCGTTCAATCTTCTCAGACAGTGTCTGGCCTTTATTCTTCAGCGCAACCTTAACCTGATAGAGATTCGGATACTCGGGTGACCACGTTTTCGGATTGGCCACTTTCGTCTTAAAACGAACTCGCCCCGACGCGCCATGGATAACCGAGCGCATTTGTTCGCCAACGTTTTCCCCATCAAGCGTTTGGATCTGCGCGACGACTTCGTCGACGTACGGCTTGAACTCCTCACGAAAACGCGTCGGATACTGAACCTGCGGAAAAACATCCAAACGAAACGCCCCGTCGGCGCGAGCGTCGATGGCGACACGGTTCACGAATTCTTTGGGCTGGACCTCCAGATAGACCGGTCGATAGATTCCGCCGAAGATCCAATAGTCCGCCTGCCGCTCGGCCTGATCCAAGCCTTCATAATCGGGCTTCTTCTTGACCAGCACTTCCAGCGTGTTCTTCTGCCCGTACTTGATATTGGTTTTGTCGAGAATAAACCGAAACGGAACGTAGCCACCAAAATTCGGAAAGCCAACTTGCTTACCGTTGATCTTGACCGACGTCTGCGTCATCGAGCCCTCGAAGACCAGCCGCACGTGTTTCTGTTTCCAGGCTTTGGGAACCATGAACGTGCTTCGGTAAGTCCCCGTTTCGTCATGCTTGGTTCCGAACTTCTCGCGGCCATAGTTGTACCCTCCGAAACCGTGCTGCTCCCAGTTGGACGGCACCGGAATCTTTGACCATTGACCGCTTTTGCGACCCGACGAACACAAAAAATCCCATTCCACCGCGTCCGAAGGCCCTTTGCCCGAAAGGTAAACACGTTCTGCCGTTTCGGCAGCGGCAAGATTTGACGACAGCAGCACGAGGCAGCAAAGTCGAGCTAAGTTGCGATAAATCGCTGAATGCATGACGTGTCTCAGAAGATGGAGTCAAAATCATATCGAGGACATTTTGTCAGAACCAACAGCGAAGCTTGGGAAAGGCTGCGCGACTGCTGAATCGGGACCTGCCAAACCCAGCACACACAAACCGAAAAACGCCGCGACGACCGGAGACGCAAACAGGGTTCCCAGCTGGGACATAACCTGTTCTTTCAAAACTTGACCTAGGAAAAACAAAGTCGTGTCTACTCGTTTACAGAATTCAGCTGATTCGTTTCGCGAGCGATGCGTTTTCGCTGCCCAGCGTTCAGCCCGTGTCGATAGTGAAACTCTGGTGAGAGCTGCAAGTAGTGCCCCTTCATTCCATCGTCGTGGATTTTCTTGCTCAAGTCACAATCAAACCTAACCAGAACGGTGTGGTTCTTTTTCCAGTCGCTGGCGGCGTTGATAAAATGTGACAGCCCCCAAGTGATACCCTGACCGTCGGTGGTGTTCGTGAACGCATCCGGAACATACGGGCCGGCAGCAACGGGCAGTAGTTCGGTGATCGACGCAATCTCAAAGTTCACCCAATCTTCCGCGTATTGGATGGTGTTGTGCTCCATTCCGTCTCGCTGCACGATCGCGGCGACACCCTTGCCGAACGGAAACAACGTCGTCTCGTGTCCTGAATTGAGGACGGGATTGAGCGGATGTTTTTTAAACGGTCCCAGCGGATTGTCGGCGATCGCGAGACCTTGCATGCGAACCTTCGAGGGTTTTAGCTCCGGACGTTCATCGAAATCGCCTTTGTAATAGATGTAGATCTTTCCGTCGTGAACCAACGGATACGGATCGTGAATGGAGTACTGATCCCATTCGCCTTCGGCTCCGTTGGGAATGACGACCTTGTTGGCCGAAGTCCATGGACCTTGGGGCGAATCGGCATGCGAGACCGCGACCGGGCAGAAGTCGCCACGTGTCCCGCTGGCCTCCATGAAAGCCTGGTAGTACAGATAGTACTTGCCTTTCCAGACAAGGATGTCCGTCGTCGTCACGCTGCGCCAACCAGCCTGTGGTTTAGGGGGACGCGGAACCGCTACGCCCTGTTCCTCCCACGTAAATCCATCTTTGGACGTCGCATAGTAGATGTCAGACAAATCCCAATCTGCCGACGGAATCACATCGGTCGCCTCAGCGGCCCTATTCATGCCCACGGATTTGAAACCCGTGTCCCGGTGCGTGTACCAGACGTAGTATTTCCCATTGGCAAAGATCACCTTGGAAGGATCGCGGCGAGTGATCGTGCCATCGCCACCGTTGTAGTCGAACCCCTTAAGCTTGGTGTACTTAAACTGGGAGTACAATTCGTTCTGCTCTGGGCGAATCGAAAGATAGGCGTCGTAATTCCTCGCGACCGCGGCGCTCAACGGGCGATTGGGTTTTTCTGCCGGTACTAAAAACGGGAAAGCGCTTTGGGCAGAGGCCGTTTGGGCAGCAAAAGCTGAACCGAAGCAGACGATCGCGGCCATAAACGGGGCCAAACAAATTTGGTTTCTCATAGTTCGAATTCGAAGTGAAGGATATATCGGACACAAAGGTCCAGTTTCCCAATTCAGCACAACTTGTTCTACCGTCCCGGCACCGTCGCCCGCTCCGACTGCACAATGTCCATGTATTCCTTGAACATCGAATCGACGATCGATTTGAACTCCGCATCACCAATCATGTCGTGGTCCTCGTGGGGATCTTCTCTTAGGTTGTACAGCGATAGCGGCTCATGCTTCGTGCGTTTGAAATTGCTCTGAATGATCAACTTCCAAGGCATTTTGCGAAACATCAGCTCCTGCTTCGAGCCAGCTTGATTGACGAAGTAATCGCGGCCTTGAAAGTCGTCGTCCCCCATGAGCAACGGCAGCAGGTTCAGCGAATCCAGTGCCTGGCCGTCAGGGATGGTGGTGCCAACGAGCGCGGCAAAGGTGGCGACCATGTCCTGGCTAACGGCCACTTCATCGGTGACGCCAGGCTGAATGTGACCCGGCCAGACCGCGAAGTAAGGCACGCGGTGCCCGCCTTCGAACGGAGTGTTCTTACTACCTCTCCAGCCACCACCCTGGCTGTAACCAAGCTTCTCGGCCTTTCCGTCTCGCAAGCCACCATTGTCCGAGGTGAAAACGATCAACGTGTTTTCAAATTGCTCCACAGCCTTCAACGCATCAACAATCCGCTTCACCTGCACGTCTAGTTCGGTCAGCATATCCAAGTGCGGCGTAGGCGTGCTACTTTTGATTGCGGTCCCATCTAGTTGCACAGGAGGGCGGTGCGGAACATGGACGGCCGACGCACAGTAGTACAAAAAGAAAGGCTTTTCTTTGGCCGCGCTGGCCTTGATAAATTCCACCGCTTTGGATGAGAACTTGTCGCCCAACGCCTGAGCATCCCAGTTCGAGTCGCCCGGTCCGGGGCCTTTATCGCTGACGTCTTGGGGAAACTTGGCAACATCTTTGTTGAAGAAAACGATTTCCGAGTCGGTATCCCACGGATACCATTGTTCGTTTTCGTACAGCAAGTACAGCGGACCCTGCACTCCACACGGGGACACAAAATCGTAGTCGAAACCGCAATAGCGAGGACCACTGCCGGCCCAGCGAGTCACATCAACCTTTCCCGTCAGGTCACCGCTCTTCGGACCGCGGTAGATCTTGTTCGTTCCGGGAACAAAAAAGTCGCCGCCCATGTGCCACTTTCCGACGAAGCCTGTTTGATACCCGGCATCGCGGACCACCGTACCAAGGGTGGCCTCTCCTTCTTTGAACGGCGTTGGAGCAAATGTGCTCCAAACGCCGGCCGGTGCGTAACAGCGGTAATTATTGTTGCCGCTCATCGTCGCATAGCGCGTCGGTGCGCAAAGCGCCGTCGAGGAATGGCCGTCGGTAAACCACAGGCCCTGGGACGCCAAGGCATCGATTGTCGGAGTTTCGACTAACGGTTGCTTGTTTTGAATGTTTCGAACGTGAAAGCTAACATCGCCCAAGCCCACGTCATCGGCCAAGATGAAGACGATGTTCGGCTTCTCCTCGGCCAAGACTGCCGGCAAGCAAGTCATGACGCCCAGCAGGGCGACAAATATTTGTTTCAGCAACAGACGTCCTTTCGAGCACGATAATCGTTTGTCGGTAGTCTAACGGCCCCAACCCTACCGATTATGGACCGATCGTTAACTGTTAACAACAGTTTGGGCCGCAAGTGTCGCGAAAACGGTAGCTTTCGTGCCCCGAGACTTCCGCGTGACGGGTGGCAGAGGAAAACGCGCCTACAATGCGGGCCAGGACATGCCCCCTTAGCGGGGCAGAATAAGTTGCTTGTCATCCGCACCGAACGCGAAATTGCTGCGGAAAATCGTGGTCCCTAAAGCCTTGTTGCCACCCCAGTCGACCTCGACTCGGTTGTCACCCAAAACAATGTTGACCAACTTTTCTTTCATCAACATCGCGATCGTTTCGTGATCTGAGCTAAACGCAAGGTTGTTTACCTCACCGGGATCCGAAGGCATGTGATACAGCGCGGGATCGAGGTCTTCGTACGAAGCGGACAGCGCCCAATCCATGTCTTTCCCACGCTTCCTAGTCGGACGCGTCTGCATCGAAAACACATAGTCTTTGGTGCGGATAAAGGCACGCGGCCCCGTTACCGCATGGCTCTCACCAATCACATAATCGCGAGCCGGCACGGCCCCCGAAGCGATGTCCGCCATATCCTGCCCGTCAAGATAACCAAATTTTTCATCGCCTAGATCAGCACCGCCCGTCGCCAGCACCGTTGGAGCGATGTCGACGAACTCGGCGAAATCCGTGACGACTTTACCTGCCGGAAACTTCTGTTTGTCTGACGAGACGATGATGATCGGGTTGTGTGCATCGACGTCCCAAGGAGTGAACTTGGACACCGACCCGTGGTCGTTCAATTTCCACCCGTGATCACCACAAACATACACGATCGTCCAAGGCTGTTCCTGCGCTTCGCTGTACTCGATAAACGCGTCTGCCGCTTGCCCAACCAACGTGTCTCCATAAGCGCAGAACGCGTAATAATCTTGAATCATCGCTTGTTTTTCAGCGTCCGTGAAATGATCCGACGCTCCATAGCCCCGCATCTTTTTTAATTGAGCAGGCATGGTCTTCAACTCATCCGGTGCCAGTTCCGGAACCACGTATTGATGCTTGCGAAAACGCTCGCGGTAGTCACCTGGCGGCAGCACGGGTGTGTGGGGAAAGTCAAATCCAATATGGCAGAACAACGGCTTCGACGTATCGACTCCTTCGTATTCAAGTGAACCAACTGTGAATTTGCGATTCGGGTTCTTTAGGTAGTCAGCAAAGATCGAAGCATAATATCCATCGCGAGTCTTACCGGCTTCGCGTGAGCTAACTCCGGACAAGATCATACCTTTATCCAGATGCTTGCCCTTCTTTTTGTTGTAGTGACGTAGCAGGTCGTATTTCTCGATCGTATCGGCGCAGGTCCCGGCAAGATCTGGCATCAGTTTTTCCAGCTCTAATGAACAGTATTCAAACTCGCCGTCGGGAGTCACAAAGTACTCGAGACTCTGAATCGGCTTGTCCAATTTTTTCCCATTGACCTCAGTCGTCCAGCCCTTGCCCCAGCCACACAGCCCGGCTTTCGCAAGATCCTTGAAGTAAAAGCTCTGTTGGTAGATCGGATGCTGCGCCGCCCACTGGCCTGCGCCTTTGATCGTTTTGACTCGGACACCCAGTTTGCCGACATGAGTGGTTTGGTACCCGAGTTCGGCCATGCTCTCTGGCAGGGCAGGACGGCAATGTTCCGCGTTGTTATTGTGATACTCGAATTCAAAAATTCCCGACCGGAATGGATAGCGTCCGTAATGCATTGACGCTCGCGACGGTGCACAACCCTGAGCCTGACAATAAGTGTTGATAAACGTGGTGCCCATCTTCGCCAGCCGGTCGGTGTTGGGCGATTCCACGTACCCAAGTTCACTCATCTCGCGACCGTGCAGCATCTGGTTGAATGCGCGGACCGAGTCATACCGATGATCGTCGGTCAAAATCCACAGCACATTCGGCTTGACCTCTTGCGCGTCAACCGCGGCACCGCGTGGGCCAACCAGAGCGGCGGACAAACAGAACAGCAGTAGCACTCGAATCATCGTTTTCTCCAAAGTCATCGAAAAAGTGGTCGTCGTCAGGTTACACTAGACGTCAGGTAGGGGGCGCCTTACGTGACGTCGAACGGGCAACGACCAAAAGCAAAAACCGACGACCTGAGTGCTCGACACGCATTGCCCAAACCGTCAATAATATAGAGCCTCATAATTGTCGTCTATGAACTTAATTCACTCGTCAAGGAACATCAGCAATGGCAAAATCAGTAACCGCAGCGGCAGCCCTCAAGAATCTCAAAGACGGGAACAAACGGTTCTCTTCTGACCGACCTGTACACGAGCGACAGGACGTCAGCCGGCGACAAGAACTTGGGGACGGACAGGCTCCATTCGCAATCGTGCTCAGCTGTGCCGACAGCCGCGTGGTGCCAGAGCTGATCTTTGACACCGGACTGGGCGAAATTTTTGTTGTTCGCGTCGCCGGCAACATCGCCAACACTTCATCCATCGCCAGCATCGAATACGCGGTCGCACATTTGGGTACCAAACTGATTGTCGTTCTGGGCCATGAATCCTGTGGAGCCGTCGGTGCCGCGGTTGCTAACGACGACAACGGTTACAACCTGAACCACCTTGTGTGCCACATTAAACCGGCACTCAGTAATGCCTCGGTCAATTCAATCGTGAAAAAGAACGCGAAGCTGACAGCGAAGGAGCTTGAATCACGCTCGCCGATCATCGCCAAAGCCAAAGGCCTGCAGATCAAACCCGCTTATTACGAGTTGGTTTCGGGCAAAGTCAAATGGCTATAGGCCGAATGCTTCTCGGCCGATGACTTTTGTTGCGACGCAGATCATCGGCCGCAGGTCATCGATTGGCAAGTTGCTCAACTTGAGCCGTCGATTCACCGCACGCTTCGTCTACGTCGTGCGGTGACGAACGCCACCATCGACGTGATCAAAAGCAGCCCGTTGGGCTCGGGGATTGCTCGCGATGCAACAGTCACTGCTGCGGATGACTGTCCTAGGTTGAGAATCAATAGAGTCCCGTCTCCCAGGGTGTCAACGACTCCGTCCGCGTTGAGGTCACCATCGCGGTAACCGACACCGCTTTGCCCTAAGTTCAGCACCAGCGTCGCTCCGTCACCCAGCACATCCACGATTCCGTCGAAGTTCACGTCGCCAATCGCCGCACCTTTGCCCAAGTCAGTGGTCACTAACGTGGTCACATGCAGCTCGTGGTCATCAAGCGTAATCGTTCCATCGCCGTCGAGATCCAATTCTCGCAGTGGAAACGGCGAGGCAGACGTGACTTCTACGTCCAGCTGGCCAATGTAAAAGTCGATGTCTTCGTCGTCGATCGTGCCGGAAATACTGAAATCACCTAGCTCGGCAACGACATCGAAACTCAGGTCTAGACTCAACGTCGATGACTGAGCACCCACGATGTCCTCGTCGGAAAGTTGCAATTCGTAGCTGGCAGAGAACTGCCCCAGCTGATCGCTGAGTCCTGCAAAGGCCAACGAGCCTTGCTCACCCGCGGCCAAGTTATCAAACAGAACCTCGCTGAAACTAAAGCGATCGTCGGCGTCGGTTTCCAAAATCGCGTCCAAATCAAGAGCCGCTGTAAGGTTGGCTCCAAAAGAGGACTCGAGATTCGAAATGTTAACGTCGACCGATGGCGTGAACTGACTGCCGGCAAAAAAATCACCGAGGTCAATCATTAACGAGCTGACGACCGAATCGGCTGCCAGCGACGCCTGAGCGTGAGCCAACGCGGTCAGCGAAAGATTGATCGTGTCGTCACCGTCATTGCTGCCTCGACCAACACCACCGGCGTCGGTGATATCGAGGTTGTCGATCGTCACCGTGCCCGCAATTTGTTGCGGAGTGGCTGTCGAACCTGTCAATCCGAGTGTCAAAGATTGGCTATCAGTTTGGCCAGACCGAAACGCGTTGAACCGACCTTCGATCGAACTGGTTGCGGCTCCGCCTGCGGTGACCGAATAATACGTCCCATCTAAACCCAGTTTGTTTAGCGTAACCTCGGTCGTCTGATCGATCGCTGTCGCAGAAGCCCCCGCAATCACACGACCAAGACTCAAATCGATGCTCGATCCGCCAGCACCGTCGCTGCTGCCGCCCGCGATCTCAATGCGACTATCATTTTGCTGATCAACAAACACGGACCAAGCTAATTCGGGACGATCAATAAACGGATTTCGGTTGAACTGGTAGTCGTCAAAAATAATCTGATTGCGGCGGCGTTCGAATTCGTCGACCGGCGCTGCAAAGTGCCATTCGACCAAGCGATTCAAATCGCCCAACTGCCCGGTGCTGGAGGCGGGATTGCCGGTCGCCAAAACCAAATCCGTTGTGGAGGAATCGGAACCGTCGTATCGCACATCCATGTAAAACTGCTGCCGAGCAATATGACCCGCATCCCAATCACCCGGGTACCAAACTTGACCATTGACGTCATTAACTCGCCCCGCCGCGCCGAGCCCAAACGCGCCGCCAAAATTCAAATTGCTGCGGCTTCCGTTGACGCCCGGATCGGACGGGCGCAAGTGATGCAAGTCCGAGTTGTCATCACCAGAGCTACCAACGTCGCGAGACCGCGGCCACGAGTGTTCACGGTTCCAACTTCTGCCAGAATCCCAACCGGGGATTGAATTTCCTTGCAGCGGCCCAAGGTCGAGCGATTCGTTGCTATAAACGAGAATGATGCTGCCCGGTTGATCGGGGTCCGCATCGGTGACCTGCAAATCTGAGCGAGCCGCGTCGTAGCTGCGGCGAGTATGATCATCAATGATGTCGTGCAGCTGGTCGGCCAGCACCGAACCAGTGCCCGTCGCCGAATCATAATAACCGGCCGGTGCATCGTAATTCTGCGCACAGCATCTCTCCGCAACAGCGAAACCGAGGCTGTGCAAGACTAGCGCGACAAGAGCGAACATCATCGCACTCAGCGCAAGCCGAGAACGACAGCGGGCATAGCGAATTGACAAATCAGTTTCCGGGCAAAGACGGTCGAATCGTGTTCGCACGCAACCGCAGCGGTGCGTGGTTCAATGAAAGAGACAACACGCGAGTGCATAACTCGCGTTGGAAGGGAACTTAAATTATAGCTGGGGCAATTGGAGCGAAAATAGTAATCACCGCAATCAACCATCGACGGCCAGAATCACGGCAGCTGCGATCTCCGGCCCAAAGGCACCCTATCACCCGTAAACAACCTCAATCACCAGACTCAGACCAAAGGCAACCGGTTGGCAAGTAAACTTGGCCCCGTTCTCGGCGACAACTGGCCAAACCGAGCAGCAACGACAAGCCCAGCAAGCCACTAGGTTCGGGCACTGCTTGAGCGGCAACGGTCGCCGAACTCGTAGCAGACGACTGGCCTAAATTAACGATCAACAAAGCAGCGTCACCTAGAACGTCGACGGTGCCGTCGGCATTCAGATCACCTTCTTTGTAGCCAACGCCACTTTGCCCAAGATAAAAAATCAGCGTTGCGGCATCCTCCAAAACGTCGACCGTCCCATCAAGGTTCGTGTCGCCGATCAACGCGCCTTTGCCCAAGTCCGTGGTGACCAACGTGGTGATGTGTAACTCATGGTCATCAAGCGTGATGGTGCCATCGCCATCGAGGTCCAATTCACGCAAGGGCGAGTCAGCATCAACCTGCGTGCCTAACTGGCCACTGTAGAAATCAATGTCCTCGTCATCGATCGTCCCGGAAATACTGAAATCGCCAACCTCAGCCACCACGTCAAAGGTCAGGTCCAACGTCAACGTCGAGGACTCGGCACCCGGGATGTCTTCGTCAGAGACTTGAAACTCATAGGTGGCAGAAAATTGTCCCAGCTGATCCGACAACCCTTGGAACTCAATGGACGCAGATTCCGTTGCCGCTAGGTTGCTAAACAAACTGCCATCGAAAGAAAACCGATTCGCAACATCTGTTTCAACGATCGCATCAAGGTCCAACGCAGCGGTTAGCTCTGCCCCAAACGCGGACGCCAAATTGAAAATGTCAACGCTGGTCGAGGGAGTGAATTGACTGCCGGCGAAGAAGTCACCCAAATCGATCGATCGTGACGGCTGAGGGAAAAATGAAAAAAATGAAGGCTCTGCATGTGACACCGCGGTGAGCGAAACGTTGATGACATCGTCCGCGTCATTGTCCCCGCGCCCAACACCGCCTGCTGTCGTAATGTCTAGATTGTCAATCTTCACCGAGCCCGTTGTCGTCCCCGGCAACAGCGTCGAACCGATGACTCCGACGGTAATCGTTTCACTATCCGTTTGACTCGATCGAAACGCGTTTAACCGTCCCTCGATCGAGCTCGTTACCGGCCCGTCGGTCGTGACCGAGTAATACGTCCCGTCCAGACCAGACTTGTTCAAGGTCACCTGAGCCGTTTTCGGAGCGCTGGTTCCGGCGATCACTCTCGCGACACTCACGTCCAAAGATGTACCGCCCTGTCCATCGCTAACGCCACCAGCCAGTTCAATGCGGCTGTCGTTTTGTTGGTCCACAAACACCGACCAAGCAACTTCTGGGAGATCAATGAAGGGATTTCGATTGCCTTGAAAGTCATCGTAAATCAAGTCATTTCGCCGTCGTTCGAATTCATCTACCGGCGCCGCATAGTGCCATTCCATCAGTCGGTTCAAGTCACCCAACCGATTGCCGCCCGGGGTCCCGTTGGCCAGCTCTAAATCATTGGTCGCGCCGTCCGAGCCGTCGTATCGGACCTGCATGTAGAACTGCTGGCGTGCAATGTGGCCCGCATCCCAATCGCCCGGGTACCAGACGGTTCCGTTACCATCGTTCCGCGTTCCATAACTGCCGCCGCCGCTACCGAAGGCACCACCAAAATGAAGATTTCCGCGATCCGAGTTAATTCCAATATCGGAGGGTCGCAAATGGTGCACGTCTGAGTTGTCAGGGCCGCTACTATCAACGCCCCGCGATCGCGGCCAAGTGTGCTCGCGGTTCCAACGCGATGTCGGGCTGTAGGGCACCGATTGCTGGTTGTACGTCAGCAAAATGTTGTTTGAGTTATTCGGATCAGCATCAATGACGCGAAACACCTCCCGCGTCCCGTTGTAACTAAACACAGTGTGGTTATCTATGATGTTGTGCAGCTGCGACTCAAGCGTCGCCCCCGTCCCCGTCGCGCTGCTGTAATAGTTACTGGGTGGGTCGTAGTTCTGTCCCGACGCCTCCGAACAGAAAACAACAAGCCCGACAAGGCAGGCGATCAAAAAAGCCTTGTCGAGCGCAAGGGAAGTTAGTTCACGCATGATCAGAAGATGCCTAATCGAGGGAGGAGCGTCGGATTCTAACAGGGAGATCCAAAAGACCATTCTACCAGTGCCGGACAGAATGGAAACTCGCAAACCTCTGAGCACGGCAACCCGCAACAGGTCCGCTAAGCCGCCGCTAATCGCGGCTTCAAACCACCGAGGCACCTACATCCCTTCGACGACAGAGCCCCAAGCCAAGTAATCCGCAACCCAACAATGCGATGCTCCCGACCTCGGGCACCGCTGCACTTAAGACCGCTGCGTTGGACGTGCCATTGTTGAACCCAAGATTATCGATCACGATCGACGCATCCCCCAACACGTCAACCAAGCCGCTCTTATCAAAGTCGCCGTCTTGATAACGATTCACCTGCTGGCCCAGATTATTGACCACAATCGACGCGTCGGTCAGCACATCGACTTGACCGTCAAGATTAGCATCGCCCAGCCGCGTACCGACCTCACCATTGGACGTCATCACGAATTGTTCTACGTGCATTCTGAGGTCTGCTAACGTGATCGATTGATCGCCATCGAGATCCAGTTGCGACAATTCCCCAACTGCTTGGGATCCAATCCGCCCGCAGTAAAAATCAATAT
>CAZLFF010000001.1:106654-112849 GCA_964558755.1 uncultured Pirellulaceae bacterium
TCGTCGACAGTTCCCGACTGATCAAAGTCTCCTAGCGAAAAAACGACGGGGAACTCGTAGTCAACAACTACCGGCAGATGGTCAACCAAGCCTCTGGCGGGATCCAACTGAGTGTCGGTGGATTGAAGTCCTGCAGCTATTAGATCCGCTGTCGATAGCTCGTCGGCATTTAGGATGAACGAATTCGTGTGCCCAATCACGGAATCGGTGTATAGCTGCAAATCCAACTTGCTATCAAATACATTTGTTTGAAACGTTGTCATCGAACCACCAGCATCGTTGTGTGTTGGCATCGGGTCAGCCAACGAGGTGCCGTCCCAATCAGGCGGCGAATCGGGACCAAATTCACTCTCGTTGAAAATGTCGCCCGATTGGAGCGTCGGAATCGCATTGGTTTCATCGAAGTCGTTGTAGTCCCCCAGCACGATGATCGGCGTGTCGGTGGGGATCGCACCGCTGAATGATGGATCTTGGATGTCGTCGATGTAGCGAACAAGCCGATCGGCCTCATTCTGTCGGTTGAAAAAGTCTGACGCACGACTGCCTGCATCCAGATGAATGTTGATTAGGTGCAGGTCTTTATCGAACTGATCATCGGGTAGATCGACCGTCGCGATCGCGGGGTCACGGGGTACACCGGGAACCGAAAAAACCGGATCGACGACCGGGTAACGACTCGCGATAACTTGATTGGCCCGTTTAAATACCGACCAATTTTGTCCGCCGCTTAACGGGACCGCCGCATTGAGTGCATGTCGCACGTGGGTTGCCGTTCGCTCGATCACTTCTTGAAATGCCCACACGTCCGCATCGATCGCTTGCCAAACGCGAGCCAAAGAAGGAACAGCGCGATACTGGCCGCTGGCGTTGTCGAAATCGAAAAGCGTATCGGCTTCTTCATCCGGATCAAAAAAACCTTCGAAGCCACCTAAGTTGTACGACGCGATTCGGATCGCATCGTCCGACGAGCGATCCAGAAACGAAGCCTGCCCTGATGCGATCCCAGCCGAAGAAAAAGCGACAGCAGTAAGAACAAGCAAGTATTTCATGGCAATTCGCAAGAAGACTGGGTAGCGCGATTCGGGGCGATCAGCTTAAAAGAAGCCAGTGCCGCCACGACCAATGCGATACAAGGATAACATGCCTGCGTTCGAAGAGACCAAAGGAGCTTTCCACAGTGGTGAAAACACGAAAAAAGCCCGGCGTTCTCGTGAACACCGGGCTCATAAATTTTCGCTACGATCAAAATCGCAGTTCAGAATTAACGGCGACGACGCAAACCGGCTCCGATAACTCCAACGGCCAACAACGCAAGGCTACCGGGCTCTGGCACGGCAGAAGCCGCAACGCTCGCACCGGGCTCGTTGCTGAAACCAAGGTTGTTCACCACGATTGCCGCATCGGTCAGAACAGCAACGTCGCCGCTCTTGTCGAAGTCACCCAGCTCGTAGCTACCGACCGAAGTACTAAGGTTGTTAACCACCGTTGCCGCGTCGGTCAGCACGTCGACTGCTCCATCAAGGTTCGCATCACCAAGCTTCGTGCCCACCTGGCCGTTACTGGTCATGACGTAGGTCTCAACGTGAATCGTCAGGTCATCCAGCGTGATCTGATTGTCGCCGTTCAGATCCAAGTCGGAAGTCGCAGGTGTCACGGCCGTGTCGATGTTTCCACCGTAGGCATCAATGTCATCGATATCAACATCGCCGTCGTTGTCGAAGTCACCTGTAAGGTCAAGGCTGCCGCCACCCGAGATCACTAGGTTGTCGACTCCCAAAGATTCCGAACCGCCGTCAAACCGCGCTGTCAGGACTAGCTCGAGCGAACTTCCACTGCCTGGAATGGCGAAGCTCAAGTTTTGAAACTCGTTGTTGATCACCGCACCATCAGTCACGCCGCCGTCGCCCGTTGGTGTGCCGATCAGAAAAGGATCGTTCAGCGTGACTTCTGTTCCGGCTTCAAGTGTGTAGGTCAATGAGCCTTCGTCATCGCCAGTTCCGAAGACAATCTCAGATGCAGTTCCACCGTCAAAGGCAGCGGTGATCAAGAAGGTGTCTGCAAACGCTGGGTTACCAGACGAGTTAGCGGTTCCTTCGAAGTCGCCCATGCCGGCTACGTCAAACGACAAACCAAGACCTGTTGCTCCAGCGACATCAAACGTCCAAGTCACGGAAACACTTCCGTTCGGATCAGTGTTGGCGTCGTTTACCGTATCGTTGAACCCGAGGAATAAATCCGTTTTTGTCGAGTCCGCAAACCCTTGAGAGTCGCCGTCGAAAAAGTTAGGCGAAGCTGGATCCGAATCATCACCGATTGCAAAGCTCGCATCGCGACCAACGATCCCGAATACATCTCCATTGGCAGGATCGTTGAACTGACCGTTAACGAGATCCGGGCTTAAAACTCGAGTCGCACCCGAGGCTAATGCGTCGTCAAAATTGTCTGTGTACAAGGTCGTTTGTGAAATAACATTCGTCACTCCACCAAAGGCAATCGCTGCGGCCATCAGCGCCGCTGGTGCGATGCGTTTTACGTTCAAGTTCATTCTTGTCTCCAGTAATCTAGGGTTAGTACTCGATTCGCCAGGCGGGCGAAATATCTGGACGTTTTTCCTCTTTCTCGCGTCATTACCAAGCTATCGAGATTCGACGCAATGTCGAGTCCTAGCACGCCTCAGAGACCCGACTTTCATTAAATCTTGACATTCACGCTCGAGGCAAAAACACCGAAAAACGATTCGACTCGCGGGAGTTTTCTCGATAACGCCCGGCAAACACCCGTCCACGTGCGATCAGGGCACCGAAAGAACCGGTACCACGATTTGGCCCCATCAGCCCGTGAACGCTGCCCCGCAAACAACGTTTTGCGCAATTTTTGCAACCTGATAAGCGGGCGTTTGCTGGCAACCGGCCAACCTATCCCCCGATCGCATGTCGCTCTATGATTCGCGATTCAAATTTGAACGCTAGTTCGCTCTCGTTCGCATCCACCATCCAGTTTCCAGTCGCCCACGCGCACGACTCGACCCATGACCCAACGTAAAGACATTCGGAACATCGTCATCATCGCTCACGTCGATCATGGCAAAACGACGCTCGTCGATTGCCTACTGCGACAGAGCGGTCAGTTCCGCGACGCGCAGTTGCAGGGCGAGCGGATCTTGGACAGCGGTGATATTGAAAAAGAACGCGGCATCACGATCCTCGCCAAGAACATCGCGTTGCCGTACAAGGGCATCAAGATCAACATCATCGACACGCCCGGCCACGCGGACTTTGGAGGTGAAGTTGAACGCGTGCTCAAGATGGCCGACGGTGCCTTATTGCTGGTCGATGCAGCAGAAGGCCCCATGCCGCAAACCCGATTCGTGCTGGGCAAGGCGCTCGAGGCGGGCCTCAAGCCGATGGTCATTATCAACAAAGTCGATAAGCCCGATGCTCGCACCGAAGAGGTTGTCGATGAAGCGATGGAGCTGATCCTAGAAATGGGCGGCGAGGAATACCTGGATAACTTCCACTTCATTTATGCCTCCGCCAAGAACGGCTTCGCCACGCATGACCTTGAAAAGCTAGAAGGCAATATGGAACCGTTGCTGGACATGGTGATCGAGCACGTTCCGCCGCCCGAGATCGAACCCGGCGACTTTCGCATGTGCGTCACAACAATGGACTGGTCCGAGTTCGTGGGGCGAATCGCGGTCGGCAAAATCGTCTCGGGCGTCGTCAAGAAAGGCCAATCGGTCAACGTGATCGCCGCCGACGGAACGCCCAAGGTCGCCAAAATCAGCGCGGTTAACAGCTTTGATAAACTGGGCCGTATTGAGGTCGAACGGGCCGAAGCCGGCGAAGTTTGTGCCTTGATCGGCTTAGAAGACGTCGAAATTGGCGACACGATTTGCTCGACCGAGATCACCGAACCTCTGCCACGAATCAGCGTCGATGAACCCACGCTTGAGATGATCTTCACGATCAACAGCAGCCCGCTGGCAGGCAAAGAAGGCAAGTACGTTACCAGCCGCCAGCTACGCGAACGGCTCAACAAAGAACTAGAACGCAACGTAGCACTGCGAGTTCGACCGCTTGAATCAGGGGATTCCTTCGCCGTTAGCGGACGCGGAATTTTGCACTTGGCGGTGTTGATCGAAACGATGCGGCGCGAGGGTTTTGAACTTTCGATCGGCAAGCCTCAGGTCGTCATCAAAGACATCGACGGCACAAAAAGCGAACCGTTTGAAACACTGGTCGTCGAAGTCCCCACCGACAATTTTGGTCCGGTGATGGAAATGGTCGGCAACCGACGCGGCGACCTGTTAGAGATGACCACCCGCGGCGAATTTACTCTTGCGAGTTTCGTGATTCCCTCACGCGGCTTGATTGGAATGCGAACCAAGCTACTTAATGCCACGCAGGGCACAGCGATTATCAACCATCGCTTCTTAGAATTCCGACCACTCGAAGGTGACATCCCATCCCGCGTCAACGGTGCTGTGATTTCGATGGCGGCGGGCAAAGCGGTCGGCTTCGGCCTGTTCAACCTGCAACAACGATTCGAGCTTTTCGTTAGCCCGGGCGATCAAGTTTACGAAGGCATGATCGTCGGCGAGAACCCGCGTGCGAATGACTTGCCGGTGAATCCGACCAAGGAAAAACAGCTGACGAACATGCGAGCCTCCGGCAGTTCAGCCTCGAAGCCGCGCTGGAGTACGTCCAAGACGATGAATGGGTCGAGGTCACTCCTTCCCAAATTCGCTTGCGAAAACAGGTGCTCAAAGAGAACGAACGCAAACGACTGTCGCGGGCAGCAAAGTAGCGATGCACGTATTCGTGGTCGTGGTTGTGAGATCCCGCTGCGTCCACCACGTCAACACAACGAGTTAAGAACCGCCAGTGGCCTCGCTTTCTCAACCTGACGCGTAAGCGAGGGACCAAGTTTTACGGCAGTTCGTCTCTCGCTAACACGTCGGCTTGCGGTTTTGAAATGCTCTCTCGTTCTGGCACACGACGCGTTGCGATCGGGGCGGGAATGCCCCAACCGCTCGCTGCGACGATCAGCTACAGGATGTAGCCCCGTTCGCCGTGTTCACCCAAGTCCAAGCCGCGTGCTTCAACGTCTTCGCTGACACGCAGACCCACGATGACTCGGACGATCATCAAAATGATCGCCGTCGCGATGACGGTGTAAGCGGAAGGCGATCGATCACCCCCATGACCGAAATGGCCAAATCATGTGATCCGCCAACCGGCAGGACGGCCATGGTTCTGACGCGCAAGACGACCACGAGGCGGTCGGCATAACGCTGATTCGCTGAAACAGGCAAGTCAGACGAATGCTGCACCGCAATCGAACTTCACGAACCTACTTAGCGTGTTTCGTCAAATCAAAATCGATCGTCTGCTCACCTTCAATGACGGTTTCTCTGAGTGGTGAACTGCTAGGCTTATTCAACCGCAGAGAGATGCGATAGGGAATCGGGTTGTCACGTGAGTTGAGACACTTCCAGTCGTTCATGGTGACGATGTGCGGCCCGAGCGCAGCGCCCTCGCCCCGACCATTCCCGTCAACCGTACGATACGTCAGACAGTATGCCCCAGACTCATCGGTCACCGCCCGCGACGAACGACCAGCAGGCCCAGCTGACGGGTCGGGTGAGAAAACGATTTCGATTCCATCCAGTGGCTTGCCAGCCAGAGTGACATTACCGGTAACTTTCCCAAGCTGTGGAATTGGAGGATCACAGCCCACCAGCAAAGTAGCACTTGCGATCACGAGGGACGACAGAAAAGCTGGACTGAAAAGAAACGTCAAATTCCTCAAGAAATAAAACTCCGCCATAGCTATCGTCATTCAAGTTAGAAGTAAAAAAGCGAATAAACACAAGCAACAACGATGGTTACACTCTGAGCAAGATCGCAGCCCAATCAGCGCTTAGTAATCACCAAAGATCGTCTCGCCCCCATCGCGAGTGCTAAGAGAGGAATACGTGATTTCATCCACTTCATTGGCAACGAATTTGACCGAGCCATCAGCAAAAGCAAAATTTGCTCCGCCAGAATGGCCGCTACCGAAAGCCGCCATTCGTTTGTTCAATTCCGGGTAGCTGCGAGTAGCGTCGTCAGGAACTTGATAGTTCAACGGAATTTGAGTTGACGAGAATGCCCCTGATGTGCCGTTGCCACCGCCATACCATCCCCAAAC
>CAZLFF010000002.1:0-36673 GCA_964558755.1 uncultured Pirellulaceae bacterium
TGCTTGACAACGCTCAAGACGATCGGGTGAAGGCCTATTTGATTAACAACGAAATTGACAGCATCCGATCAACGATCATCCGCCAGACGATGTTTGCGGAGTTCGAAAAGATCACCCACGAAATGTGCGAAGCGGGCGAACCACTGACTGTTGATGCCTTCAAAGAGACCTACGGCAAGCTCTTGAAAGACTACTTCGGGCCCAATTTTGTTCTCGACGATGAACTGCCGCTCGAATGTCTGCGTATTCCACATTTCTACCGCGCGTTCTACGTTTACAAGTACGCGACGGGTTTGTCCGCAGCGATCGCGCTAAGCCAACGGGTGCTCGGTGGCGGCGAATCCGAACTGAGTGATTACCTTGGCTTCCTCAAGGGCGGGTGCAGCAAGTACCCGCTGGACCTGTTACGCGACGCGGGCGTTGACCTCGAGAAACCAGAACCCGTGGACACAGCGCTGTCGCGCTTCGCTGAACTGGTGGACGAACTAGAATTGCTGCTGTAGCGAGGGGCCAAGGACCCCAACGACGAACGGATCCCGTGGCTTTGCCTGATTCGTCCGAACCAAAACGTCAGGAAGCCGCCAATCACGATGCGTTTTTTTCTAGCTTTCATTATTGCAGCCTTCACCGCCGCGATCCCGGTCGCGGCCCAAGACAGCCTGGTCAACTGGCGTGGCGCGCGGGCGACACTCGATCGCGATTTAGCCAATGACTTACAGGAACTAGCCAGTTGGTGCCGAGCGGTTGGGCTGCGAGAGGAAATTGAAGCCACATTTGCGCTCTATCAGCCGCGTGATCTGGGCCGGCTGTACATTTTCCCGCCCACCGAAAATGCCACCCCCGCAACCTCGAGCGACCTGCTGGGCCAGTGGGAAGCAAAACTGAACGAAATCAAACGCACGCAGGCCGCGCGCGTGTTCGATTTGGCGCGTCGTGCTGCGAACGCAGGCGATGGCGGTGACGCGTATCAGCTGCTGCACGAGGTCCTGCACCTCGACCCCGACCACGCCGAGGTCCGGCGCATGCTCGCGCATCGAAAAACGGACGAAGGCTGGCGAGTCGCGTCGGAAAAGATCTCCATCCGCGCGTCACGCAAAGCTCACCCGCAGTTCGGCTGGCCGCCCGGGTCATACTTGATCGTGCGAACGCCGTTTTTCGAAATCGAATCGACCGCGCCCAAGGAGCGCACCATCGAGCTGGCCCAAAACCTAGAACGCTGGCACTCCATTTGGCGGCAGGTTTTTTTTGACTATTGGAGCAAAGCACGCATCGTCAAAAAACTATTCGAAAGCGCATCGTCGTCCTTGAAGGTACCACGTAAACAACGCTTTCACGTCGTATTTTTTAGCGACCAGCGACAGTACTCGGCCGAGCTATCGAAATTCGTCCGGGGGGCCGCCGGTTCGTCGGGCTATTACAGTAGCAAAGACAAAACGTCTTACTTTCCCGACGGTGACGCGCGAGCGGAGGACACGTGGCGGCACGAGCTGACGCATCAGCTGTTTCGTGAATCGGTTCGGACGAGAGGCGAGCCGTTCGAACAGCAGTTCATTTGGCTCGACGAAGGCATCGCAGCCTGGTTCGAATCGCTGGTTGATTTTGGTGACTACGTTACCTTGGGCGGGTTTGACTCGCGTCGAATTCAATATGCCCGCGTGCGGATGTTCAACGAGGGCTTCTATATCCCGCTGGCGGAACTCACGTCACTCGGCCGCACCAACCTCCAATCGCACCCCGACATGGCGCGAATTTACAGTCAATCAGCCGGGCTGGCCGACATGCTCATGAACGACAAAGCCGGCGCGATGTCTCGCGGTGTGACCGAATTCCTGCGTTTGATCTACGCCGGCAAAGCGAAGCCTGGCTCGTTCGAACAACTGGTCGGTAAATCATGGAACCAGCTGGACGCGCGTTACCCGGACTTTCTGCAAGCCAATGCTCAGTTGGTGACCAAGCATCTGTCCCAGCCGCTCACGCGGACGGAATTGTCTCTGCCCAACGCACGGCTGAATCGAGACGCGTTTATCGCGATCGGTCGCTGCGAGAATCTTGAGTGGTTGGATGTGTCAAAAAATTTGATTACCGCCAGCAACATGCAGCAGCTGAAAAACTGCCGACACCTCAAGCAACTCTTCATGGTCGGCTGCCGCATCGACACAGCAGCGTTCGGATCGCTGAACAAATTCCCAGCACTGACCGAGCTTGAGCTAAGCGGCTCCAATCTAAATGACAGCCACATGGCGGCCCTCGCGCGACTGCCGTCATTGACGACGCTCACCGTCCGAGCAACCGCGGTCACGGACACTGGTATCGCCCAGCTGTCCGCGATGCAAGCCTTGCAAAACTTGGATGTATCGAAAACCTCCGTGACAGACTTTGGCATCCAAGCCTTGCAACAATCCATCCCGGGCTTGCAAGTCACTCGGTGACTTTTTGCGTTGCCGGTCAACCAACGCGACGAAATTGAACGGGGTATAAAATCGAAAAAGGACACCTGCCATGGGTTATCTTCAATCGATCGTGTTTGCCTGCTGGGCCACCTGTCTGATCTCGCCGACGGCTCAGGAATCAACAACAACGACACAACAAGATCTCAAGCAAATCGTCGCGATTGCTTTTGCTCAAACGCACAACGGCTGGAGCAGCGACGAAGTCATTCTGCAAACAGAGCTCAACCAAGCGTTTATCGACGCCTGCCGCCAAAAACTGCCCAATGCCAAACCAGCAGACCTCAACTGGACGCTGCTGAACTTGCGCAAAGCGGGGAAGCTTGAAGCCAGAAGCAGTCGTCGAGCCACCACGAGATCAACGTCTGCTTCGACGGGGCCGATCGGAGAAATGTGCGCTCGAGTCGTGATGGATCGCCATCGCGTTTCCATTGATCGCCTGATGACTGACCCAAAACTACGTGCTGAATTCGACGCGGCCGCGAAAACGATCGACGCCAACGCCGATCTGTACGCCGTCCGCAAAGCCGCGTTTCGGTTGCGAAAGATTCGCCAGCTGAAACCGGAACTCATCACTCGCATCGCCGATTGGGGCCGAAAAGTCACCGAGTACCGCGCGAAGGAACTTGCTGGGCAAGTCGATCGGATCCCAGAAACGCCCGGCATCTACGTATTCCGTGACGCCACTGGATACCTATACATTGGCGAAGCGATCAACCTTCGCAAACGGCTGGCCAAGCACTTGGACGAATCCGACCGGCAGGCGTTGGCCAGTTATCTGCGTGGCCAGTTGACGACGGATGCTCAGACAGCGGCACCGAACCCCGTGGCTCATCCGGAGATCATCATTGAGGTCCACACTTTCGCCGACGACTCGCGAATCAAAGATATCGCCGTCCGACGCGCGTATGAATCCGAGCTGATCCGTAGCCGCGAGCCAAGATTCAACGTCCGACCGTAGCTGGTTAGAGGCTGTGTTGCGGAAGACGATTAGGCTCAGCCCGGACGTAAAGCTTGCGGATTATCAGGCTCGAATCGGCCGGGAACCGGGCGAAGGTCGGCTACCTGGCGTCGATTCGAAATGACTTGAGCTTTGATCGGATTTACCGCGTTGACCGACCCTAGGCGGGAACCTAAAATCTGCGGATCAAACACGGTGGTTGTAGCTCAATTGGTTAGAGCGCTGGATTGTGATTCCAGAGGTTGGGGGTTCAAGTCCCCTCATCCACCCTTTCTTTCTCTTGCTGCTGCTTTTTCTAGGGCAGCGAGCTGGCAGCTAAAAGCCACTCTTCTCCTGCAGCGATCCCATGAGTTCACTCACGCAACTGTCTGACGCCCCTTCGTTTGACTTCAAGGACTACCGAGGCCTCGAAGACAAAACCCTCAACCTGCGGATCCGCGCGGTCAAGCAGAACATGGGCGACCGCCTAGTGATTCTTGGCCATCACTATCAACAGGACGGTGTGATCGCTCATGCCGACCTGCGCGGCGACAGTTTGCAGCTGAGCCAATTGGCGGGCGAGCGTGATTGCGAGGCGATCGTTTTCTGCGGCGTCCACTTCATGGCTGAAACGGCGGACATCGTTTCCAACACACCCGAACGAGTCGCCGCGCGCGACGGAAAACGTGTGACCGTGGTGCTGCCCGACTTGGCCGCCGGGTGCTCGATGGCCGACATGGCAGCCATCAATCAGGTCGAGGACGCGTGGGAGGATCTTGGCGAAGTCATCGACACGAGCGACATCACACCGGTGACTTATATTAACTCGGCCGCCAGCTTAAAAGCGTTCTGCGGTCGGCACAACGGAATCGTGTGTACGTCCAGCAACGCAGATCGCGTTTTGAAGTGGGCGTTTGAACGAACCAAGCGAGTTCTGTTCTTTCCTGACCAGCATCTCGGTCGCAATACCGCACTGACCATGGGGATCGAAGATGCTCAGATGCCCGTTTGGAATCCCTATGATGACGACCTAGGTGGTAACTCTGCCGAAGCAATGGAAAACAGCCGCGTGATTCTGTGGAAGGGCCATTGCAGCGTGCATCAAATGTTCAAGCCAGAACACGTGCATGATTTTCGCAAAAATCATCCGGGCATCAAAATCTTGGTACACCCCGAGTGCCCCCGCGAAGTAAACGATATCGCGGACATCAGTGGCTCGACGGGTAAGATTTTGAAAACCGTACAAGAGGCTCCGGCGGGAACCAAGTGGGCCATCGGCACCGAGCTACACTTGGTCAACCGTTTGAAACAAGAGCATCCCGACCAAGAGATCCATTTTCTTTCGCCCGTCATGTGCATGTGTGCGACGATGTACCGAATCGATCTGGCCCATCTGTGCTGGAGCCTAGAAAACCTCGCCGCGGGTACGCCGGTGAATACCGTCCGAGTCGACGAAGAAACCAGCCGCTGGTCACAGGTCGCGCTTCAGCGAATGCTGGATCTGGGTTAGTGTTTGCTAGTCCAAATCCCCGAAGATCTCTTCGATCGATTCACCGGGCGGAAGCTCCTGCTTCTGTTGCTGGGCTCGCTCGGCGATCACACGATTGGGCGTTTGAGTCGGATCGATCAGCAGCTCTCGCGATGCCACGGCAACCGCGATTAAGATCACGGGAACCGCTTGCAACGTGAACATCAAGGCGCCGGCGAAGCCCGCCGTCCAGGTTCCCTCTTCGGCCAATTCAATGACCGTCCAATACCAGTTGAAGGTTTGCAAAATGGTGTAGTCATTTGGGATGGCTCCGGATGTCAGCCCGTACTGCATGACCACCGGACCTAAACAACACCCTAGCACCAACAAGACGCCGATCAACAAACTAACCAACGGGTTATATTGACTGACCTGCACATTGGGCCGACGCTTTCGGCGATAAGCCATCAGCAAAAAAACGACGGCCAAGAACCACAGGATGTAGATGCTGCCGAACGCAGCAGAGCACATCCCGTCCAGCTTATCCGCAGTCAGCTTCGCTCCGGCAAAATTGGCGACCGCTCTTCCAGCTGTGGACTCTGACGAGAACACCAGAATCAAGCAGGTCATTACCGTACACGCGATCACATTCGCGGCGGCAAACAAAAACCCGCGTCCCGGCCCCGGCATCAACAACGAAGTGAACGTCCGGCCGAGAAACGTTGTGGGCAACTGTCGAGCAACACGATCTGACAATGGCCATGATTCGCTAGACATCAAAAATCCAATCACCAGCCAAAAATGGCCAACAATAAAACACATGATCGCCCCGAACTCGCCATTCATGTTTGGGCCACCCGCAACCGCCGCAGCGATAATCCAAGCAAAGCACAACACCTGCTGGCCAAGCGTGACGATTCGTACGGCTGTGGTCCGATTCTCGGTCGGAAAAGAAATTTGGCTGGCCGCTGAGACGAATAGCAAAACGCCAAACGAACCAAAAAACGCAAAGAATCCAAACAACGCCACGAGCGAGTCTGGGTTCCAAAAATCGTCGCCGGCTAGAATATTTGAGTGAGTAATTCCACCGGCGACACCAACCCACGCAAAATAGACACCGATTAACGCCGCGATCAGCACCACCGAAACGCCCACGTTCAACAAACCTGATCGCGTCACGCCCGCCAAAAACAAACCGACCGCCGTGAGCACAAGGCACCCGAAAATGCTCACCACCAAGCCCGCCACGATTTGTTCGACACCAATCCCTCGCAGCAAATAAGTGAATGCGATACAGGGTGCCAATACGGACAGGTACACCAGCAACTGCAACATCGCGCTGCCCATCTTCCCGGCAACAATTTGATACGGCTTCATGGTCGTAATCGAAACCAGCTGAATCGTCCCATCCTCGAACTCTCTGACCAGCGAGCGAAAAGCCGAAAAGGGCACGATGATGGCCAAGGGCACGCCGATAATTGTGTAAAACCCGAACAGCATCGCCGGTCCACTTTCAGCCCGGCTACCGCTGAAGGTCAGACCAACGATTGCCCACAACGCACAAACTGCCAGCAACGCGAGATACGTCCACAGGAATTGACGGCTGCTCATCGCCTGCCGCGCTTCCTTGACCAAAATTGAGCTGCAAAACTGGCTGCCGAAATCGCTCAGACGATCGAGCCACCCGACGGGCTCGTTCAACAGCCGGACTTGGCCCAGCAGATCGTTGTCTGCAACGGCGACCGCTTCAATGACGTCGGCGGAACCGGCTTGCGAATCACTCATTGCACCCGCCCCTCGGTAACTTGCAGGAACACGTCCTCCAGCGATCGCTGCTTGCCTTCAAATCGAACCACTGCCAGGCCTGCACCAACCATGTCCGCCAACAATTTGGCTTGAGTAGCTGGATCAACTGAACACTCGAACCTCAACGTGTACAACTCACGTGTCACCGACGCCACACCATCGCGCTGCTGTAGCCAAGCGAATGCTGCTTCGGCATCCGAAATGACCGTCACCGACAGGCGATCGGTCTTTTGGTTTGCTTGCAAGTCGCTTGCCGGCTGCGAAGTCCGCTCGGCCAAAATTTCGTCGACCGAACCGATCGCCAGCAGCTGGCCCTGTTCGATAATGGCAACGCGATCGCACATCTCGGCCAATTCGGACAAGATATGGCTGCTAACCAAGATCGTTTTTCCTTCGCTGGCTAGAGCCCGGATCATTTCGCGCAATTCAATCCGAGCCCGCGGGTCCAAGCCTGCGGCGGGCTCGTCCAACACGAGGACTTTCGGGTCGTGGATTAACGCTCGACTCAAGCACAGTCGCTGCTTCATGCCTTTGGACAGGCCACCGATCGGCTTGAGCGCCAACTGATCCAACTGAGTGAACGTCATGACTCGTCGCAGTGCATCGCGGCGGCTTGCACCGCTCAGGCCATAAGACCGAGCGAAAAAGTCGAGGTACTCGACACAATTCACATCGCGATAGGTCCCGAAACCGTCGGGCATCCAACCCAGCCGTCGTCGCACGCAATCGGGGTCGTCGATTACCGAAAAACCTGCCACGCGAGCGTTGCCCGATGTTGGCACGTCCAGAGTCGACAGGATTTTCATACTGGTCGTCTTGCCCGCGCCATTGGGACCGATAAAACCTAACACTTCGCCAGCATGAACGCCAAACGACACGTCATCAACCGCCGTCGTGTCACCAAACACGCGCGTCACGTGGTTCAGTTCAATCATCAAATCGGGATCTGTCGCAACCGAACTCATGGCAGCCAGTCTCCCATAACTATGTGGACTTGTTGACGAAACTGAACGTCATTCAGCTGCTCAGACGCGAGAGGAAACTCGTCACAAATCGCCAGCCAACTGCCGACGGGCATTAACGAATCCAGCTTTCTCGCCCGAATGAGCTGTGCTGCTCGATCGTCGTCACCCAAGTTTGCTGGTTTCTGTTGGTCGTAATAAGCCCAGCTTTGCCAGCCATTGCGATGTAAGCGATTCATGTAGCTATCGACGAAGGAGGAATTCTGAGCAAGCGCATCATTGGCCTGTTTTGCGGCGGTTGGAAGTTCGACTTTCACGGCGTTGGCCTGGTCGCCTGCCGCGACAGCCTGCGCAACAAAGCACCCATCTTTGTTGCGAATTAGCACCAGCGAAGCGTCGGTTTGCAAACGATTTTCGAAGGAAATTGAATCACCCGATGCCTGCTTTCGTTCCGCGGCAACGGTCGGTCTCCCGATCCCGCACCGCGTGACGTAACTGCGAAGCGTTACCAACTGGTGTGGTGAACGGGCCCGGATTCGTCCGCCAGAATATCGATAGCCGTCTGGAAACTGAGCGATTTTGACGCCCGCACGATTGTTCAAGCGAGTGTTCTGAACGGCCACACAATCGTACCCAAGCTGGCTGGCGGCTGGCTGCAAACCGCTGTAGTAAGCCGCTCTCGCGTGCGTCATCGCATCGCCCGTTCGTGCATCGATACGAGTAAACGTCCGAGCCCGGCCCAGTGTGACAAAGCCATCGGACGCGATCGCATAAGCCAACAGGCCTCCACAGGCCGCCAACGACAGCGCGGGCACGGTAACGAACAGCAACTGCATTCGCTGAGTCCGTCGCAGCAGCAGCAACATCACCGGACCGGCCACAATCATGAACAGGGTGATCAAAACCTGAAACGAGCGTACAGGCGGGTCGCCCACGCCCTCGATCCAGAACCCTTCTCGATAATAGCGATTGTTTCCCGATCCGATATGTTCTTGCAGCGTTGGACCAGCAACCTGCAGCGCGTTGTAAAACGGCCGCCATTCATCCACGGTCCAATCGTCCGTGGTGGAATCGAAAACAACGACGTGCCCTGCGGCCAATCGCTGAATCAAAAATCGAGATTTCAGTTGCTGCAGATTCTTGATTGAAACTGACCGCAGCTTTTTTTCAGCACCCTTCAGATCGTCCCATTCCAAAAACGTGTCCGTCTCGGCCAACTGCTGCCGCTCCCAGTCGCCGTCAACGAGTTTCACGTCAGCGATGGCGCGATCGAGTTTTAACAGCTCTTTGGTCGGTTGCATCCAGCGGTCAAAAGGCTGATCCGGCGTCGCAGCGTCGTCTTCGCCAATCAGCAGCGGAAAAACATGATTGAGGTGACCATAACGTTTCGCTTTCTTTCCATCGGGTAGCACAACCAACGTTCCTCCTGCGGCAACCCACCGCCGGAGCACGTTTCGTTGCTCGTCGTCGCCACTGATCGATTGAAGATCTGCCAACGTGACAAAAACATGGTCAACCCCGGACATCCCGATCCAAGTCGAAGGCAAATCCTCTGGCCGGCACGCCATTAAATTGGCTTGTCCAGATAACGCGCTGGCGAGATCGGAATAGGAAGGATGCTCCTGCACTGTTTGTTCAAAGACCTCCAACGCGATATGCAGCGATGGAGAGACGGCAGGCTTACCGTTCCGAAAACTTCCAACTGAGGTACCAAAGTTTCCATAGTCTGCCCGATTCCCCAACGCGATTGCCCAATGCTCCGACGCGGGGCCTGTGTAGGCGTCATTGATGAACAACGTCGTGGGCATCAGAAGCAGGTCGGACTGGCCGCCGGAATTAGACCCAACCGAAGCGTAAAGCTCCGCCAAGTGGCCGTGTCGCTGAGAATCGATCCTGAGCTGCCGATATGAGTAGTCGCGCGTGCCCTGTGGAAAGAATAGCTCGGCAGTCGTTTCCGTTTGCCCCGCCTCCAGCACCGTGGTTGTCGTCGTTTGGTCGATTCCGTGCAACTCCTTCAAACGAATGGTAAAGCGGTCGTCCTCCTTGGCAGGCAGATAGGGATTCCGCTCAATCGTCACTCGAATTGATTCCATCCCCGCGCGACAACCGCCAAACGCTCGCTCGGCGTAGATTGTGAAGCCCGACTTCCCGGCGGGCAAAGGGATAGTGACCCGCTGTGCGAAAACCGGCTGAGCAACCATCACGACGATGGCCGCTAGGACCAACCATCGTCGGAAAACGAGTGGATGATATCGGCACAGCGATTTTCGACTGGTCCACATCATGACCCCGCCTCGGTCTCGCCGCTGTCGGCTGACAAACGCTTGGTGGAGGCCGCTTTCGTTGCGCCCTGTTCACGCAAACGCTTTGAGCCAGGCAACAGCTTGCCAATCGCGAGGGCGAAATGATAGACGACTGCCAGCACCAGAAACCAAATCACCAACGCAGGGGCCGCGACAGCCACGCCATACCCAACCGCCCCGCCGCGGCTGGCGCTGGCCAGCGCTAGACTGTAAACCGCAATCAGCGAAATCAACACCAACAACTGTTGAATCGAAAACTTCAAACCCTGTCCTCAGCTGTCCTCGGGTCGTTCACCGGCGCCTGCCGCACGGGATTTTAGTTTAACAAACAACTCTGGCCGGTGTTGCCACCCAACTTCCAACCGGCCGGGCAGTTGGCAACGGCTCTCTTTCAGTCGCATTACTCTTGTTTCCCTTGGCACAATTTTTCGCCCAAAGCAAATATTTGGCCATAAAATCAGCACCCGCTAAACGATTTTGGGGCCTACAAAACCAAAGTTCTCTCTTGGCAGGGCCACCCAAGGGTCGATAATGTCCATGAGAGTTCGGTCATCACCGCGGCCAACTCAGGAAAGCATCAAGCGAACTGGAGAATCGATGAAACGCGTAAAAGAACACGCGAGTTGGCTGGCGGCAATTTTGCTGCTGCTGACCACGGGCTGCCAACCAAGCGGCGACAGCGCCACCGCCGTTGTGCCCGACGGCATGAAGTCCGCGACGTTTGCCGTGACCGGCATGGTCTGAGGCGCGTCGTGATCGAAGGCTGTTGTAAAACAGCTTAAATCGCTGCCGGGTGTAGCGAACGCATCAACGAACATTTCACAGCGAACCGCCACTGCGGTTTTCGACCCTGAAACAACAAGCGCAACCCAGTTGGTCGCCAGCTTCGCGAAAGCCAAAGAAGAAGGCGGACGGTTTGGCCTGACCCTGATTAGCACAGAAGAAGAGGAACCGGCCGAGCCCGCCGCCACGTCTAGCGAGATCCTCGCCCCACCCGGCGCACCGCCGGCACCGGACTTTGGTAGTGCGGCTGAGAGTGATGGCGACACCGAGATTTCATTAGAGGCTCCAGCCGAGTAACGTGACCAAAGTAACAAGCCGTTTTAGATCAAGCGGTTTTCGCATCACGTGCGACAACACAAGAGGACAGGCATCGCGCCTGTCCTTTTTTCGTGACGCAAGCTTGGTTATCGCCGACACTAGGTTGCAACGACGGCAGGGCTCGAAGTGGCGTCGTTGATAGCATGATAGCGTTGCGGCAGGGAATGTTTGTAGCTTCATCCAGATTCGAATCGAGCCACTTGCCGATAGTCGTTAAGGTCTTTGTGACGTACAACCCAGCGGGCTACCTCTTTTGAACACGCATCAACAATTCGCTCACAACGTCGCACGCTTTGCCGCGTTGGTTTGCGGCTCACAGTGGGCGATCGCTTTGGTCGCGGTTCAGCTACTACTGGCGACCGCCACCGCGCCGCTTGGGCTGCTGGCAGATGAGAACGTGGTCACCGCACAGCAAATTGAAAACAGCGAGGCGCTTGACCAACTACTGACCAGCCTTGTGCTCGAACACTTGCCGCACAACTACGAGGATGAAAAAAAGTGGGGCGGCCAGACAGAGCGATGGGATGGCGTTCGTGTGTATATGCACGAGGGCAAACTGCGGACCCATGGACGCGAAAAAACGGTCAACCACGGAACATGGAAACGTTACTCGGCTGAGCTAATGAATCCAAACGAAGAGTTCGCGATTCAAGTGCAGAACATGCGCCAGCTGCCCAACGGCAAGATGGCGTTCGACGTGCGCTGCCAGGCTCACTTGAAACTGCACGGCCGGCAAGCCAAATGGGTAAAGGGCGTTCAGCTGTACAGCTTAAGCGTCGATGGAGAAGCAAAAGTTGACCTCGCGCTGAGCATGCAGCTTGAGACTCTGATGGACATCACGAAATTCCCGCCCGATTTGGTGTTCAAACCTAAGGCTACTGACGCGAGCATCGACGTCCAAGATTTCCGAATTCACCGGGTCAGCAAACTGGGCGGGGAGTTCGCACAGCAGGTGACCAAAGGCGTCCGAAGAAAGTTGGACGAAAAGATTGCCGCCAAAGAGGAAAAACTGACCGAGAAAATTAACGCTCAGCTCCACAAAAAACGCGATCGACTAAGGCTGTCGATTTCGGACGCGATCAAATCGAAATGGACCAAGCCGGCCGCCCAGTTTTTACCGGAGCCGATCCAGCAGGCCTTGGGATCGCAGTAGAGGAGCAAACCGCGACGGTCGCTCGCGGCAATCAGGCCGATCACTGTGCCAGAACCACCTTTCTCCCGCCGCAGGCTCGTGGCACAATTACCCGCTATGTCGAACGCTCAATTGAAAACTATCGAAGACCATATCCAGCTGCATCGCCGCAACGCGCTGGCCCACTCGATCCGCGCGGCTGTCGATCTAGGAATCCTAGACACGCTTGCCAAGGGTCAGAAAACGGCCGATCAGTTAGCCGAAGCATTATCGCTCAATCCAGCGGCGACCGCCCGCTTGATGAACGTGATGGCAGGCACAGAGCTGGTCGAAAAGTACGGCGAGGACTACGCGTTGTCCAACATTGCCAGACTCATCCCGCAACCGTTTCTGGATTTTGGGAACAGCTATTGGCAATATCTTGCGTCGCACGTTCGCAGCGGCAATTCGCTGGTGGTCGATGACTCGATTCCTCATACTGAATCCGATTTTTTGGCAACCCAAGCGTATAAAGAATGGATGCTCACGCCGGTTGCTCTTGAGGTCGCTAGAATTCTGAGCATGGGCGAATCGCGCACGGGGCTGAACATTTTGCATCTCGGGTGTGGGTCGGCTGTGTTTGGCGTGACGCTGGCTCATCGCGACCCACTGTCCAAGCTGACGCTCGTCGATACGGCCGTCGACCTCAAACGCGCCGATCAGACGATCAACAGCGTCGAACTTGGCAGCCAAGTCACCCAAGTCGTTGGGCAGTGGGATGATCTATCAAGCTGCGAAGGGCTGGAACGTGGTGCTTACGACCTTGTCGTGATTGGCAACCGACTGCACTGGCGCAGCCCAGAGCGGTGTGAGCAACTACTCAAAGACCTAACCGCTTACATGAAAACCGATGGCGAACTGGCGATCGTCGACATCTTTCCTGGCAAGGAAGCAGGTGACCTCGCCCGAGCCGAGCATGACCTCGAACTAGGTCTGCGAACAGAATCCGGACAATTGCACGACCCGATTCGGCTACGCGAATCGTTAGAGCGAACTGCGTTCGGAAACATTCAGTTCGCACATCTATCGGCCGAGCCAGGCTATTGGGGTTTGATGCTGTCGACCCGCGTGTAGGCGTCTTGGTTGAAGGTTCGCGGCTGGGCGGGCCTTGATTTGCCTCCGTTTTTTGGGCAGCAACGCCTACGTCATCATGTTTTCGTAGCTCATCAAGCGATCGACCAGCATGGCGGTATCATTGCCCGATTTTTCAAGCCACACGGTGCGGAGTGACTTCGGCAGGCCATAGCTGTCGAAGCGATCGGCCGGGAAACACGCCAGGACACCTGAGACAATCTCCCGATTGAGTTCGGGATTGGCGGAACTGCTCGTCACGTCACGAATCAAGTCTGTCGTGAATGTGGCCGCGAGGACTCGTTGTCGCATCTGGAAGTCGCTTGGCAACTGCTCCCGATTTTCGCCAATGTAATCAGTGATTCTCGATGCGTCGAAACCGAAATTAGCGGCATGCTTCGGGTCGGGCAGTTGGCTAAGAAACAAATCGGTCCAACGTTCGATGCGTCGCCGCAACGCGTTCATGCGGTCGAAGGCCGCTTCGTTGGTCGCTTGGCCGCTAAGCAAAATTCGCAAGGCCCTGTTCTTGGCCTCTTGGTGACGGATGTGAACCGAATGGGCCAACCCGTGCAGTTCATCCGCGTTGTGGTAAACGTCGTACGTGGTAACGGTTGCCGACCAAACGCGCGTTAGCAGCTCGGACAACAGAATCTCTTGGACGACGATCTCCAACGCGGGCCACGGGTCGTGGCGGACGTTTTGATTTTTGAAGTCATCTTCAAACATCCTCAACGCGGACATCCACCGTTGGGATCGCGTCTGCGAAGCGATCCAATAATTGGTTCCGACGAGCATCGGTTGTTCGTTATCGCCGAAGATCAGGTTTGATGAATAGACAGCGATCCAGCTGCCGAGTTCTGCCAAAAGACTTGCGTGCATGTTGTTTCGATTCACGTAGAGAATTCGGTTTGCTTCCGGTTTCCACTGGAAAAGTTGGCCGGATACGCGAGGTGAACGCAACCCTGATGCCAGAGAGCCAAAACTGGGGTGTCGAGGGCTCAAGTTGTCGCTTGAATCGCCAAAAGCTAAGATTCCTCGGGGAAAACTGCGTTGCACAAACGCAACACGTCGCCTTCGGGGCTCATGCGTGTTTCCATTTTACAACCGACGTGACTCAGATCACCACCGGTCATCGCTTCAAAGAAACACACCTTCGCTGCGTCTCTCTGCCAATGTCATCCAATGCTCCGATCTCTGATTTCCTTGAAACGCACTTCCGTCACTTTAATGCTAGGGAGCTCGTCGCAGCCGCCAAAGGCTATCGCGACCACATTGCCGAAGGCGGAAAAATGCTGGTCTCTTTGGCGGGAGCCATGAGCACCGCCGAGCTAGGAATCTCGCTGGCGCGGATGATCCGTGAAGACAAGGTGCATGCGATTTCCTGCACCGCCGCAAACCTAGAAGAGGACGTGTTTAATCTCGTCGCGCATGACGAATACCGGATGGTGCCGAACTACCGCGATCTTTCCCCGGAGGATGAGCAAGCGCTGCTGGATCAAGGGCTTAATCGAGTGACCGATACCTGCATCCCAGAAACCGTGATGCGGCACCTAGAAGACAATTTCATGGGCGTCTGCTCAGCGCTGGCGGACGCGGGCGAGTCGCTGTTTCCGTTCGAAGTGTTCTTTCGGTTGTTCGAGACGGGTATACTTGAGCCACATTTTCAGATTCCGCCCGAACATAGCTGGATGCTGGCCGCCTACGAAAAAGGCATCCCCGTGTACTCGCCCGGTTTCGAGGACTCAACATTGGGGAACATCTTTGCCGCCCGAGTGATCGAGCAAAAAATTAAATCACACTCGGCGCTTCGCAGCGGGACGGAGCAAATGGAACACTTGGTAAACTGGTACTTGGAAACCGACGCGAGTGCCCCGATCGGCTTCTTCCAAATTGGCGGTGGTATCGCGGGTGATTTTGCTATCTGTGCGGTGCCGACGATCATCCAAGACCTGAAGAAAGACATCCGCTTGTGGCAGTATTTTTCGCAAATCTCGGATTCGACGACGTCTTACGGATCCTACAGCGGCGCGGTGCCCAATGAGAAAATCACTTGGTGCAAGCTGGCTCCCGACACGCCCAAGTTCATGATTAATTCCGACGCATCGATCTGCGCGCCGCTCATTTTTGCTTACGTGCTGGGTGACTGATTGGCCATGACCCACGAACTTCATATCGTCACGGGTGCCGCCGGTGTCGGCAAAAGCACATTTGGCAAACGGCTGGCCGCCGAGAAGCACGCCGCTTTTTTGGACAGCGACACGTTAAGCGAAGCAGTTGTGCGGGCGGGCATGGCGGCTGCTGGATTGGACCCAACCGATCGAGACAGCCAGGAATACAAAACGATCTTTCGCGACGCGGTTTACGAGTGCCTATTTGATACCGCGGCAGAAAATTTGGCTCATACGAGTGTCGTGATCGTCGGTCCGTTTACGCGCGAGCTGAACGACCCCGCTTGGCCGCAAATGGTAAGCGAACGCTTAGGCGTCCCGCCCAAGGTTTGGTTTTTGACTTGCTCCAACGAAACGCGACGAGAAAGGATTGCCACCAGAGGCAATCCACGCGATCAAATCAAGCTGGCAGATTGGGATCGCTATCTAGCCAGCGATACCATGCCTGCGTTTGACGTGACGCTGGTGCAAACTGACGCAAGTTGAAGATTGCTGAAGTGCCGCGTTCACGTTGACTGGACATTAGCCCTACAACAAATCGTTGAGCGACTTCCAGTCGACATCGGTGCGAGTATGAAGCCGCGGTGCTAGGTCCAATGCGTCTGGACGCGATTCCATCAGTCGATACGCAACACTCGCCAAGGAGACATCTTCGGCCTCGAAACAGATCACGACGTTGCCGCGCGTACCATTGACCGAACTGGCTGTCACATTGAACTGTTCTCGCACCATCGCGGGCAGCGTGGCTCCGTCAGAGGACAACGCAGGTAAACCGATCATGACGCGCGATGCACCGCCGCAATCATCTACCACGGGACGCGCCGCGTTGAACTTTTCGTTAAGCCATTTGAACAACTGTTCCAAACGAATGCCATGATTCGCGATTACTTGATCCAGCGACAACTTTTGATAGGCGTCAGCCAACACTGCTTTTGAGGCCAAGCGAATGGCGATCGGCAATCGTCGCTGCCAACAGGTCTCAGCTGACATCGCCGCCAGGTAGCCGCCTTGCGGACGAATCAATGACTCGTACACCTGGATTTCGGTTTGGTTAACGTGCTTGAGTTGGTCGCGTTCAATACTGTCAACTAGCAGTTGGTCCATGCTGAACCGATCCTTGGCTTCTTCAAGCTGCGAGCTTTCTTCGGCCGCAAACATGCTCGACATGGTTTCCAGCTGGCGTCGATATTGCTGAAACCGTTCCTCGGTATAGGCCAGTGCACGCGTACAGTTTTTGCAGTATCGACGTGCAAACCTTAATGCGACATCCTCGCGCCGCTGAGCCACATATAGGGTCACGATTTCGCGAGCCTGATCGGCGTTGGCAGGCTTGATGCGACCTTCCGAAAGCAGTGTTTGCAGCGCCAGCAACAAAGTGGTGGTGGATTCTTTGACCCGATGGTGCTGAGCTTCTAGCTGGTCCATCTCGCTTTTCAATCGCTGGCCAATCGCCGCTTTGACAGCCGTCGCGTAAGCCAAATCGAACTGCGGTTGATCCAACAATCCGATTAGAGCGGTAGAGATTTGATCACCAACAATCATTGCCTCGTTGTCGACTTGCTGAATCATGTCCAAGCAGAGGCTCGGGTTTTGATAGTCGACCTCTTGCTGCTCGGGCGGCACACCAAACTTGGCGTTCAAGAGCCCGATCAACTGCGAGCAAGGATCACCATCCGCGTCCATCACCACAGAGAAAGCAGCATCATCGAAAGCTGAATCCGGATCGTCTTGCAACAGTTGCTCAATTTGCGCAGACGCATTCTGCAAGCACACGCTTGCCCCCAAACGATGCTCGCGAAACACCGAGTCGACCAATTCGCTGACGTCAATTTCTTCGGTTGCGTCACCATGCGTCCACTTTCGCACCAACGCTGTACTTAGGCGATTCGCTGCGTCTCGATCCGACTGGGGTGAGCCAGGACCGCTCACGCTCAGCCCACACGTTCGCAACGCGAAATGCTCGCGATCGCTTTCTAAGTCTCGGCAGGCATCAAAGAATGTCGAGCATTTGGTCAAACCGGACAGGTAAATGTATTCGGCAATCGAGCTTATTTCTGCGTCTAGCTGCGACTGACTGAGATCGGCACCTAGGTTGCGATAATAAGTATAGTCGAAAGGCATCTCGCCCTCGAACTCAGGAATTCCCAGCGTACGATCGCCGGGGTAGCCAGATTCGACGTAGTGCCGCAGCTCGGTCAAGAAAGCAAACGCGTTCGCCACGCCTAATCCTGAATCATCGGCGCGACGATTCGTTGAGTGTAGCATCATGCCGGTCACCGAAGCCGTCGACAATCCTCGCTCGGCCATTAGCAACTTAATGGTGTAAGCAAGATCGAGCGTCATACCACTACCGATCCCGCCGGCGATCGATGACACAATGAACACTCGCGGCTGTTCGGTGCCGGGGTTCATTTCTAAAGTTGAAGACGTGGTCGCGAGATTCTCTGGTTTGACGATGTCTTCGACCGCACCTTTCAGGCGATCGAAAAGAGTTTCGAAATGGCTGGCAAACAGCAGCCGACCCAGCGGGCGCAATCCCTCGGTTCGCAGCGAACGTGGAATGTTGTAGATCCAACGACGGCTTATCCAGGACAGAGAAGAAGACGCTTCTTTTCGGTATTTTTCCGGCCGTTCCAACGGCAGATGAATGGCCTCGTTCGAGGACAATGGATTCGGTTCTTCAGAACTTGTTAGCTTACCCAAGTCCGTCGCGTCACAGTCAATGGCTACAAGTTGAATCGATGGCAAACCATCCATCGAGCCATGCAGAGAATCCAGTCGTTGCTTAAGCTGATGAACGACTCGGTTCCCGGTGGCTCCAACGCCAACGATCAACATGGGACGGACAGCGGAAGTCTCCGCATCGAAGTCCGGCGGATCGAGTGTTTCAATATCTTTGGCTTGAAAGGGAAGCCCGCCTGTTTCAACCACCGCGGTAAAATCAGGTGTCGATCCTGAATTTCCACGTGCAATCGTGTCGTCTGAACTGCGTGACTTTAGTTCGATTCTACGCACGCTCTTGGTCGTTGTGCGCTGGCGGCTGAGCAACTCTTCGGCCATCTGGACGCAACTCGCATAGCGTACACTCGGCTCCTTAGATAACGCTTTGGCGATGATTGCTCGATCATCTTTCGGCAATGCCGCGAGGTCGGGTTTGCCATGCACGTGCTGGGCGGCCAACTGAGCAGGCGTCGTCCCGGGGAACGGCCGCAGAGAAGTCAGCATTTCTTGATAAACAATGGCCAGCGAGTACTGATCGCTAAAGGCACCTGGCTTTCCGTCGAACAGCTCTGGTGCCGCGTAGGCGGGAGTCATGCCAGACATTAGCGACACGGACTGCATGTGCAAATCCTTGACCAAGCCAAAATCCGCAACCTTCACGTGGCTGCCGACCATCAACAGGTTCTCAGGCTTGACATCAAGGTGCTGCAGATTGTGCTCGCGGCTTAAGTAGTCCAAAGCATCTGCCGCGTCACGGATGTATTTGACCAGCAGTTCGCGTGGAATCCCGGGCTCACCTTTGGCTGCGTATTCGTCAAACAGGTCAGCCATGCTCTTGTCGGCCAACTCAGTAACAACGATCAGCTGCCCCTCAAAGACCTCGATGCGCTCGAGGGAAAGCAAGAACGGGTGACGCAACTCTTTGACACGATCAAGAGACTTTAATTCCGCCTGGGCGCGTTTCTCGTCATGATAGCCATAGACAATCTTGACGGCCTTCATCAAGCCACCGGGTGCTTCGGCTGACCAGACCTCACCAAATCCACCCGCGCCAATGCGCTCCTTCAGCTTATAGCCCAACACGGTGCGGGGTTCAGCGGAGCGATCGGTTGTTGTGTTTGGGTCGTCCATTTTGCTTTGAGCAGGATTTGCTCAGCGTGAGGTGGTTGTAGGATTAATCGGACAATCGATCGTCCATAAGCCCAAGAACCGTAGCTTTGCGTTAGCTTGGGCCAAGTGTTTTCAACGGAGATTGCTCTATTTTTTGCTTGGGGCCCATCCAACGCCCGCAACCATCGGGCCCCACAGCCGTCACAATCGACGCAACCCGTAACCCGGTCGAGCCCAGCCAGATTGCGTTGCGGCCGGCCTACACCAATGCCCCACCATCCACGGAAAAATCTTCTAACAGGTCGGTGAACAAAGCTTTGTTCTTGGCGAGGCCTACGGCTGTGACTGAGTACCCGGGCTCGGCACCTGTGGCCAGGACTCGGCTGCGGGCGGAACCGGTGGAGCGGGTCGTGCCGCAGGGGGAGCAGCGGGATTTGCAACGGGAGCAGGCTTAGGCTGCGGCGCTGCGACCGGGCGGGAAGCGGCAGGAGGCTGCGGCGAGGCGGCAGGCTGAGCTGGAGCAGCAGCGACAACCGGCTTGGCTGACGTCGCATGAGTTTCCGTCACCTCCGCATTGTCTAGGACAGAAGTGAAGTAGCTGTTGACGACCCGGTCAAAGTACTCGGGACGCATCTCCATTGGCAGGTCATTGTAAACGCAGAAATTGCGGATTTGGCTGAGCAGATCCCGAGGATGGCAGCGTCGCATGCGCCGGCCACAACCTAAAAAATGTTGGTTAATCAGGTAGTCAACAACCTTTGGCAGATACTCGCATTCGAACCGCTCCGCATAGATTTGGAACAGCAGATGGAATTCTTTTGGGGTGGGGTCACCAATCTCGATCTTGTACGGAATCCGTCGCAAAAACGCATCATCCACCAAGTCCGATGGCTCGAGGTTGGTCGAGAAAATGATCAGCTGCTCGAAGGGAACCTGAATTTTCTTGCCCGTCGAAAGCGTCAGAAAATCGATGCCTCCCTCCAGCGGTACAATCCACCGGTTTAGCAGCTCCGTTGGCTCAATTCGCTGCCGCCCAAAGTCATCCACCAATAGGCAGCCGCAGTTACTTTTCATCTGCAAAGAGGCTTCGCTGACATTGCTGTTGGGATCGTGTCGAATCTCCAACGATTCCATCGTTAGCTCGCCTCCCACGATCACGGTAGGGCGACGGATCTTGATCCAACGCCGATCGTAGGCAGCCTCAAGCATTAACGAATTCGTATCTTCGTTTCCGCGTTGATGATAGGCGGCGTCGAAGAATTTGATAATCTGCCCGTCTTCGAAAATCGCGTGCGGCACCCAGACCTCGTGCCCAAAACACTGTGTGATCCGCTGAGCCAACGTGGACTTGCCGTTGCCCGGCTCGCCGTACAAGAACAGCCCTGCCCCGCTATTAATGGCCGGACCGAGGCTCTCAAATAACGCCTCATCGATCGTAATATCGGCAAATGCCGCGCGCAGCTGATCGCGCTTGGGTGACTCAGCACGAATCGATTGAGCCTCAACGCTCAACACATAATCCATTAGCGGCACCGGTGCCGGGCCGACATACGCGCACCGTTCCATCGCTTGGGCCGCCCGCTCGCGACCCGATTCGGTCAGTACATAGTTGTAGTCATTGAGGGGAGCCGAACCGTTGTGGACGATCGCTTGGCGCGATCGCAACTGTTGCAAGAGAGGCTCAAGGGCCGCAAACGGCAGGCAAATATCATTAGCCAGCTGCCGCCCGCTCGAGCTTCCAACCACCGCCAACCGCTTCAGCAATAGGGATTCATTGACCGAAAGCGGGATACCTGTCTCGCGCAACGACGTTGGCTCGGACGGACGATAGGCCTCGTCCGCCATGATCGTAGCCAACAGGCTACTGCGTTCGATCGAGGCTCCGGGTGCGTTGGACATGGACAGCGGTTCGATACAAAACAGGCGTGCAGAGCAATCAGGGCCAGCTTCTCAGCCGGTTCGATTTTTAATCGGCATTTTCTAGGGCACTTACCCTCTTCACACGCTGATGCCGGCGCAAGTGTTGCCTTTGGCGATGCGGCTTCATCGTCGTAGCCTGCCTGACCCGATCTACCCGAACAATCCACATGATCGCGCCCGAGGGAACCCTCAAATTTGAGAATTGAAACCGCTCCGGCCACTGCGGAAGCTACATAACCTTGTCCAGTATTGGGCAATGACGCTTCCAAGCCGGGTTCCCGGCGAGCGCACGACCGCCCCAAAAGAGCCACTCAGACACTACCCCAACTGTGTTGTTATCCGATCATGAATGATCTCAATTCGCCTATCGCTCCCAACGCGCCAATCGCCTTGCCTCGTCCTCTGACTAACCGCCCGTCCGCCGGAGGCCGTGGCAATGCGCAGTCCGCAGGGACGTGGTTCCTTTCCGGGCAAGTTAGCGAAACCGAACCAACCCGACAGTTCGATATCCACACGTTGCCGTTCTCGATCGGCCGCCGCAAGGACGCCGTAATGTGTTTACCGCTGGGCTGTATCTCGAAAGATCATGCGGAAATTGTTGCCGGTCCAGACGAGACGTTGATTATTCGCGAGCTGGGCAGCACGAACGGTACGTTCGTTAACGGCGAACCGTTGGTCGGTGAAATCACACTCCAAGAGAACGACCTGATCCATTTGGCAACGTTGGTATTCCGCGTTGGCTACCAACAGGGTGGCAATACGGTCTCCAGCACGATCGTCGAGGACTCGTGTGACCAAGCGTTAGCCCTGATCCAGTTTGAACGACTGATTAGCGACGGCGGACTGTATCCACACTTCCAACCGATCGTCACACTTGAGAACCAAGAGCGAATTGGCTACGAAGTTCTTGGACGCAGCCGTTTGTTTGGTTTGCAGTCGCCCTACGAAATGTTCGCAGCCGCATCACAGCTAAATCTTGAATCCCAACTTAGCGAGGCGTTCCGCATGCGGGGTGTCGAGATTGGGATGGCCTTTGGTCCTTCTACGAATCTGTTCGTGAACACTCACCCCAAAGAGCTTGATCGCCCTGAGCTATATCAGTCGCTGTCGGAACTACGTGAGGCGGCTCCTGAGCAGGTAATCACACTCGAAATTCACGAGGGTGCATCGACCAACATGGCGATGATGACCGAACTGCAGGCAATTCTGAACGACCTCGATATCAAACTGGCGTTTGATGATTTCGGCGTGGGCCGAGCCCGACTGGTCGAACTGGGTGAAGTGCGTCCCGACTACCTAAAGTTCGACATGAAACTGACGAAAAACATCGAAAATGCACCCGCCAGTCGACAAGAACTCGTCGCTCTATTCGCTGATCTAGTCAACAATTTGGGCATTCAGACCCTGGCTGAGGGTGTCGAAACCCGCGAGTGCCACGAGACGCTCGTCCAAATGGGCTTCCAGCTTGGGCAGGGTTTCTACTACGGCCGCCCTTCACCGCTATCAAAGTGGCTGCCGACAGAAAATGAGAGCAAGACGGACACCACGAGTGCCGATATCTCGGGTAACTAACGCCCGGCACGGTGAAACGACTGTCAAGGTGGCGGGGCCTATCAACCAAGCCCGTCTTTGCGGCCAGCCATGACAGCGTCTCGCTGCCCTGCCCGCGGCCGAAAAGCCCCCAATGTCACGGGTCGGCCCGATTTGCGGCTTTTGCGTTAGCCAGCCCTTTGCTATTATTTGGGGCTCAAACAAGTTAACCCGGCGGTCGCAGGCCATCAAAATCGAGTTTTCCCATGGCAAAAAGCAAGAAAAAACTAGAAATCGTTCATCTCGTCTGTGAAGAAACCGGCGATTACAACTACACCATCCGCCGCAAATCGGGTGGTGAAAAACTAAAGCTGAAAAAGTACTCGCCTCGACTGCGACGCCGTACCATTCACAACGAAAAGAAAAAATAAGGCACGCGCTCGGCAAACGCCGATCGACCTACGACAATGAATTTTGAAAGGCTCGCGATGATTCGCGAGCCTTTTTTCGTGCGTAAAATTAGAAATATCAACATTGCAAGCAAACATCATCCATTATTATTAAGTTATTATTGACATTTATTTAACTTTATTTACCATGCTGCCATGCGATCACTCCCCATCGATAACGCTTGTCCGTACTGCGCCACCGCGATGCAAACCACGCAGATGTCATGCTCGTCCTGCAAGGTCGCCATTGACGCGGAGTTCAGCGATCGACCACTGGCGCGATTGCCACTGGAACATCAACGGTTTATCGAACTGTTCGTGCTGGCCGGGGGAAGCCTCAAGGAGATCGCTGCGCAAGCGGGCGTGTCTTATCCGACCGTTCGCAGCCGCTTGGACAAGGTCATTGAACATCTGCAACAGGAAATCAAAAACGACGATAGCAGCACAGGCAAAGGTCGGACGAAACGGAAAGACCAACAAAGTGCTGCCCAGATTTTGAAAATGATACAAGCGAGATGAAGAAACGGCGGGGAACCATGCAAGCTGAACCAAACCAACCCCGACCGTCAGAAGAAGCCGCGTTGGATCGGGCGATTCATTCGATCGACCCGTTACTTTGTGCGTCGCTGCAACGCGATCAAAAACAGCGACGCCGAAAAGTTGCATTTGCGGGAGGAATTCTGATGGCAACCATGACGGCGATACTCTTAGCGGTAGTTTTTTTGGCGAGCGGTCCCAACACTACAGACGACGAACCGGCTTCGGCCTTGTCTCAACTGGAAAAAGCAGAGCAAGCATCAAGCCTAGCCGCCACTGGCTGGCAACTGTGGCAGTCACGAAATTTCGAGGACGCGAAAGAACAGTTTTCTGCAGCCGTGAAACTTGACCCGCAGCTCGACAATGGCTGGAGCGGACTCGGGTGGTCCCATTTCAATCTTGGCGAACGCGAAGACGCAATCAAGTCATTCGAAAGATGCTTAAAGCTCACCCCCAACCATGGCGCGGCACTCAACGGCTTGGGACAAATTTTCTTACTCACCGGCCAACTGAAAGAGGCAGAAAAACACTTTCTAAGGGCCAAGAATGCGTCGGCCGCCTGGCATGGGCTCGTGCGTTTGTATTTGTACCAGGAGAAGTTCGACAAAGCGGCCAAGTACTTAGCGAAACTAGAAGCAACTGGTCAGTACAACGCGGCTGAACTACAGCAGTTCGCCAAAACGATCGAAGCCAAATCCCTCAGCGCAGAAATGCGTCGACAATTGGCCCCTCTGCAAACAACCAGTGCCGCCGAAGAGCCAGACGCGCTCGCAATCAAACGCGCAGACATGTTGCAGCGTGGCTGGAACTTTTTTCGTCAAGGGAAAAATCGCCCGGCCGAATTGGCATTCCGTGACGTCTTGAAACACGACGGCAACAATCAGCCCGCCACCAATGGCTTGGCTTTCTCACTGCTCAACCAAGGCAAGCACACCGAGGCGAAGCCGCTGTTCGAGTCAATGCTTGAAAACACGCCCAACCACGGGGGAGCACTAAACGGGGTCGCTCGGTGCCTAAAAGAGTCGGGCGACACCAACGGAGCTATCGAGGCGTGGAAGAAACTGGATGAGCAGGCCGGAGGAGTCACGGCTGCGACTCACGGTTTGGCTCACATCTACATGGAACAAAAGAAATACAAAGACGCGCTGCCGTATCTCAAACGCCTAGCTCAAGCCAATTCCGACGACGCGAGCACCATGCAAATGCTGAAACTAGCCACGCAAAAAACCACCGCGACGGAATAGTCTTCAACCCGCGTTTTCTATTGAAACTTCTTCTATCGGCCTAGGCAGCATGGCTTGGCGCCGATGGAATCTCGCAGCAAAGCCGCTCTTGTTGAGCGGCTTTGTTCATTGATGGACTGAGCCCGCTGAACCCAACTACCGAACCGTAACAACCTTAGTCTTTGCCAGATCGTCATGCAGACAGCGATGGTTTTGGCGAAAAATCAAACCGCCGTCTACCAAACCGACAATGCCGCCAATCACCGGAATCATGGACGCGAGCATGATCGGCAGGTCGCGCAGACCGACCATCCGACCCATCGGAATCAGCTGCCCGGTTGCGGCGTCCTCAATCCGAATGCCCATTAGCAACTTGCCAACCGTCTGCCCCTTGGTCGCCAGCAGATAACCGTTAATCAAGTAGTAGACCACCAGCCCGATCAGCGAATAAAGAATCACTTCGATCAGTCCAACTTGCTGTTCCATCGCTCGTTGAAAGTAACCGGTTAAAAACATCATTGGGACGTTCACGACCGAGACAATCAGGCTGTCAAGAATTTTGGCGACTAAACGCGTGCCTCGTCCGGCCAGCTGGCTGCCGCCTTCCGATCCTGATGCAAGCGGAGCTTCGGTCGTCAGCGGAGCAGCGTAAGGGTTTTGATCGTCCATGGCTATCTTCTTTGGTTAGGGAAGCTTGGATTCCGAAACTGCAGGTTACCGCATTTGTCAAGGAACGCAAGCAACTTAGGCCAGCGGGATCCGCTCCCTGCGGCACGATCGCGGGTACAGGTTGAAAACTGGCCCAACGTTCTTACGATAGCCATTGATCAAAACAGACTCGAAACGGAAACACGCGATGGCAATGCGATGGACGATTAAGGCGCACGATGCTCAGCTAGTCGAATCGATTGAACAAACGTCCGCCGTCTCGCCCGTGATCGCTCAGATCCTTGCGTTGCGGGGGATTACGCGTCCGGATGAGGTCACGTCGTTTCTGGACATGAAGATGACCGGCCTGCGTCCGCCTCAAGACTTGCCGGGCGTGCCCGCCGCCGTAGAGATTATCTTGAACGCGATTCGTTCGAACCAAAAAATCTTCATCTACGGTGACTACGACGCGGACGGGATGACTTCGACCGCGATCCTTTACCGCGGCATGACCTTGCTGGGCGGCGATGTTTCCTACTTCGTTCCCAACCGACTGAGCGACGGGTACGGGCTGAACTGCGAAGCGATCCAGAAATTGCATGAACGCGGTGCTCAGCTGATTGTAACCGTCGACTGCGGAATCACCAGTGTTGAACAGGTCGCGAAAGCGAAAGAACTGGGTGTTCCCATCGTCGTAACCGACCACCACTTGCCCGGCCCAGAACTTCCCGACGCGGACGCGATAGTGCATCCGGGCTTGCCCGACACAGACTACCCCTTCGCGGGACTCTGCGGTGCCGGCGTCGCATTCAAACTGGCTTGGGCGTTGTGCCAAGCCCATCATGGTTCGCAGAAACTACCCGAAAAACTACGCAACTATTTGTTTGCCGCTTGCTCACTGGCCGCGATCGGCACCGTCGCCGATGTCGTGCCGCTACTGGACGAGAACCGAATCATTGTGCATCACGGCTTGAATTGCCTGCGTCAGTTCGCCAACCCGGGCCTGAAAGAGCTAATGAAATTGGCCAAGATCGATGCCAAACCCAAAGTCGCAGCCGAAGACCTTGCTTTCTTTCTTGGGCCGCGCCTCAATGCCGCTGGACGGTTGGGCCAGGCTCAGTTGGGCGTCGAACTACTCACGTGCGAGGACGAAGAACGAGCCGTCGCGCTGGCCACTTACATCGATCAGCTGAACAAGAACCGGGACAGTATCGAACGTAAAATCCTCCGCGCGGCCAATAAACAGATCAAAGAAAACTACGACCCCGAAACAGAACCGGCCCTCGTCTTGTCCGGCGCGGACTGGCACTTGGGCGTCATCGGGATCGTGGCGGGGCGATTGGCCGAGCAGCATCACCGACCGGTGATCGTGATCTCCACCGACCCGCTAGGCAATCGTCCGGCGACGGGTTCTTGTCGCACGTCCTGCGGAGTCAACTTGCACGCCGCGTTGGGCCAGTGCACCGATCATTTGGTCCAGTTTGGTGGCCACGCCGCTGCGGCAGGTATCACGCTCGACATCGATCAGATCGATGCCTTTCGCGAAGAGTTCTGTCAGCAGGTGGTCGAACAAACCAGCGTCAGCGAAATGGTTCCCGACTTGGACATCGACGCCGAAGCCTTCGTCGGCCAGCTGACACTCAACATGATGGAAGACCTCGAGCGACTCGCTCCCTTCGGCGCCGCAAACCCGCGACCCGTGCTGTGTGCGACCGGCGTTCGTCTTTCCGCGCCCGCCAAAACGATGGGAGCCGATGATCGTCATCTGTCCGTTCAACTAGAACAGGACTCGGCCAAGATCCGTGCCGTCGCATTCGGCAAGGGGGAATGGGCCGAGGCGTTGTCTTGCACAGAAACGCTGTTCGACATCGCTTTCCGACCGGTCATCAACGAATTCCGCGGCCGCCGGAGCGTCGAAATGCACTTGATCGACTACCGACTAAGCGAGGCGGCTGTATCGGCCAGTTAGATTGTCGTCGTGATGTTTCGTGCAGCATTTTTTCTCGTAAGCAGGTGCCGTGACGGCGCAAGAACTATTTTTTATTCGCTGGCCAAATGATGTTGTCTCTGCCTGACTGGCCAACTGAATCGACATGGACTGAGGCGTTACGCGATCCGTTGCGAGCCGAAGATTTCCAAAAGCTACACGCGTTTCTGGAAGCCGAGCGCGAACAACACGCCGTTTTCCCTCCCGCCGCGGATGTCTTCAACGCGTTTCGGTTGACCGATTACGAAGATGTAAAGGTTGTCATCCTTGGCCAAGATCCGTACCACGGTCCAGGGCAAGCTCATGGGCTTAGTTTTTCTGTTTCCAAGAACGCAGTTGATGCCAAGTACCCGCCCTCGCTGCGAAACATTTTCAAAGAACTGCAAACAGACCTCGGCTGCGCAGCGCCAGCGACGACGGACCTAGAATCATGGGCGCGGCAGGGTGTGTTTTTGCTCAACACGGTGCTGACTGTCCGCCAAGCAGAAGCAAACTCGCACCGCAAACGAGGCTGGGAAACGTTTACCGACGAAGTGATCCGCCAGCTAAGCGCGCGAAGCCAACCGGTGGTGTTTATCCTGTGGGGAAAACCGGCGCAAGCGAAAGCTGATTTGATCGACGGACGACACACGGTGCTGACGGCACCCCACCCCTCACCGCTGTCGGCGCATCGCGGTTTCTTCGGCAGTCGCCCGTTTTCCAAGTCCAACGCGGCCTTGATAAAATTGGGGCAAGCACCGATCGATTGGGCTTCAGTCTGCAATCGTCGATAGCAATTCGAGCTTGGTCGGATGGTGCGATCTCAGTAGAGTGGCGTCCCCATGAAACGTCTTCCACACGATCGCCGCAAACAAGCTCAAAAGGACGCAACGGCTCCAACAGACGCCGCGTCTAGCCGCGCCTCCATTGCCGATGTCTTGGCGACCAAGGGTAATCGACGCAGGGACCGAATCACGCCCCGCAAAACGTACTCACGACCAGGCTCGCGATCCCTCGCGTATCACAAACAAACCCGCAGGCCGATCGTGTGCCTTGCCTTCGTCTTGCCGCTGGTGCTGCTGTACGAGCTAGGTTCGATTCTGCTAGGTGCCGACGCCATTCGTACGGGAGTGGATCAATGGGCCAGTGGTTTGTTCGCGGTGATGGGATTTGGCCAAGTCGCGATCCTGCCAATCATCGTCACGGCCACACTCATTACGTGGCACCATCAAAAAGCCGACCGCTGGAGCATCAATCCGCTTGTGCTGGCGGGGATAATTTTAGAGTCCGCGGTGCTAGGAACGATCTTGTTTTGGGCCGCGAGTGCCTGTTACACCCTCGCGACCGTTTCATTTCCCAACGCGCCATTAACGGCAACGACCGTAGAAAGCGTTGACCAGTTCGCGATCAACCTCAGCCTGCTGGGAAGCGGTATCTATGAGGAACTAATCTTCCGTGTCCTGCTGCTCGTGCCGATCATCACTTGGGCAACGTGGTTGCTAAGCAGCCGGCGAATAAGTGTCGTGCTGGGCATGCTTGTTTGCAGCTTCGTTTTTGCTTGTTTGCACTACTCGGTCTTCAATCCGGCAGGAGAAAATTTTGAGATTTCTAGTTTTCTTTTTCGCTTTGGTGCCAGCATCGTTTTCTGCAATTTATTTTTATTTCGTGGCTTCGGAATTGCTGTCGGATCGCACGTCATTTACGACCTGCTGACGCAATTGTAAAAGCGGACATTTTTTGTCGCGTTTTCTCGTTTCGATTTGCGTTCGAATCGTAGCGGCATTTGTCAACGTTTATTTGAGCAAATTTTGGGACAAAAAATTTCGGTTTGGACGCGTTGCGAACGAACCTATAATGCTCGAACTTTCGGACACCGCGTCAACTTGGATGGGCGGCAATGACGATAACGAAACCAGACGTTTTTTATCACGTTCACTCGTGCTCGCGACGTATGATTCTTTGTCGCGACCATCGACGTCCGCAACGACAAACGACCAAGCGTTCAATTTTCGATTCCGTTTCTTTATTGATTTCAGTTTTAGACCAGTCACGTGTTATCCGCTCGGCCCAAAATAACCGATTTGAATTTTCATCTGTTTGCACGTCCGCTGCATCCAGAGCTATTTCAAATCTGCGCCAGCCGATCATTTGATCGTGACCTCTATCGACTGTCGGTGAATATCACGACGGACGGCCACCTGCTGACCTTCCAACACCAACACCATACGCTGTCCGAGGTTAACGCTTCGCTGCACCATCCGCTGCCGGCTAGCCGCACGCTCGTTTCGCACGCCGTTGATGCACCACGAACTGAACAGGTAACGCTCGGCGAGCAAATCGCATACACCAGCGAGGTGCAAATGGAAACCGTCTCACCCGCCACCTTCGTCACGATCGCCCAACAATTGGACGAACGAATCGAAACCGAAGGGTTAGTCCACCGGTTCGACTCGAACGGGCGTTTGGCGTTCGGAGCGATCAGCTATATCAACGTCCAATCGTTTCGCAAGCACGTGAAGATTCGCTCGTTTCACACGTTTCCCGATACGTGTGCAATTGTGAAGTGTAATTCGCAGTTCTCAATCGTCTAGCGGGCCGCTCAGCGTCCTTTGCTGCCCCGCTTTCACACCGATCGCAAGAACGCTCGCACTGCTTCGTTGAACGCGACCGAGTTTTCCATCGGCGTCAGATGACCGGCGTGCGGAATTTCAACGAATTTGCTGCCGGGAATCCGATCCGCCATCGCCCGCATTTCTGCCGGCGGCGTGATCTGATCCTCTTGCCCAACAATCAGCAACGCGGGAACATCGATCTGCGTTAGCCACTCGGTCGCGTCTGGCCGATCTGCCATCGCCAATTGTCCGGTCGCGATCGATTGCGGGTCGGTGGCCGAAATCGTATCCACGGACCACTGGATGATCTCTGGTTGTCGCTCGGCGGTCGTCGCACCGCAAATTTTTGACGCCATGCCGGGCGCAATCGAAGCCGAACCATCGGTCGCGATATGCGCGGCCATCAGGCGTCTGCCGCGAGCAGTTTTTTCATCGTCGGCGGCCGCTCGAGTGTCACAGGCGATCAGCGCGCTCACGCGGTTGCGATGGTGCTGCAAAAATTGCCAGCCGATGTAACCGCCCATCGACAGTCCGCAGAACGTAATGGGCTCGTCGATGCCCAACTGGTCCAGAAGCGAGTTCAACGCGTCGGCATAGTCTCGGATAGAGGTATCCGATTCTGAGGAATCGAGTGGCTCGCTGCCGCCGAACCCGGGCAAATCTACCGCGATGACTCGGAACGCGTCCGACAGTTCATCGATCTGAAACTGCCACATCGTGTGGTCGAGCGGGAATCCGTGGACCAACAACAGCACCGGGCCCTCGCCATGGTCGACAAAGGCCAAACTGGTTTCCATCGACTCGGCAGATTTTTGATTCATAATCGACTCGGGTGTTTTCGCGATATGAAAAAGAGCAGCAACGTCTACTCGCCTCGCGGGCACGATCGGGAAGCAGACCTTCAAAGCCGACTGCTTACGGATCGCGCCAGAACCTCGGTACAAACAGCACCAGAATCGGAAGGATCTCGAGCCTTCCGAGCATCATCAACCAGATGAATAGCGTTTTGGTTGGCAAGCCAAAGTTTGCGTAGTTCTGCGTCGCTCCGACAATGCCGAGTCCCGGGCCGATGTTGTTTAATGTCGAGGCCACGGCGCTGGCGGTGTCAATGATCTTATTGTCCGTATCGACGCCCCACGTCGTGCTGGGTTCGACGGACAGGACAAACAGAAACCCAACAAGAAACAGGAAAACGACTAACGAGAAGTAAACCAAAATCGAATGTCGAAGCGTTTGGTCCTCCGCTGGCTTCCCACCAAACTTGAGCAACCTAACGGCTTTCGGGTTGAACGCACTCTCTGCTTCCAAGCCTAAAATCTTTACGAACAAAATATGACGAACCACTTTCATGCCGCCACCGGTGCTTCCCGCACAGCCGCCAACGAACATCAATGCCAGCAGCAAACCACGAGACAAATGATTCCACTGGTCAAAATCGGCCGTCCCATACCCTGTCGTTGTAACGACCGAAACCACTTGGAATACCCCGTTGCGAAACGCTTTCTCTAGCGACGCAAAATCATCGTTCCCATTGAACAAGCCTGACGCAATGATCACCGCGGAAACAACCACGATGATTCCCGCGTACGTCCGGAACTCGATGTCCCGCAGCAGCTTCAGCGGGTCGCCCATGAACGTCATTAACAGCAGCGTGAAATTCGCGCCGGCCAGAAACATGAACACGATGACAACGTACTCGATCGCTTGACCGTTCAAGCCCGCCTGGTTGAAATGCCCAAGGCTCGCGTTGTACGTGCTGAAGCCGCCAGTGGCCATCGTCGCGAACGAGTGACAAATCGCGTCGAACAGTGACATCCCCATCAGCTTCAAAATGACCGCCAGCACAAGATTCAAACCCGCATAAACGGCTGCGAACAACCAAGCCGTATGCTGCATCCGCGCGGTGGACGCGTCTTGGGTTGGACCCGGCATCTCGGCGCGCATCAACGCTTTGCCGCTGCTGCCGTGGCCCAGCAAGACGACGAACAAGACGATGATGCCCAGTCCGCCCAAGAAATGCGTGCTCGCTCGCCAAAACAAAATGCAGTGCGGCACCAAGTACGGATCTTCTAGGTCGCACAGCACCGTTGCCCCAGTGGTGCTGAATCCCGACTGAGCCTCGAACATCGAATCGATCATCCCCATCGGCACCCACCGCAACCGATATCGCGAGGCCCGATCAGCTGGAGCCGCCGGATCGTCTCCCGGGGCGATCAGCCATTTGCCCAACTGATCGTTCTGCTGCAAGGAGTCGTAAATCGCATCGACATCCGCAACGCCCGTTTGCTGCACAAGCTCGGCAGTTGAGATCCCTCGTGCCGATTGGCCAGCGACAGCGCGGATGACTGCAAACTGTTCGTCCGACAAGCCCTCCACTTTGTCCCAATGGTTCCAAAACTTGATTCGCGGCGCAGACACGAGCACCGTTTGACCCGTGTCGAACACACGAACCGAGGGGCCGCGACTGGTCCCGCTAAGCACGTAAGGCAACGCACCGAGGACCGTCGCCAAAACCCAACTAAGCCCCACCACGGCCAAGGCTTCTTTGCGATAGATTTTGTTGTCCGCCTCGCGTCCCCACCAGATCATCGCGCCGCCGAGCACCCAACAGATGACCGAGCTATAAAGCAAGCCACGAATGCCTTCGCTTTCTAGGCGACTGTGACTGACCGCCGGATCGGTGTGGAAGCCCACGTCGGGATCGCCCCAGACCAAGCTGAACAGCATGAACACGCCGATCAGTAGAGCCAACACGCCCATCAATTTTGAGAGCAAGCGCACGTTCATCGGTTCAAACCACCCTCGTCAGCGTTGGAATCGCCCGCACGATAGCGACGGCTGCCGTAAACGATCGCGAGAGGCATCAGGATCATCAAGGCAACGCTCACGCCTCGCATTGAATCCAAGCCACCAATCGCTTGCTGAAAGTGCCCGAAGAAAATGATGGCTGCCAGAATGCCTCCGTGGTGGTACGGAGCAATCGGAGCGAGGCGAGCGACCAACCAACCAATGCCAACGCATAAAATGGTTTGCGTTATGATCACGGCCGCCAACAAACCTGCGGGCGCGATGCTGGAAGGATCTTCAGCCAGCCGCGCACTCAAAATATCTGGGTCGCCTGTGATCGCCTCGAAAGTAGCCGGAAAAAACGCTGCAGCCATCCCGACACCAACCCCAAGTAGCGAAATGTAATAGATCGCGTACCCCGACGCCACGTTCAGGAAACTGCGCAACAACAAGGGCGGCGTTAGCAGCGGTTGATCGTCGTCGTATTCTGGTTCAGACAAGTTCATCGAGCGTTCTCGGTATTGGGGAACGCTCCATTATTCTCAAGCAACCACATCACTGATAGACGGCGACGCGCGAGCCCCTGAAAACTTACTTTCTCGACCCGAAGTGTTGGCGAGCCCCGGGTTTTACGACAGTTTGTCCCTCGCTCGCCAAAGTGACTTAGATTGCGGGATCCTGTTGCCGGCCCCAGCACCGTTTGGATTGCGATTACGAAAGACTACTTGCGTTGCGTTGCCGCTGGCTGTTGAGCCACGTTGGCGATGGCCGATTGGCGTTCGAAGATGATCATCGCGTCACAACCCTCGAGGTCGCCCGAAACGGGAACCGTCATCACAAACGCGTTCCGGTCGGGATAGAAGCGGAACGTTCGCTTGGTGATGTTCGCCGACCCGTCGGGTCCGAGCTCGGCCGTTTCCACGGCTAAACGATCGGCATCGATCTGAGTGACTCGCCACTGACCAACCGTGGCGTCACGGATCGCCCGTTGGCCCACCGGAGTCATTTCGACTTCGCTTTCTACCGTCCCGTCACTATGAAATTCCATCGCCATTTCGGTGGAGAGAAAGTTCTCAGCGTGGACAACCATTCGTTCCTGCAAGGCTTCGGGCTTGCCCTCCAGCTTCCTCTCCAAGACACCCTCATCCAGAACCGCTTGGCCAAGCCACGTGCCGACCAGCAGCTGATCCAGTGGCTGAGCGACTTCGGGGGCGGACACAACGGCGATGCTCGCTTCAGCCGCCTGTTCGCTGGCGTCGCTGTCAATCGAAACGCTTGTCGCGGGCGAACCGCAGCCAACCGCCACGGTCAAACCAGCAGCGACTAGCGCGAGTGAACTTTTTGTGCGGACGAACGATCGCGTGGAACGCAACATGGGAACTTCCTTTTTCCTCCCCCAACAGCTTCCGCATCCATGCGGGTCGAGTACCGTCGGGGCTATGTGATTTGGCTAAGCCGTTGATGTTTCCGTTTGGCACGCGCGGTGCAAAACGATGATCGGTCGCAGCAGTCAATCACCGTGCTGATTGTCTTTCGAACCGAAGCTTCGTTGACAGACCCGCCAGATTTGGCGGGACCAATCGGATCGAATCATCATCAATCAGTTCGACAGCATGCTCGGTAACTTGAAGACCGACTGTGCAGCTTATCGTCATTTTTCGGGCCGTTTCATCAAACGAGATAACGCTCCAAGTCCCGTTTTTCTGACGATTGACGCTGCCCATCGCCGTCTGAGTCTGAAACTGGCCGTTACCAGAAAATGACAGCACCATCTTGGAGGCAGAAACGCTATCGGCGCTGCTGTCAGTACGATCATCGACGCTCGCGACGGCAGCGGCATCTTGATCAATCCGCTTCGCCATCCGCTCGGGCGAGGCCAGCGTCCAAGTCCCAACCAACGGCGCGCGCTGTGGGTCTTGGCAACCCGATAGCAATGAAATCAAGGCAGCCAGCACAAGGAAAATATGACCTCTTTGGCGGTGCAGAATTAGGGCGTTTCGCATTGTTGAAATGGCAATGGAGGAATTTAGATGAAGGTAAATCTCTTCAGCCCCGGCATTTGGCAGCAAAGACCAGACAGATCCAGCAGGCGTCCGCGCGGCTGCGGATAAAGTTTAACAATTGAGCCGATTGTTTGGACTGCGGCGGCTTTCGCGGCCGATAGATTTGTCACGCGAGCGCTCGCCAATGGGCGATCTCGCGCCGGATCTGTCCGCCGGAACCTTGATTTACTAGTCGTCGATTTCGCAGGAGCGATGTCCCATGGCCCGCCAACTTTTCCAAGTATTCACTCAAACTCTCGCTGTCGCCGTCGTTGCGGCGGCTATCTTTTCGGTCGGCTGCTGCGGTCCCATGGGCTGTGGAGTCGGCTGCGATGCGGGCATTGGTTGCAATGACTGCGATGGGCTGGGGATGCAACAGCAGATGGTCGGCGGCCCGCTGAGCGGACTACGGCAGCTCAAACGTCAGATGATCTGTGGCGGCGGTTGTGGTGAAACGTACTTTGGTGAGTGGATTAGCACGCCACCCGATTGCTCCGATCCGTGCTCCGGTGATCAGTGGGTCGGCGGTGCGACCAAGGCTCGCCCGTTCTGCTGGCAGCCGGGTGCGTTGTTCGGAAACCTGTACGGATCACGATCCTGTAGCGGTGCCGAATCATCGGCTCCGTGCGACTGCGGCTCGTGCGGTGGAGAAGTCATCAGCGATGGCTACTACGAAGAATCCGTCAGCACCGGCGGCTGTTCCGGCTGTGCGACCGGCAATTGTTCTCGCTGTCAATCAGCCAGCATCGGCACAGGAACTCGAATCGTCCATCGACCGGCGACCGACCCAGTGACTCGTTCGGCCAAGCGTCGCTCAGATCCTCAGGTGCAGCGGATCCGCCGATAGCTCCGATGGTGGTCTAAGCTACGGGCGGTCTAGCCACTTACCCCGGCGGCCAGCTCAACTGACGTCCGGCCAAAATATGTAGGTGCAGGTGGTCAACCGATTGGCCACCGTCTTTGCCAACGTTGGCGACCACGCGGTAGCCACCCTTCTCGATGCCCAACTGCCGCGCGACCTTGCCGGCGGTCAGCAGCAGATGTCCGGCCAGCGCGGCATCGCTGGGTTGAAGCCCCGCGACATTGACGACTTCCTGTTTGGGAATCACCAACACATGCGTCGGCGCGGCCGGCGCGACGTCGTGAAACGCAAGGCAAAGATCGTCCTCGTAGACGATGTCCGCCGGGATTTCTTTGTCGATAATCTTCTTGAAGATCGTTTTCTCGTCGCTCATCGCTACGCCCCCTCGCGGTTAATCGGTTTCGTCGCTTGTCAGCTGAGCCATTGGGATCAATCGATCTTCCAACATCACCACGATGCCGCCACGAGTAGGCAGTAACAGAGATTGGTCCGCGTTAATCAACGCCCCATCCAGCGGGCCCGGCACCGGCTGACCCAAGCGATCCACTAGCTTGTCCGCAGCGATCAGTGCATTTGCTTTCGCAACCAATCCGCTTTCAGCAACGGTGAGTTCCGACTGCATCACGGGGCAGCGTAGCATTGGCAGAACAGCGGGATCAATTTTAAAGGAAGCAGTCATGGCTCACGTCGGAGAAATCAAGGCTCAGTGATCGGATTCCATCATTCCCGATGAAACCAAAACGCACAACCGAGCCACCGACGAATTCATTGCCCACGAGTGACTGCCCGCAACGGGTTGCCCGCAACGGGTTGCCCGTAATTCATCCAG
>CAZLFF010000002.1:36683-42289 GCA_964558755.1 uncultured Pirellulaceae bacterium
ACCTGCGAGTGCCATCCAGTCGACCTCGCAGTTCAACGTATCGACCTCGTATTTCACTCGCCCGAGAACAGGCGTTTCGGTTCGACTTGCGATCTCGTCGAGATTGCTGTCGATGCTGACGTCGCCATCCAAAATTTGCGTATCGTTAAGTACCAATCCTGCGACCGGCAGGCCATCTCGAAAACAGGCTGCGGTGATCAGCGTTTGCAACGACTGGTTGATCACGCCCAACACATTCGGAGCGACCACAACCAATGGGTACCCGAGGTCGGAAGCGATGTCGGCCACGAATTCGTCATCACTGACTGGCGACATCAATCCACCGGCTCCTTCGACGACGATCACATCGCACTCATCCGCCCATGCCTCGATACCGGTTCGCAGCAACGCCGCGTCAATCTCTCGCCCCTGCTGCCGAGCAGCCAAATGCGGAGCCAGTGGAGCCTCAAATTTCTGCGGGCAAACAGCATCTAAACTGAGCGGACGACCGGCGGCCTCCCAGAGCGCTAGGGCGTCTTCGGCGACCAAGTTCTGACCGTCTGAAATACAATCGCTGGCGACCGGTTTGTAGACACCCACCCGATGCCCGGCTCGCGCCAGACACTTTACAATCATCGTCGCCACCCATGTCTTACCGACCTCGGTGTCAGTTCCGGTAACGAACAATCCGTAGCGTGGTTTTTTCATGGCACTCGTCACAACATGTCGGAAAAAAGGTTCGGGGCAATGCAACGAATCGCCCGAAGCTGTAGCGTAAGAGTAGCAATTTGGCCCGCGTCGTCTAGTCGCAGCGAGCGGCTTAGCGGTCGGGCAAGAGAAAAATGGTTGGCGAAAGCACACAGCAAGCATGTCGCGTCAATGCTTACCACAGTGGAACCGCCAGTGGCTTGTTTTATTTAGTCCTGGCCCTGAGACCACTGTCGCATTTCGACCAGCAACCCTGCGGCACGGGATTGAACGCGGCTTATTGATTTTGGTTTGTAGACATTTTGAGGAAATCCAATCGCGATGAGCCAACCTTCTCCTTTTGTGACTGTCGCAGCTGTGCAGATGCGTTGCACGGCCAATGCAGACGACAACTTGGCTCGCGCCTTATCCGCGATTTCGGATGCCGCGAACCAAGGAGCCCAACTCATCTGCTTGCAAGAACTGTTTGCCAGCCTGTACTTTTGCCAATCTGAGGATCACCGCCAGTTCTCCCTAGCCGAATCGATTCCTGGACGAACCACCGACGCTCTGTCTGCCGCCGCGGCCAAACATCGCGTCGTCATCGTCGGAGGTTTGTTCGAACGACGTGCCGCGGGCGTTTTTCATAACACCGCGGTGGTGTTTGATTCGGACGGATCGCTAGCGGGAACGTATCGCAAGATGCACATCCCCGACGACCCGTTCTTTTACGAGAAGTTCTTCTTCACCCCGGGCGACCAGGGTTTCAAAGCGATCCCAACCTCGGTCGGCAAGATCGGCGTCTGCATCTGCTGGGACCAGTGGTTCCCCGAAGCCGCTCGACTGACCGCGTTAGCCGGCGCGGACTTCTTGGTTTACCCGACGGCCATCGGCTGGCAGGCGGCAGAAAAGAAGGAATTGGGAGAGAGCCAAGTCAACGCCTGGGAAACGATGATGCGCTCGCACGCCATCGCGAACGGCCTATTCGTCGTCGCCCCCAACCGAGTTGGAACGGAAACTAACATTGAGTTCTGGGGGAACTCCTTCGTGTGCGACCCGTACGGCAATGTCATGACGACGGCTCCGGACGACGTCGAGGCAACGTTGCTGGCCGAGTGCGATCGGTCACTGATCGAAACCGCTCGGACACACTGGCCGTTTTTACGCGACCGTCGAATTGATGCGTATGGTGGACTAACGAAACGATTTCTGGATGAGTAAAATTCCGTCCGTGGATGATGCGATGACTGGCGCAAACTCCTACCGAATGCCTTCCGAGTGGCACGCGCAAGCGGGGACTTGGCTGGCGTGGCCGCATAACACGGACACGTGGCAGCACAATCTTGCGCAAGCCCAGCGCGAGTTCGTGGTTCTTGCGAGAATGATCGCTCGGCACCAACGCGTGTCGATTCTTTGCGGTGGTTCCGCATGGAAGCAAGCCGAACAGGCGTTCAGGCCGGTTGATCCAAACATTCACTTAATCGATATCACAACCAACGACGCGTGGGTCCGCGACTATGGTCCAACGTTCGTTATCGATCGGCGACCGACGACGGCACCGCTGATCGCGATCGATTGGCACTACAACGCGTGGGGCGGCAAGTACCCGCCGTTTGACGACGACCAAAAGGTTGCTCGCCGCGTCGCGAAGCACCTGAATATCGAATGCGTGTCAACCGATTTTTGCTTCGAAGGCGGCGCGATCGAGATCAACGACTCGGGCGTGCTACTAACGACTAAGTCCTGCGCCTGCGATCCGCGGCGGAACTCGGTGGTCTCGGTCGAATTCATCGAAAACGTGCTGACCGAGCACTTGGGTGCCCGCAAAATCGTTTGGTTGACCGGCGATGCGCTCGAGGGCGACGACACGGATGGACACATCGATCAATTGGCTCGGTTTACCGACGACAGAACGATTGTGTACGCGTGGACCGACGACACCGCGGACCCTCAGGCCCCCGCTTTGCAGCAGAACCTTGATGATTTGAAGTCCGGCTTAACCGCGGCAGGCGACGAAACCTATCGCCTTGTCCCATTGCCGATTCCTGAACCAGTATCCTTTCGAGACAACCGGTTACCGGCCAGCTACTGCAATTTTGTAATTACCAACGACCAAGTCATCGTGCCCCAATTCGGCGTGACCGCAGACGAACAAGCGTTAGAGATTCTCACGCCGCTGTTCCCAACCCGCGAGGTATCTGGACTTCCGTCTTATCACCTATCCTGCGGGCTGGGGTCGTTTCATTGTTTAAGCCAACAACAACCAAAGGTGCCGGGCAAACCCATTCCCTCCGGTTAGTTGATAGCCGGGGCTAAGTCGCTTTCTTGACCAGTCCAATCACGAACAACAGGATCACGGCACCGATCGTCCCACCTGCAATCTGGTCGACAAAGACGTTGCCGAACAAATTGAGGCTGCCAAACAGGAAACCAAAAATCAACGCGCCGACGACGCCGACCACGATGTTGCCGACGACCCCAAAGCCGCGGCCTTTCATGATTTGTCCGGCCAAGAAACCTGCGATAGCGCCAATGAGCAGCGCGACAATTAGTCCTGTAATGTCCATCGTTATTCTCCGATTTAAAAAGGAAGTGGATGGATCGCAAGATCGCTCAGCAGAAACTGACAACACGATCGCGACCAATAGAAGTCGCCTGCGCATGAAACGGGGCGACCTAGCGAAATAGTAGATGTCGCCCCCTGAATTGCTAGTAAAAAAGGGGAAACCGGCGTTTTCTCACGAATTTGAACGCGTTCTTTTACGAGACAAATTATTGTCTCAATTTGCAATGACCTCCATAAGCATGGCAAACCGGCACAACGCATTGTGTTAATGGCCGGTGATGATGGGGGAACTTTTACTCTGACCGATTACTATTCTGCGAGCCTTCACTCGTACATAGGGCGGGACGAACTGGCTGCGGTGTTCAAACGAACCGAGGGCCGCGTCGGGTTTGGCGTGCAGTGGCTCGGTCAGATCCTCGATCACCAACCCCGCTCGGCACATCGCGCCCAAGAGCATTTCGAAACGATGCACGTATTCAAGGGTGCCGGGTTCACGCACAAGGTTCGGGGTGTTCGTCCTCGGCAACGGATGCTCTCGATAGGCCGAGTGTTCGATGGTGTAGCGGTCTTGGTCGGGGGTCAAACGCGTTTGCAAACTGGTGGGCTGCTTGTGCTGGCTCACATACAAACCGCCGGCTTTCAGGACTCGGGCGACCTCTGCGTAGACGGGCCGAACATCCGGCACGTAGCAAGTGCTCACCGGATGAATGACCAGATCAAAGGTTGCATCGCCTAACATGGACAGGTCATCCATCGAGGTCTCGATCGTGCGAATCGTCATGCCACGTTCCTTGGCGACCCGCTGATCGAGCTCCAACATCACGGAGCTAATATCCACGACCGTTACCGTCGCTCCAGCCGCCGCATAAATCGGGCCTTGGCGACCCCCGCCAGCAGCCAAACAAAGCACCGACTGGCCCGCGATGTCGCCGCCCAGCCACCCAGGGCCGTCGACCGACGCAAGCGGATTCGCAAAATCCTGCTCTCGAGCCGGTTTGGCCAACCGGTTCTGCTGCCGAGCCAACCGATCCCAAGCCGCCCGGTTGTGCTGATAGGTATCTGACGGTTTCATAGTGATTGATGATTCTTTGATTTTTTATCGACCAGCCAATTGATCTTTCCCGCGACCCACGACGACTTCGATCAGGCAACACCGGCCGCCGAAGCCATCGCGACGTTCCAGTATCGAAGAGTCGTGCGATTTGTCGACACGGATGGGTGGGGGTTTGCTCATTTTTCTTCCTACGTTCGCATGATGGAAGAAACCGAGTACGCGTTTCTCCGCAGTCGCGGATTGAACGTCAAACTGACCGACGAACGAGGCACCATGGGCTTCCCTCGCCTGCACGCGAGCCTGCAAGTTCATCAGCCACTGGTCTTCGACGAATCCGTCACCGTCCATCTACATTTGGATCAACTGGACGGCAAGGCGATTCAGTATTCGTTTGACTTGGTTGACGAACGCAATACTGTCCGAATCACGGGCAAGTTCCAAGTCGCCCTGTGTCGATTCCCTGACAACAAACCGCCGTACGCAATTCTTACACCCGACTACGTTATTGAAGCTCTAACTGCAACAACAATATGAACAAGAAATACGACGCCCTGCTGCTCGTTTCCTTCGGCGGCCCCGAAGGCCCAGACGACGTGATGCCTTTTTTGGAAAATGTTCTACGCGGCAAGAACGTTCCGCGCGAGCGAATGCTGGAGGTGTCCGAGCATTATCAGCACTTCGACGGCGTTAGCCCGATCAATGAACAGAACCGTCAGCTGTTGGCCGAGATCAAGCAAGAGCTGGCCGATCACGAGATCGATCTGCCGGTCTACTGGGCCAACCGCAACTGGCATCCGCTCTTCAAAGACACCCTGCAAGAGATGAAGGACGATGGCATCAAGTGTGCGCTTGCGTTCTTTACCTCAATCTACAGTTGCTACAGCGGCTGCCGACAATATCGCGAGAACATCGCCGAAGCCCAAGAACAGATTGGCGAAGGCGCACCAGAGGTTCATAAGGTTCGGATGAGTTTCAACCATCCGTCGTACATCGCGGCGTCGGCGTCGCGAGTACAAGATTCGTTCGACAAGATTCCCGAAGAACGCCGAAAAGACACTCGGTTCGTATTTACGGCTCACAGTATTCCGATGTCCATGGCCGACAACTGCAAGTATCAAACTCAGTTGACCGAGTCGTGCCGATTGATCATGGAAGCGATCGGCGACAACCCTTGGGAACTGGTCTTCCAAAGCCGCAGCGGTCCACCTAGCCAACCGTGGCTGGAACCAGACGTATGCGATTATCTGGGCGACCTAAAAGAGAAAACGGACGTCAAAGACATTGTGATGATGCCCGTCGGTTTCGTGTCCGATCATATGG
>CAZLFF010000002.1:42299-46216 GCA_964558755.1 uncultured Pirellulaceae bacterium
ACCTCGAGCGTGCCGCGACCGTGGGGACTCATCCTGATTTCGTTTCGATGATTCGCCAATTGGTGCTCGAACGAACCGATGCGGCGGAAAAATTGGCCATCGGGAACATGCCCGCTAACTGGGATGTCTGCCCGGCCGACTGCTGCCTGTACACGCCAGCCAGACGGCCCGCGCGAACCTAAGTTTTTTTCGCCAGTCCCCTGCCCTGCCAGCTGGCGAACTTAATCCCAGCATTACTCCCAACCAAAGGTCGTTTGCTGCGTCGGTGCCGTCGTCACAGTGAAAGTGACCGCACTGGCGACCGGCGTCGACTGTTGTTTCTGCTCACGCCGAAGCTGTTGTTGCTCACGCCGGTTCTGAGATTCAGCTTCTTTTAGCAACTGGGCCTGGGCGTCGTACTGCTTCAACAACCGCGGCACGAGATCACTAATGCTCTGCAGACCGCAGCGTGGCTTTGCCGTCGATAGCTGAGGCATCTGAGTCGCAGAAATTGGCTTGATCGGTTGAGTCTGACGAACCATGAGATTATTCCTTCGTGTTGATGCGGGGGGTCGGCCGTTGCGATTCACCAACAAGCCAGTAATGACTTGTCTGCGAACATCATTGGGCGGCCCCAGGACACGTTTGGTCACGTCGGCCATAAATCCTTGCGAATTATTTTGGTGCTATCAAAAAACGGGCTCGCAACAGCGGCCCGCGGTAAGCTAGGTCGAGCCCGGACCGGATGTGTCCGCCCGCGACGCGCGATTCGGTATACTGCGGCCATGATTTTTCGCTTCCTTTCAATTGCCAGCACGATTCTGCTGACCGCGATTTCGACCAGGGCCCAAGCCTGTCAATCCATTGATCCCGAAAAGCCGGACACGGTGATCGTTCGGGCCGGCGACGATGCGACGCGTCGCGTCCGAGGTAAAATTGACCAGTGGCGCGGCAGTGCGCTGTCGTTATCCGTGGGCGAGCGAACGCGGCAGATCGACAACGCGACGATTGTTTCGATCGAAACCGCTTGGCCGCCCGCCACCGCCCGGGCCCGAGAGCTACTGGCCGCAAACTCCTTCGGCGCCGCGATCCCGCTGCTTCGACAAGCGATCGATGAAGAACCTCGCTCATGGGCCAAGAACCTGCTGCGTTCCGATCTAGTCCGCTGCTACTTGGCCAACCAGCAGCCCGCCGAAGCCATCACGCACTTCCAAAATTTGCTGGCCGACGATCCCAACACTCGGCACCTGAACGTTGCTCCGCTGTGTTGGACGGGAAACACCGGCGCGGGCGATATCGTGGGTCGTTCGGTCGATTGGCTAAAGGACAAAAACGCAATCCTGCGATTACTGGCCGCCAGCTGGTTGATCGACAGTCCACACGAGCCCGCGGCTTTGACCGCATTGGATGAACTTTCGAATGACCTAGATTTCCGAATCGCAGGCTTAGCCGCAGCGCAGGTATGGCGCACGCGGACACGGATCAACCCAAAGCAGCTGGCGAGGTGGCGGCAACACGCGGCTGAGCTGCCGCCGAACCTTCAGGCCGGGCCTTGGTTCGTGCTGGCCAATCATTACGCTCAGCAAAAACAGGTCGACCAAGCAACCATCGCGTGGATGCGGATACCGATCTTGCACTCGGGCCGCCCTGACTTGGCCGGAGCGGCGTTGTATCGAGCGGGCAGTTTGCTGCACAATACCAACCAACAAGCCGCCGCAGAAATCGTGCGCCGGGAACTGCTCACCGATTTCCCAGAGTCTTCGTGGGCTAAACAAATTAACTCGGCAGGAAGCCCATGACATTTTTTTCCGCTCGGAACTCGGTCGCCAAACGGCTCGCGCTAGGAATCATCAGCGCGTTTTTGTTTTTCGCAGCGAGTGCCTCGATGGCCGTTGCTCAAACTAGCACGGAAGGCCAATCTGCACCGACCGGATTCCTACAGATCTTGTTCTCTGGGGGCATCGTCGGCGGCGCGATCATTCTATTGCTGCTGGCGTTATCCCTGATCGCGGCGTACTTGGTTTTCGAGCAGATGATGACGATCCGCCGCAGCATCCTGATGCCAGAAGGCTTGGCCGAATCCGTTCGATCTGCGTTGTTGGCCAGCGATATCGCGGCGGCCAAGTCCGCGTGCGAGCAAAATCCCAGCATGCTTTCGTTTGTGCTCTCACAAGGCATCGGGGAACTAGAATTCGGCTGGGCAGCGGTTGAGAAAACGCTCGAAGACGCCTTGGCCGAGCAAGCCGCACGGCTGTTCCGCAAGGTCGAGTACCTGTCGTTGATTGGCAACATTGCGCCGATGGTTGGGCTGCTGGGCACGGTGATCGGCATGATCCTCGCCTTTCAAAATGTCGCCAGCACCCAAGGCACCGCCAGCGCGCCGCAATTGGCCGAGGGCATCTATCAGGCGTTGGTCACCACCGTCGGCGGGTTGATCGTTGCCATTCCCTCCATCGGCGCGTTTGCCATCATTCGCAACCGCATCGACCAGTTCATCGCCGAAGCCGCCTACACGGCTCAGCATGTTTTCGGCCCACTACGCAGAAAGGCACGACGGGCTTCCTAACCAAACAAAGCCCGCAGGCACGCCCACCGAACACGGCACACCGAGAACCCCTTGCAAATCCCACATTATAAATCGACCCGTCGCTTTGGCTTCAACATGACGCCCATGATCGACGTCGTGTTTCTGCTGATCATTTTCTTCTTAGTCAGCAGCCACTTGTCGCGCAACGAGTCATTGACGGAGCTTGATTTGCCGATCGCTCCGTCGGCCAGTGACGACCGCGACCAAGCAACACCCCGAGTTACGGTCAACGTGAGCGGCGACGGCTCTCTAACCTTAGCCGGGCGCCCGATTGATGCGGCTCAATTGAAATCTCGCTTTGTCGAAGCGATCGAGAAAGAGGGCCAGGATATCGAGGTTCGAATCCGTGGCAGCCGAGTGGCGTCTTACGCCTCGGTCGAGCCGATCATGCGATCGTGTACGCAGGCCGGGATCTGGAACGTGACTTGGGCCGTCTATCGCAAGGAGCAACCGTGAGACGTCCTAGCCTCTTGCTGCGCAGTGGTGGAGCGGTCGATATGGATTCGGCCATGACGCCGATGATCGATGTCGTGTTCCTATTGTTGGTGTTCTTTGTTTGGACCGCCAGCTTTATCGCCGCCGAACAGATCCTACCGAGCGAACTGTCCTCACAGCTTGGCGACCAAGCCACCGATGTGATCGTTCCCGACGAACCCTCCGATTTCGATCAAGTCGTCGTCAAAATTCACTGGGACCAGACGCGGCCAACTTGGTTCATCAACCAGCAGCCTTACTCGGAGCTAGCAACTGCGGTGGCCCAGTTGAAAGCTCTTGCCGTCGCAGCCGCCACCACGCCGATTATCTTGCACCCACAATCGAACGTTCCGTTGGGGCACGTGATCGAAACCTATGACGGAGCCAAAGAATGTGGCTTTGAAAGTATTTCCTTTGCGGTGAATCCCAAGTGAGCGACCGGGGAACAATCTGGCGACCAATTTTGGGCACAGCAAGCTGGTTGGTTGCGCTGACCTGCGGGCTGTTCGTCGCGGCCTGCCAAGCCGACGAGTCAACCTATCGTCTAATCGCCGGCTTGCGCGAGCGACGATTGTTTGACCAAGCGGATTTTGTGGTGCGCGAAGCTCTCGCCGAGCTGCAAAGTCAAGAACAAACTAACTCGCCCGACTTGGTTCGCCTCACGATCGAGCAAATGCAAATTCTGACCGATCGAGCGTATCTGGCGGCTCCTCAGCATCGCGCGGCCCGCTGGCAAGCGGCAACCAAACCAGCCGCTGAGTTCTTGGCAACTCATCCGGACCACCCTCGCGGAACGCTGATCGAACTTCAACAAACGCTCATCACGATGGCGCGCATCGAGGCACTGCGTGGTCCGTCCGCGATTACGATTTCACCC
>CAZLFF010000002.1:46316-62405 GCA_964558755.1 uncultured Pirellulaceae bacterium
CGCTCTGGTGGCAAACGCAACTGGCGCTCGTCCGCGCTCACCGACAAGCCGGAGATCTAGACGCGTCACAAACGTTGCTTGAACGAACCTCGCGACAGGATTTGAAATCGACGCGTCTCTCTTGGACCGATGACGTTCTGACCGAGCAGGTCGAGCTAGTCCTAGCCAAGGGAGTCAACGGCACATCCATTGCCAGCGCGAATTATCTGATTCGGCTGGCCGATCAAGTTCAGCCTACGCCTGAATTGGACTTCGCGTGTTTGCGATTGCTGGTCGCGCTCACACAAGCGTTGCCTGACGACCAACGAGCGCCGTGGGTTGTTCGAATTCAAGAGCAAATCGAACGAATTGGGCACCAGCACGGTTCATGGTGGCAGCAACAAGCGACGCGAATTCCGAGCTCGGTCGCCATCGAAGGCCATCGTGAAACAGCCGCGAAACAACTGAAGAGCATTTTGCAGTCCGCCCAGACGTCGTTGGAAACTGGCGATTACCAGGCAGCGGCTGATGGTTTTGAAACCGCGGCAGCAATCGCCAAGGCTCAGCAGTTAAAGGATTTGCGCCGCAGCTGCGTTATCTCCGGCAGCCAAGCGTTAGAGAAGCTAGGTCATCATGATGCCGCCGCGAAGCGACAGCTGACGATCGCGAACGCGCAGCCAAACCACCGGGCCTCCGCATCGGTTCACTTGCGCGGATGCTGGAACCTTGGTCAAGCTGACGAACCGGACGACAACCAACTGACCACTGCGCTGGAACAACACCTACAAACTTGGCCTGATTCTCCCACCCGTGCCACGGCCGAACAGTGGCTGGCCAACCAACAGCTGAAATCGGGACTGCGCGAAGCAGCCGCTTTGACCGCGTCCAACCGGCACAACCAAGCGGTCGCCATCCTACGCACGCTGGCGACCCAACACCCCGAGGACTCCAAAGTGCTACTGCAACTCGCTCGCAGCGAAACGCAGCTGGCGCTCAGCCCGGTCGGTGGCTCCGACGAATCAATCAATCGATCGTTGAAGCGCTGGCGAGGAATCGCAAAGCGATTGAAGCCCGAAAGTGATCCGTGGTTCGAGGCCAAGCTCTCGATCGCCAAACTGTTGCACGCTTCAGAATCGCCCCAGCCCGCGCGGCAATTGCTTGACTATCTGAAAGCGCTACCCGGTGGCTGGAGAGAATCGGCGTTTGCCAGCGAGTTTGATTCTTTGGATCGAAAAATCGCGCCGTAACGGTGGGCGGGTCTAATCTTGGCAGATCCTTCAATCCATTTGGCAATAAAAAACTCCGCCAGTGCCAAGCACAGACGGAGTCTTGATTTTCAATTAGCAACTGATGACTAGTTGCTTGCGTTTGATGGAGACGCTGGAATAACAACGGTTCCTTCGTCATCGGCAAGAGCAACGATACCGCCTGCCAAGCCACCAAGGCTGATCAAGCGACCGAAGCCACCGCCGCCAAGCAGTCGGCCTCCACCGACGAAACCGCCGCCACCGAAACCGCCGCCGATTCCGCCGTAGCCGCCGCCAACCGCACCCATACCAGCGACGCCGGCACCTGAGAACGATCCGCAGCTACCGCAAGAGCCGCCAACAGCACAGCCGCAACCGACTGATTCGCTGGCGTACTCGATCGGAGTCGCGTCGTAAGGAACTGAGTCAACGACAACCGCGTTCTCAGCCGAGTAATTGATTTGCTCGTTGACCACACCAGCGTCTTCGCCACAAGTCAGGCAGACTTGCAGAGCAGCAGCCGAGGCAACGGCAACAGGCTTACGGAAAGAAACAGGTACGATCGAATTGTCTTGATTGTTCTGATCAAGAACCGACTCGCCATCGGTCGCTTGGAATCGAACAGCTGCGATTCCGTTAGAACCCGCAGCGATAAAATCGTAAACGCCTGGCTCCAACCCGCGAACGGTGAAGCGACCGCTACGATCAGCAGTCGTACGAGCCATCTCGCGATTGTTGCGGATGATGAAAACTTCGGTTCCACCAACCGACTGACGACTCGACTCAACGGACGCAACTTGACCATTCAACTGGCCATCGTTCAAACGAACGATGTTCGAACCCGCGAACTCAGCACCATCGGCTGTGAAATCCAAGCCGCCGTCAATCTCAGCAGCGATCTGCGAAGGCATACTGTTACGAATGATTCGCTCAAGCCCCTTGATGCGAGACGAAACCGTAGCGGCTTCGATTGCGTTGATCGTCGTGGTCTGATCGTACGGACGAACCTGAACACCGTAGGCGGTGAAGCCTCCGTTGCCGGTGGCGATGAAGGAATAGTTGCCTTCCTCGATGCTATCGGCAACAAAGTAGCCACCGTCTTGGGTACGAGTCTGCGTCACAACCTTGCCATCACGAACGAAGTAGACATTCAGCTCTTCGCCCTGAGTGCCGGTCGTGATGCGACCTTCGACCTGACCAAGCCGGTTCAAAGTGACCGCGTGGCTGCGCTGGCCTTCGACGTAAACTTCTGTCTCAGCGCCTGTAGTTTGTTGAGCGGAAGCTGTTGCCGTGGCAACGAAAGGCATGGCGCAAACCGCCAGTCCGAGGCACAAGTTTTTCAATTGGGTTTTCATAAGTTCACCGTAGAGTTTCTTATTTTGTTACTGAGGCCGAGGGGTCGCACCTTACCGGTAGGCAGTTTTGTTTAGACCGTCTAAATCGAAGCCTGATTGTTCATCGAAAACAAAACCGGCCGTTCAATCGCAACCGTTCTTGCTGGAAACATAAGGCGCGGTTGCCACCACGCAAATGAAATCGAGTCAAAAACTGTCGGCTTTTCGGTTTACGGCGAGTTTGAGCGATTTTCTCGCAACATTCGTTAGTTTCTGCACGGCATTAAAGTCTCGATTCGTTCTTGCCGATCCCCGGGATCCTCATCTTTCCAGGACAAAGAACTGTTAAAAAACGAACAGCAATCCGTTACCCAAAAACCGATTCAACAGGGACAATCGTTACGATCGATCGCGAGCCACGGCCAGCACCCAAGACTCTGGAAGCCTGCTTTTCGCCTCGCGCCCCTTCGTCATCGGTGTCACGAGCGACCACGGATAACCGACTTCGCCGGAAGCAGCGGGACCGGATCGACCCGCACGACTGGCATGCCGCTTAAGTCGCTCGTAACGAAGATGACGGCTCTGGGCGGTGGTGGCGCGGAGGAAAGCATGAACAGAGCGCGCAGGAATCACTGGGCAGGACTGGCGAGTTAGACCCGTCGGGCACGAGGCCAAGATTCCTCAAAGCGCCTTCAGCGCGGCGATCATGAACACCGCTGAGGCACAAAGTTCACCCAGAAGCCACAAAAACGGACTTCATGGTCTGTGCGCCCCATCGCTGGAAGTCAACACAACCCTCACGAGGGGTCGGAGATGATGGCACGGATCGCCGTACGGTAACGGTGATCCGTGCCGCTTAACCTGTGAAACTAAAAATGACGCCGCCGGTTACTGGCTACGAACACGGTTGCCAGTGTCAGTAGAGTCAACGATCCTGGCTCGGGCACCGAAACTGCCGAGGGAGACACAGCGTTACCACCTTGCGTGTTAATGTTGCTCACTAGAAGCGCCGCATCGCCCAAGACATTAATGGCCCCGTCGCCGTTGAAGTCACCTTGGGCCCACGTGCCACCCGCTTGAGTGCCAAGGTTTTGAATGAGAATCGCCGCGTCATCCAAAACGTTGACTATCTGGTCGAGGTTGGCGTCCCCCAGCAGAGCTCGTGTCACGTTCACTGAATCGGAACCATACGTCACCGCTAGACCTTCGGCATCGCCGAACTTCGACGTGTCTCTCACGCCGGTGACGGTGCCAAAGGTGCCGGTCATGGTGCCGTCAACGGAAATCGCACTGACAGTCTGGTAACTGAGATAGGAACCATCAAACGTAGACACGTCAAAATCGCCCGCCAGACCTGCATCGCCCAGAACGGTCAGCTGATCGTGGTCGCCCGCATCGGGAGCAAACGCGTTCCAGACCAAAGTTCCGTCCGCCGTCTGCGCATAATCGGCAACGACAATATCAGCCGCGATTTCTTGTTCCACGCCGAGGTTGAACTGGCTGCGGTTATCGACGCCGATTCCAAAGCTGTTCTGTCCCTCCGCAACCGTCGTCCCAGCGGAAACTAGCAATGTCCCGATCACGCTCGGATCATCGGCAGTGAACGTCGCATTGGATTCAATAAACGCGTCGCCGGCCAACTCCAGCACACCGTCACCAGCGACCACGCTCTGAGAATCACGCCGAGTCTCAACGTTGCCAGTGTCGGTGAAAACAATCTGTCCAAGGCTGCCGGGCACCATCGTACCTGCACCCACCACGAGTAAACTTCCCTCAACCTCAATGTCTTGGCCCGCTGTTAGAGTTCCGCCTTCCAGACGAGAACTCGACGTTGTCCCCAACGTCAGGCCGACGTCTTCGATCGTAACGCCTCTGCCACGCACATTGACCCCTGATTGCACCGCACCGAATCCGTCGAGGACAACCGTTGACTGCTGTCCCCGAATCGTCAGCAGCCCGTCAGTCCCTGTAGAATTAAACCGGACCACTGGATTAAAGACCGACAGCGGGTTGTCAAGAATCAACTCACCACCACTGGCAATAAACCCATTCTCGCTACCACTGAGAATCTGATTTTGAACCAAGCCGGATCCGAAAATTCCGTTTTGCTCATCTGCAAAGTCTAATGTGGCTCCGGTCATCGTTGCCCGACTAAGAACAAACCGCCCCGCCACGTCTACCGCATTCTGCGTTTGAAGCGCAAGCGTCGAGTCAAATCCCAGACTAACCGATCCGTCGTTGGCCAACGTGAGCGTCGGCACATCAATCGTTAGCGTACCGCCCGAACTGACATTCAGTTGACCTAACTCAGCACCAAACCCTGTGCCATCGCCAAGGGTCAGCGAATCACCTTGGATCTGGCTATTTCCGATCGAAATCACACTTCCGTCCGACGTCCAGCCAGCTGCAGCATTCACATTTACGTCTAGAGTACTGTTGTTCAGAGTAACTTGGCCGTCCCATGCCGAGTCAGTCGTCGTGGTTGCTTGATCAATAACTAGCGTCCCGCCGTTCTGCACGGTCCACTTCGTATCGCCGTCGCTACCCTCGAGATTGGTGCCGTTGCCGATGGTCACAAAAACGCCGTCCACGACGGTCTCCGCTTCCGCACCCAACTGGTAATCAAGCGTACCGCTCAGTGTGGAGTTTGCCCCTGAAAAAACGACTGTTCCACCTGTGCTGTTGTTTAGCGAGCCGCCCGTTCCGATATACCTAGCCTGAAATGTCAACGTTTTATCGGCGTTGCCAGTTGATCCGCTGACATTGATCGAACCACCGTTTTGAGACAGTGTGGCTCCAGAGACGGTTGCGTTCGCGTTCGATTCCAGGTCGACCGTACTGCCGGCAGACAGCGTCCAGCTGTTATCCATGTCCAACCGAGAGCTGTCGCCGAAGGTCATCGCGCCGTTGAACGCATCGCTGAGCGGTGATTGAATTTCCAAAAGCTGGTTCTGACGAATAAACACCTTTCCGCTTTCGCTGGCGTTGTCTCCATCGAGATCAACCCGGCCATCGTCACTATTGGCGCTGACGATCAAAGAACCTGAGTTCACGGCTGGATTTGCAGCCACGACTTCCAACTCGCCGTTATTGTTGAAATACGTAAATGGCCCAAGCTTGAGCACCGACGCGCTCTCGATGACACCAACACCTTCGATTCTCGCGGCTGAGTCGGTCGCCAAAAAACCAGGGTCCCCGTCAAAATCTTCGATCAAGATGCCCGTTCGACGAAGGAACAGCTCACTCGATCCAAACAGTGCCGTTTCCCCAGACTTGAGTCCAAACTGTGGCGTGCTACCGCTACTTCGTCCCAAGACCAGTTGCGATGGACCACCGGTAGTCAACGTCGATAGCGCGACAGAGTTCGCGGTCAGCGTAAACTCTTCATTGACCAAGCCACCTTGCAAAATCCCGACACCATTAACTTCGTTGTCTGACTGGATGTCGATTTGGTTTAACGAGTCAAAAAAGGCATTGTCGCTGGGGCCAGGCTCCTGTTTGGGTGACCATAACCCGGAACCTCCGCCGTCGACCCAAACGTCGTCGCCACCGACCCAAGTCAAATCATCCGCGTCCAGCGAACTGCTGACCGTGATCAAAATCGTCGCTGTAAATAGTAGTGCCAACCCCAAACGAAATCTGATGCCAATCTTCATGCGCAGTCTCTCCAATGAAAACGTTTATCTCATCGCGACGTGCCAGCCTGGCACGAACGCGGCCCCAACATGCCTCAAGAGTCGCCGCAACTAAACAGTGGACGATCTAACTTGCTGCGTTTTCAGCCGTCCAAGCTAAAGGCACCGGCCACCAAAGGCAACCAACTTGATGGAGGAAAACTGGAGTTCTTGCAATTTATTTTGCAACCGACATCTAGAAAGAAGCGTTGCAAATGAGAAGGGAAAAATGAAGAGAGTCCAAGCGCTTTTTGAGTCGTGACAGAATCAGAGCATCACGCGTTCAGGATCACCCGTCTCCGATCCTGCCCTTCGCCACCATCGCGAGGGACCGTGTGAGCCGCGGCGCGAAGATCCAATGTCGGAAGATCGAGAGGGACAGGACACTGGCTGGCGGGCTCAAACGGGGCTCGTCCGTTGCGGCTAAAACGCCACCGTCAACCAACATCAACCGCGAGACGGATGCTCGGCTGGCTGCTGTGGAAGCCAATTGACCGCCACCGCGACGGGCGGAAGCTCACTTACGCCCCGCGTTGTAAAATGCCGAGTTACGATCGGCTCGACAACCAACTCACCAGCCCGTGCCACTCTTTTACCGCAACGGGCTGTGCTCAAAGCAACAAGCTGACTACCAAGGTGCCCGGACGGAATAGATTCCGAACTGATTGGTGCTTGATGGGTAGTACGGATGGCTGGGGTACATCCCAAAGCCCGGTCCGTAGGCGACTCCTGCATTGCCGCGCCCGAACTGGTGGTACAACGGGGTGCTGGTCGTCTGAGCAACGCCCCACGCGTAGTTCGTTTGGTAGCTGGAATTCGCGGGAACAACTAAAGCGGTCGGGGTTCCCCAACGCCAATGCGACCAGTTGCCGTGCCAAGGGGTCGCGGTTGCCTGGCTCTTATTCCATGCATGTGTGTAACCGGCGGCAATGCCCGCATTACTGTAAGCGTAAATCGGCTCTGGGCTAAAGTGATCGTGCGCGGCAAAGCGAATAACTTGTCCGGGTTTCAGATGACGCTGGGTCGTTGGCTGAACCATGCCGTCCTCGTCCCGAGTTGACGTGTCGACCTGGCTTCCGCCACCGAGACCACGACCGAACTTGCGACCGCCACAGGTTCCACCACCGCAGCTTCCACCGTCACTAATCGTCACGCCGCCGTCAACGACGCCGCCCCCGCACGAGGTACATTGGGCCGAGGAAATTGATGTTTGCATCGCCAGTCCGAAAACCAGTGCCGTCGCGGTGGAGAGAATCAGTTTCGTCATGGGAATTCGCCTAGGGAATCGCTGATTAAATGTGATCCGTCAACCGAGACGGATAAAACGATGGAAGCTCGTGCCGGTCACTCGAATTTAGTGACAACGCCCGCCCGGGCAGTTCGCGGTTGCAGCCGCCCAGTTAGCTTTCTTTCTTTGCATCACCTTCTCGGCACAGCTACCGTCCAAACAGTACATCTTTGCCTGCAATGCGTAAGTCAGCTTGGCCATGCCGCCGCGAGTGAATGGCAATGGAGCGTAGTGATTTGCGCCGCCACTTTGCCAGACGACGGAAGTCTTATTCAGTCCAGCGCCCGTACCGTAGTAGGCCGTGTTGTAATCGTAGTTGTAGTAGTTTCGCTTGTGAGCGTACATCATTTCGTGCGGCATCAACGCTTGGTAGGTATACCAACTGTTCCCGACATGAGGCGGCACGTAATGCGGAGCCGGATACATCCCGGCGGTCGCTTGACTGGCGCCCGAGGCCGTGGCGTACTGGCTAAAAAGATGGTTTGGCAAATTGCCCTGACCATACTGCTGGCCGAAAGCCGATCCGCCGTCGAGCATCAACAATGAAGCGAACGCGAAAACCGTGAGGACTCGAAGCATCTGTCAAACTCCTGAATAAAACTCGGGCCGCACGGCAGTTCCGCCGCGTCCGTGATTCGATCAACTCAAACCAGCACGACCACCGAGCGAACAAACACTCGGAACAGATGGTACTTTCGGCCGACCAAGCACAGCCGTAATAGCCAAAACAGCCCGACGGCTCAGCAGAATCCGAGCGCCGGCCCTCACAACCGGACAACCGTCAAAATCGCCTACAACCAGAACTGCCTGATTGATATACTTTCGCCATCTTGACTGAAGCCAAGGCAAAATCCGCTCGATAGAAGGCGGATCACTGCCCTTCAAACGCTCGTATTTAATCCGCTCAATAGGTTACGCCCGTGGCGAAACGTCGTCCCGTAAAAAAAGCAACTCGCGCCACTAAGAAGGCCACCGCATCCAAGGCCGCGGGCAAGCCCCGCCCCACCAAGAAGAAAAAGAAGGCTGCCCGATCAAAATCCGCCGCAGCAAAAGGCGCCGGGCGCGGCAAAGGGGGCTCGGGGGCGGGCCTCTTTGACGACGAGCTTGATGACGGTATTGATGGCGTGCCGCTGCGATTGGCCGCCCAAAAGCGATATCTGAACTACAGCCTTTCGGTGATCACAAGCCGAGCTCTGCCGGACGTCCGCGACGGGTTGAAACCGGTCCAGCGCCGGATTCTGTACACGATGAATCAGCAGAGCCTGACCTACACGGCCAAGTTCCGAAAATCGGCAACAGTCGTCGGCCAAGTCATGGGTAACTACCACCCGCACGGCGACAGCAGTATCTACGACGCGATGGTGCGATTAGCTCAGCCGTTTGCGATGCGGATGCGACTGGTCGACGGCAACGGTAACTTTGGCAGTATCGATGCCGACAACGCCGCCGCGATGCGTTACACCGAGTGTCGCATGACACGCATCAGTACCGAAATGCTGGCCGACCTCGCCACGCGAACGGTTGCCTTCAAAGACAATTACGACGGCCGCTTTCAAGAGCCCGTGGTTCTCCCAAGCCGCGTGCCCAACCTATTGGTCAACGGAGCAACCGGCATCGCGGTCGGCATGGCGACCAACATCCCGCCCCACAACTTAAAAGAAGTCTGCAACGCGCTGCTGAAACTTCTTAAAGATCCAGAAATCAAAGACTATCAATTGGTGGCCAACGACGCTGTCCAGGGCCCGGACTTTCCCACCGGCGGACAGATCGTCAACACCAAGGAAGAGCTGCGGGATATTTACCGAACCGGCAGCGGCCCAATCAAACTGCGTGGCACGGGCAAGGTTGTCAAAGGCCCGAAGGGTTCGCTCGTCCTACGAATCGATTCGATTCCCTACAGCGTCGTCAAAGCAACGCTTGTCGAACGAATCAGCGAACTGGTTTATAGCAGCAAGCTCCCGCTAGTCACCGAAGTCAAAGATCTCTCGACCTCGAAAGAGCTGCAATCGGGAAAAGCGATCGAAGTCCACGATGACATTTGCATCGACCTAACGCTCAAAAAAGATGCCGACGAGAATAAGGTGCTCGCGTATCTGTACAAGCACACGCCACTGCAAACAAATTTCAACGTCAATCTCACGTGCCTCGTGCCGACCGAGAACCCCGAGGTCGGTCGCCCCGAGCGCCTGGGCCTTAAGGAAATTCTCTGGCACTTTTTGCACTTTCGTCTCGAAGTCGTTACCAAACGATTGGAAAACGAACTCGAAGCGCTCGAGCGTCGCCTGCACATTTTGCGTGGCTTCGTAACCGTCTTTGACGCCTTGGACATCATCATCCGCATCATTCGCAAGTCGGACGGAAAAGCAGACGCGGCCGCGAAGATCATGAAACGATTCCCGGTCGGCAAGAAGGGCAAGGATGGCTTGGATGCCGAACAAACCGACGCCATCCTTGAGTTAAAGCTCTACCGACTGGCTCGTCTGGAGATCAACCTGATCCTCGACGAACTCAAGGATAAAGAAAAACGGGCCCGCGCCATTCGCAGGCTTCTCAAAGAAGACACGACCGACACGAACCAGTCTGGCCGCTGGAAAATCGTACGCTCGGAAATCCAAACCCTAGTCGCCGACTTTTGCAGCGACTCGGCATCCAAACGTCGCAGCAAAATTACATCCGACGTTGACGATGCAGAGTACACCGCAGAAGACTTTATCGTCGCGGAGGATTGTCACGTTTTGGTCACCACCGACGGTTGGGTCAAGCGTCAACGTCAGATTGCCGACCCGTCCAAGAGTCGCACTCGGCAGGGCGACAGCGTGCTGGCGTGCGTCGCTGGTTCCACGCGTGCGACGATCGGTTTCTTCAGCAGTACCGGCGTCTGCTACACCGCGCGACTGGCCGACATCCCCGCGTCGACGGGCTTTGGCGAACCGGTACAAAAATTGTTCAAGCTAAAAGACGGCGAGAAAATCGTGTCGGTGCTCTCCTTTGACCCGCGAGTCATCGGGAACATCGCCGACCCGAAAGACCCCGATTACTGCCCCGACATCCACGGCCTGGCCGCGTCAAGCAACGGCTACGCGCTCCGCTTTGGCCTCAGCGCGTTCGCCGAGCCATCGACGCGCAGCGGTCGACGCTACGCCCGCGCGTCAGCTGGCGCTTCGATGATCGGCGTGTTCGCAATCGACGCGAACGAAACAATTCTTGCGATCTCGCAGAACTGCCGCGCGATGATCTGCCCATCCGAAGACGTCAATTATTTATCCGGTCCTGGCAAAGGTGTCATGCTGATCAAGTTGGCGAAAGACGATCACTTGATCGGTTTCAAACCGTCGGCCAGCGACCGCGACCTACTGCTGGTTGAAACCAATCGCGGCGCGCAGAAAACGATCTCGACCGCCAAGTACAAAACCACCGGCCGTGGTGGACGCGGCAACGAGATCCAAAAGAACGGCAAGATCGCAAAAATCGTCAAGCCACCCATCGAGTCACCCGAGCCGCTGCCCGAACAGAAGTAGCCGCACATCACCACCCAGTGCGCTGAAAACACATTCCGACATCCAACGTTTACTTAAAACATGTCCAAAACCTACGCCGCCAAAGACATCGTTGCCCTCGAGGGCCTCGACCCCGTCCGCAAACGTCCCGGCATGTACATCGGCGGCGTCGGCATGGCGGGCCTGCACCATTTGGTTTGGGAAATCGTCGACAATAGCATCGACGAAGCCATGAACGGGCACGCGTCCGAGCTCACGGTGCAACTGCACAAGGACGGCCAAACGGTCACCGTGTCAGATAACGGCCGTGGGATCCCGGTCGACAAGCACCCCAAAACAAAAAAGCCCGCGCTGGAAATGGTGCTAACGATCTTGCACGCGGGCGGCAAGTTCGAAGGAGCCAACTACAAAACCGCGGGTGGCCTGCACGGCGTCGGCGCGTCGGTCGTTAACGCGTTGTCCAAGAAAATGGTCGCCGTCGTCAAACGCGGTGGCGCTCAGTATCGCATGGAGTTCGCCAAGGGCATTCCGAAATCGAAACTTCAGAAACTCAAGGGAAAGGTTCGCGGCACTGGAACCACGATCACTTTTACACCGGACCCGACGATCTTTCCCAAGACCCATTTCAACGCTGACACGATTCGTCAGCGACTAGAGATCGCCAGCTTCTTGCACCGAGGCGTCAAAGTTAACTTCGTCGATGACGTCAACGACAGGAAAGAATCGTTCCTACACGAAAAAGGGATCGTCGACTTCCTGGCCAAGGTGATGAAGGACCGCAGCGCTCGGCCGATCCACGAAACGCCGTTCACCGAAGAGAAGAACGATAAAGAGCGGCTTGAAATCGCACTGCAATGGACTGAATCGACCGACGAACACGTCCGCAGCTACGTCAACGGCATTCCCACAGCAAACGGCGGCACGCACGAGAACGGTTTTCGCAGCGGCTTGATCAAAGCAGTCCGCAACTACTTTGACACGCACAATCTCATTCCACGCGGCGTCAAAATCACCGCCGAGGATATTCGCGAGGGGCTCGTCGCGATTGTTTCGGTCTTCATTGCCGATCCGGAATTCCAAGGCCAAACCAAAGATCGCCTAAACAATAGCTACGTGCAAAGCGTGGTCGAAAGTGCGCTCCGGCCGGCGCTCGAACAGTGGATGAACAACAACCGTAGCGTCGCCGACACGATCGTCGCGCGGATTATCGCTGCCGCACGGGCTCGTGCTGCATCCCGCGCGGCTTCGGCAGCGGTGTCCAGAAAGACCGGTGGCAAGCGCTCGATGTTGCCGGGCAAGCTGAGCGATTGCCTGAACAGCGGACGTGGCAATAGCGAGCTGTTCATCGTCGAAGGTGACTCAGCGGGCGGCAGTGCCAAGCAAGGTCGGAATCGAAACTATCAGGCGATTCTTCCACTGCGAGGAAAGGTTCTGAACACGGAAAGTGCGACGCTCAAGAAGATCATGGACAACAAAGAGATCCAGGATCTAGTCACGGCGATCGGCTGCGGGATCGGGCCGAAGTTAAACATCGCCCACATTCGCTACGACCGCATCATTCTGCTGGCGGATGCGGATTCGGATGGTCACCACATCACGACCTTGCTGCTGACCTTTTTCTACCGGCACATGCCGCAGCTGATTGCCGACGGTCGCCTGTTTATCGCCTTACCGCCTCTATACCGCATCGACATCGGCAAAGAAACGCATTGGGCGGCGGACGACGAGGACCGCATCCGCATCTTGGCCGAACACACGGGCCGAGCGAACCCAGAGATCATGCGGTTTAAGGGCCTGGGCGAGATGATGCCCAAAGTGCTCTGGGAGACAACGCTCAACCCCGACACGCGCCGCCTGCTGAAAGTCGAGATCGATGACCAGCTCGAAACCGACCGAGTCATCAGCGACCTCATGGGCCGTGATGCCAGCGCCCGGTTCCGCTTCATCATGGAACGCGCCGAAGACGCCGAAGAAATCGACGTGTAGCAGCTCAAATCAGCATGACCCAATAAACATCGGACCATGCCGCCAGCCGAGCGCGGTATCAGGCCACAAAAAAACCGCAGATCCGAAGAGCTGCGGCGGTCACTCCGTAGAGTGTTGCCTGCGAATTCTTCTTCTTGTTACGAAAAGTGTTGCAGGCCTATCGGACACAGTTTCTGAAAGCTGATCAAAGAACCGTCCAACCAACAAGTTTTCAATCGTTCCGTCTGGCTAGGCAGTGCGAGCGAAAACCAGTGAACTTCTACGCTCTTTGGCTTGTCTGCGCGTGGACAATCGAAAAGTGAGTAGAACAGATAAAAAATAATGCCAGACGCGAACACTGAAACTCCACTAAACGACTCCATCATCGAAACTGGTGCGGCCTCTGCGATACTGCCGACCGGTGGGAAGACGAAGCCGATTACCGTCATTGGCACCGAGACCATTCGGGGCGGATTTGATGAAACCTGCCTGAAACAGGCGATTAACTCGCGCCTAGCACCCGGCGTGACAGAAGTCGTCCTCAACCCGGATGCTCATCTGGGCTACGGAGCACCGGTGGGCTGCGTAATGGTTTCGCCCACTCACATCTACCCAGGTCCCGTCGGCGTGGACATCAAGTGCAGCATGTCGTTGCTACAAATGGACGTTGATGCCGAAGCGATCGAAGACCGCCGCGTGCGCCGCGCGTTGATTAACGCGATCTGCGAACGAACGCCAACCGGTGCCGGTCGCGGGCAGCGAAATGCGAAACAGTCTCGAGCCGTCGATGCGGCTCTGGGGCAGCGTGTTGCCATCGAGGGAGCGTCAACATCTGTCTTGGATGCGTTGGGGATTCCAACCGAGTGGGCCGAACGCTGTGAGGACGCAACCCACGTCGGACACGATGAAACTCATGACAGCCTCGGTTCGCGTTTGGAAATGATGCTCGATGGCGGGCGATTCCCACGCTTCGAAGAAAAGATCTCGCAACTGGGCAGCTACGGTGGCGGCAATCATTTCGGTGAATGTGAAATCGTCGAAGTCGCCGACAACGACCGAGCCCGAGCGGTTGCCAAAACCTTCGGTCTGCAAGACGGCAACGTTGCGTTTCTGTCGCACTGTGGATCGCGTGGCTTTGGTCACAACCTAGCGATGGGGCAGTTCAAAGCACTGCAAGCCAAGTTCGATCGCTGGAGCATCCCGTACCCGGGCCGCGATCGCGAACTGGTTTACGCGCCGTTGGGCAGTGACGAGGCAAACGACTACTTGGACGACATGGCGATGGGTGCGAACTTCGCGACCGTGAACCACATGTTAATCAACTCGCTCGCTCTGGAAGCGTTTCAGGAAATCCTGCCGGGGACAACTGGGTCGCTAGTGTACTTCATCAGCCATAACATCGCTCGGAAGGAAATCGTGAACAACCAGCCCTGCTGGGTCCACCGCAAGGGAGCCACCCGTGCCTTTCCTGGTGGTCACCATGCACTCAAGGACACGCCGTTTGCCGAAACCGGACATCCGATCCTGTTACCGGGAAACCCACGCGACGGGAGCTGCGTGATGGTGGCCGATGAAGGTGCGGTGGCCAGCTGCTTCAGCGTGAACCACGGTGCCGGTCGAGCGCTGGGTCGGCGGGCAGCCAATCGAGCACTCGATCAGCAGGTGGTCGATCGCGAGTTCGATGACGCCGACATCCTGACCAATTGCCGCAAGTACCCGCGCGACGAGGCTCCGGCGGCCTACAAAGACTTCAACGAAGTGTTGAAGTCGGTAAAACAAGCTGGCTTGGCGAGCGAGGTCGCGCGGCTGAAGGCACGCTTCGTCATTAAAGATGCGTCGAAGGCTGACGATTGATTTTTTGCGAAAGTCCGGCGGGCGATGGGTCCCCGGCCTATTCGCTTGCGTTTAACGATCGCACCGACCGAGGTTGGTGCAAGCCAACCAGCGCTAGGCCAATCAGGCTGCTGACGACAGAAAACAACAGGATGTTGTTTGTCAGCGCGATGCCGCACAGCATTATGACCGCGAGGATCGATGCCGCGCGAGCTGGCATCAGCCAAAGGAACCCGCAAAGAAACTCGCTGCAGACCACGATTCGCGAATGCCATGTCGCCGCCTCACGCAACTGTTCGGGTGAGAGCGTGTTCCGCAGCAGGTTGTAGGTCCAGAAATCACGATTCTTGAAATAGATTTCGTGCAAGACTTCGCCCGACCAGTAGCCGGGCGTTAGCTTTCCGATCGCGGCCCCCAGAAAAATCAAGGACAGGATCACATGCGACAACAGCACCGCGCGGGGAAACAGCCTATCAAAGGGCTCCCACAGACGAGTCGACAACCAAGCGCACCAAACCGACGCCCAAGCGCAGCACATGAACGTCACGTCGTTGTACACAAACTGGTGAATACTAAGGATGCACAGCGAAGCTAGATTGACAACGCAAAAGCAACGAACCGTCGTTAGGTTGCGAGTGACCAACAGGGCAGCGGCACTTGCGACCGACAGCAAATAGGCACACCGAGCAACGAAAATCGAGCGAAAGAACGCTGGGAAAAACGGGTCCACAATCGGAAACTGCCGATGAACTCGGTCGAACCAGATAAAATAGCTCAGCTTCCAAACCAATCCAATCAAGATCGCGGCCTGCACCATTTTCAACAGCGACAGACTCTGCGCCGCGACAGACGGGGACGCTTGCCCGATCGGTTCTGTGAGCGAATTAGTCAACTTGGTCCATCCACTGTTCAGAATGACGCTGGATGACCATCGGCTTTCCATCGCCGGGCGAGCGGATCGTCCAACGACTAAGGAGCAGCCGATTTTGATAACGAGAACACATTTCGAACGTGCCCTCGCGCTGACAGGCGAACAAAGTCGGTGCCCAGTCACCAAATGTAATAATGTTGCCCGGAAAATGGTTCAACACCATCGACCGATAGCTATCGTCGGCGGGATTAAACGAGCGATCACCCAAAACTTGATTGGAAAACTGAACTTTGTTTTCGAAGTTGTACATCGACGGGACGGCTTGATGAGCGGCCCACAAAGGGTAGCTGTCCGATGCAACATGGAATCGTCGCAAAGCAAGATCCCGCATGGCAGGGACC
>CAZLFF010000002.1:62415-77892 GCA_964558755.1 uncultured Pirellulaceae bacterium
CAACAAGCCACGGCAATGATGAAACAAAGCAATCCCAGCCCACACCAATCTTTGGTGTTGATCGAGTTGCGGATAAATGCCAACAATCGAAGCATTAACGCGGTCTTGCTTGCTTGAACAGAAAGAATATCGTTGCGCCAAAACGATAACACAAACAGCCACCCCGTTTCCATGCCGATCGGAGAGAACGCCGCTGAGCACAAAACGGTAGCTCGAGCCATAACGGCTCACGCGCACACTGGGTTCCGGGCAATTTTTACGACTCTGCTTTGTCGGGTCGGGCATCGGCCAACCACTGGTCCGTGCTTTGTGGATCGACGCTGCGACACATGTCTTCCAGCTGGTTCGCAATTTCGGCTAGATCATCCCGCCAAACATCGTGTTCAACGTCTGGCGGACAGAGTTCGGCCATCTCGTCCAACAGCAGGATCAAACGTAGAAAATGCCGGAACACGATGCCTTCCTGCTTCTGCAATTTGTTGCTGGTGATGTACTTGTTGAAATCCGTGCCGTACTGCAGCGCTTCGCCGGCGACCCACACGGGCGTTACTTTGACGTCGTGTACATCCGGGAAGTCGTGCTGAAACAATCGCTGTAACTTGTATGGCAACGTCAGGATCGGCACCCAATCGTCGTCGAAGTAAGTGCTTTGGTCTTCTTCATCTTCGTCCTTGCCGTACAGTTCTTCGGCGGTCGCCAACCCTAGAGTCAGCAGTTGCGAATCCAGACGACTCGTTTGTAGTGGACCGGGCGGCAGATATTCAGGCTGCGGGATGCGAATCGACTTCCCCAGTGAACGCGACAGTTCCAGAATACTCTCGAACGCCATCACGCGTTCATTCTTGTCCGCGATGCCAAGGTGCTTCATCAAAAACACCGCGTACAACGGATGAACACCCCGTAATAGCAGCAGTTCGTCCATGGCTTCGGTGGGCGTGGCCGTGATCGGTTGGTACGCGGGTGCTTCATCGGCGGCTTCGGTTGGCAGCTTCTTTTTGGACGCAGATTTTTTTGAGACGCTGGAATCTGACTCCGGCTCTTTCTTCTGCCCCAAATCCAACGCGGCTCCACCGAAGGTGAGCGTCGGTGGAGCGACCGGTTCCGCATCAACTGGCTCCGGCGACTCGGTCGGAGTGATGGTCGTCTCGTCTGCCGATGACGCGGGTGACTTCGAATCCGACGGATCAACCGCCGCCCCGGCCAGTTCCAAAGGCGGCTTCGGGTCGAGGGTGATGTATCCGCCACGCCATAGCGTGATCAGCTGTCGGTTGAGAATTTTCTGGGCCGACGCTTGATCTTTTGGTTTGAGCAATCGACCGGCGATCAGCTTTCGAATCGTTTCGACCTGCGGCGACGCGTCGAGCATGTAAACCAACAGCCGCCACGGCAGCGGGCCGCGGCTGGCAAGGTCGGCCGAAGGAGCCGACACTAACTGGTCAAATTGCTGCTGGCTCCAATACTGCTGGCCCTCGCGGCGTTTGGGCTGCTTTTTTTTGAGCGACTTTTTTGCTTTTCGCAGGCCCGGGTCTTTGGTGTCTTCAGGGATTTGATCGTATTTTTCCTTCCACCGCAAAATTTTGACATCGTCTTCATGCGGCAACGCAAACACATGCCCCTGATCGTCAAACTGCGGACGACCCGCTCGGCCGAACATCTGATGGGCCGACGCGACGGGAATCGTTTTCATCTTTCCACGCGGGCCTTTGATTAACGTTGGCAACACGACACTACGCGCCGGTAAGTTCAAACCGGCGGCCAGGGTTTCGGTACACACGCAAACACTGAGCAGTTTCTCGATGAAAAGTTCCTCGACGATCTCTCGATACCGAGGCAACACACCCGCGTGGTGCACGCCGATCCCGCGGATCAAAATCTGCTTCAACTTTGGCCCTACCCCCTGCGACCAATCGTACTGATCGAGTCGCGCCGACAATCGTTTTTGCTGATCTGCGTCGACACATTTTTTACCTTTTAACATTTCCGCCGTTGTCCAGCATTGCTCACGGTTGAAGCAAAACAATAGCGCTGGCGTGTAGCGTGATTCTTCGGTGCCCTGCACCATCTTTTCAATTTGATCGGGCAACAATTCATCTTCCACCCAGTGATAAGACAGCGGCACTTTTCGCTCGGTGCCCTCGACTAACTTCAGGCGGCGATCATGGACTCGCGTGAGCCACTGCACGAACTCCATGCTATTGCCCACCGTGGCGGATAGCAGCAACGTTTTGACATGCGACGGCAGCAGGCCCAAACTGAACTCCCACACGATTCCGCGCTCTGGGTCGTTGAAGCTGTGGAACTCGTCCATGACAACCGCCCACGTGTCACGAAAGTCAAACGCTTCCTCGTGCAGCAATCGATTAAGCAGAATCTCGGCCACGACGACCAAAATCTTTGCGTTCGGATTCACTTTGCGATTGCCGGTCACCAAGCCAACGTCATCCGCGCGATACCCCCACGTGATGGCCTTCTCTTGGAGCTCGCGGAACTTCTGATCGGTCAACGCGATCAGCGGAGTCGTGTAGTACGCTTGTTTGCCTAACTTCAAAGCCTCGAATAGTGCAGCTTCGGCGATCAGTGTCTTTCCCGTTCCCGTCGGCGCGCAGACCAACACTCCCTGTTCATTTTCGAACCACGCGAAGAGGGCTTCTTCCTGAACGGGGTACGGGGCGTAGGGTAGCGAATCGAAATACGCCTGAGCGATATCATCTCGGCGGGATTGTAAATCTTCCAAAGCAGTTCACGATCTTGGTGTCAAAGTTTGCGGGTCGTGCGGAATGGCGTTTCAGCTAGCGGCTGGAGCCACGACGCTAACCCCCACGTTTTACACGAAATCTGGCTTTTCTGCTGACTTCTGGCCCAAACCAAGGCACTTGGCATCGTTGGTGCTCGTAGAGATAAGCGGGTCGAGAACCTGTCAAGAATGACAAGTCTAACGAAGGAGTGAATCATGTCCCGACGTAATCGCAAACGCCGCACCGCTGGCAACACAAAAAGTACCCGTCAACGTCGACGTAAAAAATCGTCCAAGCTGGTCGCCGCAATCGTAATCGAGATCGTGTCGGCGGTTGCGTTGTTTAGCGCCTACCGTTTTGCGCGAGACGTTCGGAACACAAACGCGCCGCGAACAAGTGCAACGATCGCATCACCATTTCTCAATCTGCACTCTCACCAGTCCGGCACGCAACCGAACATGCACCCGTTAGGATCGGCGCCAGCGAGTCATTCGCACGCAGAGCCAATGTTTTCGCGCGAGCGTGTCGCCAACCTGCCCAGCGCCGATCAACAGCCCGTTTTTCGCGTGCCGGACTTCTCGGTCTTTCGGCTAGGTGACTCGTAACGGCGCAACGCTTTGACTACGATTGAAGGGGTCGCGGAAGTGACTTTCTTCTTCTGGGACGCCCTTGTTTCGTCTCACTGCCGCTCTTTGCCGAGGATTCACCATGTCTGAGTGCCCACGCTGCCAGTTAGCCATGTCTTCGTATGCCTACGAGGACCAGCCGGTTGAATTCTGCACGAACTGCTGGGGTTATTGGGTTAGCCCAGACGCGTTCCAAAAGATTCTTCGATCCGAGGTCTATGAGTTCAGTAAATCCGACAAGGACTCGGTGCTCAAGCGTTGGTCGGGACATAACAGTACCATGTTGCGAACTTCAGCCAACATCGGGTGCCCAACTTGTGGCGAAACGATGGAACAAATACCGTTCGCCACCGGCTGCGGCGTCGTGGTCGACCGTTGCAAACCCCACGGCGTCTGGTTAGACGGCGGTGAGATCAAACGCATTCAGATTTTCTTGGACGAGAGAAAGCAAGGATAGGCACTCCGTCGGGGCGTATTTTTTCCATGCTTTTCGATACACGTCGGGTTATGAAAGCTAGCCTCTGTGTAACAATACAATCGGGAAGCGCAAGCGAGTGAATTTGCCCCGCGTCGAGCGTGTACTCACTCGCCTGCCGTGCTTGTATTCGCGATTGTTGTCCAGAGCCTAGTTTTGAAAGGCCCTCTAGGGATGATCTCCATGAAGACATTGTCTTTGGGTTTGTTTGTTTTGGCTTGCATGGCATTGGATTGCATGGCTCAGCAACCGAACGTGCTGCTGATCTGCGTAGATGATTTAAGGCCAGAACTAAAGTCGTTTGGCGTCGACTACATCCATTCGCCCAACATCGATCAACTGGCGGCATCAGGTCGAGCGTTCCACCGGCACTATGTTCAGGCTCCGACCTGTGGAGCGTCTCGATACGCGATGCTGACTGGCTTGTATGGACCGGCAGGGAACCATGCGATTTTTGATCGAGCCAAGCGGATAAAGAACGACGCGGATGCGATACCTCCGAGCATGCCAGAATGGTTTCGCCAAAACGGATACACGACCGTTTCGGTCGGCAAAGTTTCTCATCACCCCGGTGGCTGGGGCGGTGAAGATTGGGACGACCCGACGAACATTGAAATGCCCCAAGCATGGGTTCGTCAGTTGATGCCATGCGGGGCGTGGAAACATCCGCGGGGTGCCATGCATGGCTTGGCCAACGGAGAAATTCGCGGCGGACGCTCTTACACCGCAAACAAGATGCATGCGCTACAAAGTGCTCCCGGCGAAGACACGATCTACAACGATGGTTTGATCGCAGATAACGGAGCCGAACAGCTGGTAAAGCTGGCCGCTGAGAACAAACCGTTCTTTCTGGCAATCGGTCTAATCAAACCTCATCTGCCTTTTGGCTCACCTGAAAAGTACATGGCGGCCTACAAGGATGCAACACTACCGCCCATTCCTCATGCGACCAAACCTGATTGGAGAACAACCTGGCATGGGTCGGGAGAATTCTTCACTCAATACAATCATTATGGCAAAGATCCGCGAGAGGATTCGGACTACGCTGACAAAGTCCGCCGTCACTACGCGGCTTGTGTCACGTACGCGGACAAACACGTGGGCGACATCCTGACTGCCTTGAAAGAAACCGGTCGCGACAACGACACGATCGTGGTGCTGTGGGGCGATCACGGTTGGAACCTCGGCGAGCACGCGATCTGGGGCAAGCATAATCTGTTCGAAGAAGCCTTACGGTCACCGCTGATCATTCGAACGCCCAAATTACATCAAGCCGGCCGGAAATCGGACGCCGTGGTGGAAACGGTTGATGTATTTCCAACGCTGTGCGATCTAGCAAAAATCCCAGTACCTGAGTTTGTCCATGGATTATCGCTGAACGCTCAGTTGGCCGACCCCGATGCTCCGGGGCATGAAGCCTACAGCTACCAAAGACATAGCAACTCGATACGCACCGATTCTCATCGCATGACAGTGCACAAGGACGGTTACATCGAGCTGTACGATCATCGCTCGGCGGAAAAGGAAACCGAAAACGTGGCCGAGCAGAATCCCGAACTGTGCGAAGAGCTGAAACGCTTGATCGCAAAAAAGCGAAAGAAACAGGAAGGCAGCCTCTGAAACTTGACAGGAACATGGACGGCTGCAACATGCACGCGGCTGTCTTCCTGCTCGGCAGCAAATCATATTTTCATTCAAATACGCTGAAGCCGACATAAGGTCGCAACGAAAGTTCTTTCATGACGTTCCGCCATTTCCTTTCTACATTCGCCATGCTACTGGCTGCACCAGTCAGCCTGTTCGCCGAGCGGCCCAATGTGGTGCTGATTCTAATCGATGACATTAGCCACTTCGCCGTTTCGGCTTACGGCGCGGAAGCAGGGAACTAACCCATTCATTAACCGCCAAGGTGGCTTGGACGGAATGAACCATGTTCTGTCAATCAACTTTTTCTTTTAGCGGCGCTACGCCACGATGTCTTTCATGACTTCACCCGCGACGTCGGTCAGCCTAAAGTCACGGCCCGCGTGGCGATACGTCAGTTGCTCGTGGTTCAAACCCAACAGGTGCAAAATCGTGGCATGCCAATCATGAGTATGACAGCGTCCTTCAACGGCTTTGTGGCCCAGATCATCGGTGCCACCATAGCTATAGCCGCCTTTGACTCCGCCGCCCGCCATCCAACTGGTGTACCCTTGGTTGTTGTGGTCGCGGCCGTTTCCGTTTTGAGCGTAAGGCGTTCGTCCAAATTCGCCCGCCCAAATCACGAGTGTCTCGTCGAGCATTTTCCTTCGCTTCAGATCCGCGAGCAGTCCAGCGATCGGTCGGTCAATCTGCCGACACTGGCGAGGCAACGACTCATTCATCCCGCGATGCGTGTCCCAACCGTTGTGTGAAACCTCCACGAAGCGAACGCCCGACTCAGACAACCGCCGCGCCAGCAGGCATTTCTTGCCGAACGAATCCGTTTCACCACCGTCGATTCCGTACAGTTCCAGCGTCTTCTGCGTCTCGCCCGATAAATCCATTAGCTCCGGCATTTCCGACTGCATTCGAAACGCGAGTTCGTAGGATTCGATCACACCCTCGACCGCCGGCGCGTGTTCGTCACGCTTCAATTTTTGCCGGTTAAGCTCTTGGATGAAATCGATTTGCTGCCGCTGCTGCTTGGAGGTCAACATCGGATTGCGAATGTCGGGCACTCCCTTTCCGCCCTCGCCGCCACGCCCACGACGGGCCCGCTGACGCCCGCCTCTTGTGCTCGCGCCCGAGAGCTTAGTCCCTTGGTAGACGGCCGGCAAAAAAGAACTGCCGTAATGTTGAGCCGTTCCGGCGGCCGGATTGATCGAGACGAAACCCGGCATGCTTTCGTTTTCACTACCTAAACCGTACAGCGTCCATGCTCCCAGCGACGGGCGAACTACCTGTGAGTTTCCAGTGTGCAACGCTGTCATGGCCAGCGGGTGCACGGGACGATCGGTGTGCATTCCGCGCAAGAGGCATAGTTCGTCGGCTATCGATCCGATCTCTGGTAACAGCTCAGAAATCCACAGCCCGGATTTTCCCTGCTGATTGAACTTCCACGGACTACCCAACAGCGAGCCACGAAACGGTCCGGTCTTGCCGTGATTCTCGGTCAGAGTCGGCTTGTGGTCGAATGTATCTAGGTGCGACGGGCCGCCCCGCATGCACAAAAAAATCACCCGCTTAGCCTTGGCTGGAAAATGGGAGGGTTTCGGAGCGAGTGGATTCACTTCTTTCGCGGACGCCGACGACGCCAGCGAAGAAAACGCTAGGTAGCCAAACCCTGACGACACCATCTTCAATGCGTCACGACGCGAAAACGGGAAACTGCCCAACATAATCCACTCCTCTAAAACTCACTCTGTCCTGAAACTCACTCTGTCCAGAAACTCAACCCTAAAGCTACCGCGTGTAGCGGAACTCGGCCGACGCAAACAGCGATTGGCAAAACGCAGTCAGTGCCTTTTCTGCTGATTCGTGCTTCATCTGGTTGCAAAATTTGCGAGCCGCTCCCAGCTCACGCCGCTCTGGCTCCCGTCCAAACACCGTCTCGAACGCCAACGTTAGTTTTCTGGTCAAGTTATTCGCGTCTTGGTTGTCGATCAACTGCTGAGCCAGCGCTTTTGACTGCTCGATCACGAACGGATTGTTCAGAAAGTACAAACCTTGGTCGGGCGTGTTCGATTTTTCGCGGCGGCCGACCGGACGGTTGGGGTCGGCAAAGTCCAGCACGTCCATGGAACGAACGACTTGATCGCGAACGATCGGCAGATAGACGCTGCGATGATTTGAGTCTGCGTCCAACGCCACACGCTTAGGCCGAAATCCACCCTCGTCGCTCGAACCGCGCCGGCGCCGTGAGGAGCTGGACATCATGGGTTCAACGGGTGCCGACCCCGTTATCAAAGAACCGTCTCGCACGACCGCTGGGCCGGATTCGGCAATCAAGGAACGCTGCGGACGCTGTCGCGCTAACTCGCCACCGATCGCCAACATGCAATCACGAATCACTTCAGCGTCCAGCCGCCGCGGTTGATGTCGCCAAAGCCATTGATTGTCCGGGTCGGCCTCGTGATTGGTTTCGTCGAAGTCGGAACTCAATCGATAAACACGCGAAGTAACGATCTCACGAATCAGTTGCTTGATACTCCAATCTTGTTGCACCAAACGCATGGCCAAGTAATCCAACAATTGCGGATGAGTGGGCGTCGCGCCAGTCGCGCCGAAGTTCTGGGTGCTGGAAACAATACCTTGCCCCAACAAATGACCCCAAACCCGGTTGGCCATCACTCGCGCGGTCAGTGGATGATCGGGGTCGGTCAACCAATCGGCCAGTTCGCGGCGACCGGATGATTTGTCGCTCAGTTCGATGGGTTGATTGGTCAACACTTGCGGAACGCCTCGGGGAATCAAGTCCGCCGGTTTATCGAACTCGCCCCGCACCAGCAAACGTGTGTCCTCGATCGTGTCCGCATCTTGAACCCCCATCGCTAACGCCAGAGGCGTTCCATCGGCCGCGTACGAATTAATTTTTCCTCTCAACCAACCCGCCTGGCCCGAAAGCTTCGCAACCGACAGCACATTCATGCGCGCTTTACCCTGGGGCGTCGCGCCCTGATTCGCCTGCCGCCGCGCTCGCAATGCTTCTCGCTGTTTTTCTTGAGTTTCTTTGAGTTGATCCTTCCAGTCTTGCAGCTGCGAGGTCGAGACCGAAGACTGCCAGGGGTCGTTGGCGGCCGGCAACGTCAACAGACTGGTCGGTCGGCGATTTTGTTGAGTGTTGATCGTCCCGTAATGCGTGTCGGTGCTTTGAAAAATACCCGCCAGCGCGTAGTAGTCGGACTGGGGGATCGGGTCAAACTTGTGATCGTGACATCTCGCACAGGCGACCGACACGCCCAAGACAACGCTCCCGACCACATCGATTTGCTCGTCGACCAAGTCCAACTTGAACTGACGACCGTTTCGTTCCGTCAGTGTTTTAGTACCGATCGCCAAGAACCCCGTTGCGACAAGATTCTCTGACCAGCGATCCTTCGCGTCGTCACCACTGCCGATTGGCAGCAGGTCGCCCGCAATCTGCTGCCGCAAGAATTCGTCATACGGTCGATCGTTGTTAAACGAGTCGATCACGTAGTCACGATAACGCCATGCATGGGGGTAAGTCACGTTGACTTCTTTGCCTGATGATTCAGCGTACCGCGCGACATCCAACCAATGCCTTCCCCATCGCTCGCCGAAAGAGTCACTGGCCAGTAGCGTATCGACGACGTACTCGATCGCCTTCTGCGGATCGGACTTCCAACGCGACAGAAATGACTCTCTCACGCTTTGCTTGGCCGGCAGCCCCGTCAGGTCCAGTGACAAACGACGCAGCAACGAGTTCGCATCGGCGTCGGCAACCGGCTGAACACCTTGCTCTTGATGCTGAGCCATAACAAACCGATCAATCGGCGCGGTGGCCCAATCGGATTCTTTCGCTGCTGGGACCGTGGGCACCACGGGTGGCACGAAGGCCCAGAATTTCCGCCCTTGCTCAATGTCGTCGGCGGAAATCGTCGACTGAATTTTCTGAATCTCTCGCTCGCGAGGATCATAGGCGCCGGCCTCAACCCACTTGCGAAAATCAGCAACGACGTTGGCCGGCAGTCGACCGCCCGGCGGCATCCGGTAGTCCTCGTACTCGAGCGCGTTGATGATCAAACTCTCGTCCAAGTCACCGGGAACGACGGCCGGACCTGAATCGCCACCCGCCTCGGATGACTCACGTGTGTCCAAATACAATCCGCCACGAGCCTGGCCGGCTTGCGAGCTATGACAGCCGTAACATTCACGGACCAGCACCGGACGGATTTTCGTTTCGAAGAATGTTTCCTTGGCCGCATCGGTCGAAAGATCTTGAGCCACCAAGCGACCGGAAGAACACCACGTGAGCGCTGTGACGAACACCAACAGCAGCCACAACGCATTGCCGACAAAGCAGGCTTTTGTTCGCCTTGTTGAAACCCAACTCATGCTGTCTCTTTCGTAGAGGATGCCGCCAGCGTGCTCCGCGATCGCGTGCTCCACACTGTGAATCGACCCTATGGTAGTTCGGCGGGTGGTGCCTTCGGCTGGATAGGACTTAAGTCGCTGCCGCCGCCGCGGCGACCGCTCTGCTTACCATCACCCGTTTTCTTGCCGCCCTTTCGCTTACCGCCTTCTCTCTTTTGAGCGGCCGACTTTAGTTCGTTCAGATCGATAAAACCGTCTGCATTGGCATCCAGTTTCTCAAATCGTTTTTGCAGCTTTTCTGGCATTTCGGTCTTTGAGATTTTGCCGTCGCCATCGGCATCCACTTTCTCAATCATCTTGGCTGGGTCACGCTTACCCTGAGACCCACGGTCCCCGCGATCTCCCTTTTCACCTTGTCCGCCCTTACCACGACGGTCACCGCGGCCTTGCTTGTTGCGTCGGTCCATCATCGCTTGAAGCTCATCCGCAGAGACAAAGCCATCTGCGTCATTGTCTAATTTGTCAAAGTGCCGTCCCATTCGTTCCGGCGCTTCCTCACGTGAAAGCTTCTGATCACCATCGCGGTCCATACGTTCAATCAACTGAACGGCGGTCGGACGCGGACGACGGTTGCGAGACTCGTCACCTTCGCCACGCTCTGCTCGCTGGCCACGGCGCGATTGATCCGAACCCGCGCGGCGCTGCTCCGACTGTGGCCCCTGGCGTTCGCCGGCGTTTGCCGATTCGGCCGTCCAAGCTGTCAACGTGACGCTGGCAAAAATGCCTAACAACAGTGCGATCATCGTTCTCATAGCAAATCCTTATTCAAGTCCTATCGGTTTCGGGTCAAGCGTTACACGCCAGAGATCTGCATTGAGGACAGTCAAAAACCCGAATAAACTTGGGTTTGGCCGTTGGAAACATCCACCACGACCGCGATCACCGCGTGTTCTATACTACTGGCATGAGCGATTCCAATCCTACTGATATTTCTGCCAACGAGGCCCATATCGCTGCCCAATTGCGCGAGCATGGTCAAGAAGCACTGGCCACGCACTTTGCCGCGGTGCAAAATCGGCTCAAACGGATCGTGAGTTTTCGCCTCGACCAGCGGCTGAGTGGGCGCGTGTCGGAATCGGACGTCATTCAAGAAACATACGTTCGGGCGGCCAAGCGAATTGATCATTTTCTCGACAAGCCAGAAATGCCGTTCCTAGTTTGGCTGCGTCTGGAACTGCAACAGAAGCTACACGAGATCCACCGCTTTCACTTCGGCGCTGCCAAGCGGGACATCCGACAAGAGTTCAACCCGAGATCGTTTCAACAGGATCCAGCCGCGACATCAATGTGCTTGGCGGCCCATCTTGTTGCGCAGATCACGTCGCCCAGCCTCGCCATGATCCGCGACGAACAAGTGAGCTTCCTACATCAGTCCCTCGCGTCAATGAACGAACTGGATCGAGAAGTCATCGCGCTGCGGCACTTTGAAGAACTCTCGAACGTCGAAACGGCCAAAGTCTTAGGCATCGAAACTTCGGCCGCCAGCAAACGCTACCTGCGAGCACTCAAACGCATTGGTGAAATTATGGCTCACGCGAATCAGTTAAATCCAAAAGGCAACGGCTCGAACGAACAAGGCGAACATGATGCCTGATTCGGACGCATCTTCGACTGGTGATTTTGCTGGTGATTCATCCACCGACAACGTCCAGCCGCTGTCGCTAGATGATATCGTGGAAGCGTTCACGCAAGAGCTGCGAGCCGGCGGGCATCCAAGCGTCACCGACTATGTGGCTAAGCATCCAGGCTTCGGCGATGAGTTGACCGAACTACTGGGTTCAGTCGAGATCATTGAGCGACTGAAATCAACCGCGGTAGGCCCGGCCGATAGCAAGCGACAAAAATTCGAGCCGTTTCCCATGCCTTCAACGATCGGCGAGTACGACGTGCTGCGCGAGCTTGGACGCGGTGGGATGGGGGTTGTTTTTCTGGCGAGGCATCGAACGCTCGAACGGCAGGTCGCAATCAAAGTTCTACCGCCTAGCCTGAGCGCATCCGCCGATCGCACTGATCGTTTTCACCGCGAGGCAAAATCCGCAGCAGCGCTCGCGCATCCGAATATTGTTCGGGTGTTCGGCGTCGGCCAAGAAGAAACGTTTCACTACTACGTGATGGATTACGTCGATGGTGAAGGACTGGATGAAGTAATTAAGAAGGGCCTGCCACACATCGAGAACCGCAACCAGTGGATCGCGGGGATCGGCGCTAACCTTGCCGATGCGCTGTCCCACGCGCACGAGAAAGGGTTGTTGCATCGCGATCTGAAGCCCGCAAATTTCCTGCTAAGCGACAACCAGTTCGTTCAAATTACCGATTTCGGGCTTGCCAAGCCAACCCAGACGGACCTGCACCTAACCAAGACCGGCGACTTGATCGGCACGCCTCAGTATCTAGCTCCCGAATCACTCGAAGGCACCTACGACGCGTGCAGCGAGGTCTATTGCCTAGGCCTGACGCTGTACGAATTGGTCTCTGGCCAACCGGCGTTCGCTACCGGCAGCCCGGCCGAGGTCCTGCGCAATATTACGACCCAGCGTCCCACGCCACTAAGAAAAATTGATCCCCGAATCCCAGTCGATCTGGCGACGGTAATCGAAAAATCGATCAACCGCGAGCCAGCGGCTCGTTACGCGACGGCTGGGGACTTTCGAGACGACCTGCGAGCGTTCGCCACCGGCGAAGCGATCACCGCTCGCCGGGCGACCACTTGGGAGCACGCGGTTCGGTGGGCAAAAGCTAATCCATTGGCCGCCGGCTTGTCGGCGCTGTCGCTGACTTTGCTGACCTTGTTCGCGATCGCCGTTTCGATCGGTTACTGGTCTACGTCCGAAGCACTGGCAAAACTACGAGAACAACAAACCGCAACGGCGGAAGCGCTCGACCAAGCACAGAGCAACCAGCAAAAAACCGCCGCCGAATCCGCACGGGCCGAAGCGAATGTCGCGATCTCAATGGAAGCGTTCGATGAAATGTTTCGGCAGATGATGAGCCAAGGCTCGATCGACGCCGACCTCTTGGACACGGGTGGGCTGGACGATTTGGCCAATGAACAAACGCCACTCACGCCCGCCGACGCTCAGTTCCTGCAAAAACTGTTAGGCTTTTACCAACAGTTTGCGCGGCAGAACGCGGACAATGTCGACCTAGCTAGTGAACTCGCCCGAGCTTACCGTCGCATGGGTCGCATTTACCAGTTGATGGATGAGCCCAACGAGGCGATCGAGGCATATCAAGAGGCAGTCAATCTTTACGAGTGGTTAACGCTGACCGACCCCGATTCCGAATCGGCCCGCGAAGCCTTGTTTCAAGCGAACGAGGAATTATCGGCGTTACTGGGCAACTAACCTGCATAGACCGCCTTGGCGTTGCTTCGATCTACTTTTCGACGACATCGCGGATGTGATCCAAAACGCGATAGTGAATCGAGTGAATGATCGAATCGGTCCATATTTTCCAGTAAATCTGCGGATACATATCGACTGAGTACCACGTGTGGCCCTCCAGTCGCGTGCGGCCGCCGGGCAATTCAATCAAACGAAACTCGCCTTGGTGACTTCGCAGAAAACCATCGAGATGCGGTGGGTGGATCTCTTCGTACGGACTTAGCTCGGTCAAAGGACACGGTTGATCCTCAACGCTAAACGCCAAGTGATGTGGAGGGTCCCAAATCGTGATCGGTTCAACAAAGTCTCCGGTTGAAAACTCGCAATAACGAGTCGCTCCGGCGCCCCTCCCCTCGATCCTCGCGCGGACGGGATAGGCAACGCCTAATCGAAACATCCAACTGGGTGGCGTATCGATATCCGGAAACGCGACTACCGTGTCCCAGACTTCCGACGGTAAAGCATCGACCTCTACGACCGAGACGACTTCATAGGTAACCGGGCGGGTCAATGCGTGCTCGACCAGTGCCGCCGACGGCATCAGCAAAGCGATGGTCATCCACGATGGTCCAACCTGAGTCGAACAAGCAATGAAGTAGCCGATAACGCCACCGATGGCAGCAGCAGGCAACATGATTGGCACCGCCATCAAAATGCAAACGACGCCTTCGAGAGCGAGCACAATCAGGACGCCGCAGCCCACAAGCACAGCGGCCATCGCGATCAGAACCGACTTTCCGGGACCACTTGCCCTGCGGTATCTCTGTTGCGAATAGCCACAAATAACGCCCAACATTACGGGTGCCACGAAGAAGATCGTCGCTCCGTAATCCTGTAGCAGATAAACGCTGGCCACGATCACACCGGTCATCAGAACAAGTGCGGTAAAGATCGTGCTCAGCCATAAACCCGTGTCGCGATCATGCTTTGCGGTTTCGCCTGCGCAAATCTCGCCCGAGTTAAACTCCGCCGTTGGGACGAAGCACATCATCAGCATGAAAATCAAGTTTACGACCGGACAGAGTATCCAAAGACTCGACCAAGGCGTGTATCCCGCGTCCAGGCACCGCCGCAACGAAAACCACATTGCCACCAAAACAAATGGCAGTGACCAAAGAAGAATAAAACTTGGCACCCATGGTTCCGCATTCATCACTGCATTGACACGCAACGTGTTGACCGGCGACAAAAACACCGCAAACCCGTAGTCTTGACCTCCGAACTGAGTCACGACCAAGTACTCCACGACGTACTTGAAAATCGTCAGGCCAAATCCCCAAGCGGTGTACTCAGCACGCCCAAGCGGTTTCACAGATGATGCATTCATAAGTAATGGCAAAGGAGAGCTTTGTGCCGGCCTGTCACCCATCAAGTTTTTCACTTAACCACAGAAACAGGCTGCGGTTATGATAACACGCTCATCCGACTTCTGTTGTCTTCATGAATCAGCACCCGCCTAAATTTTCCCTCCGATCAATGTTCGAGCTCACTGCAATCATCGCGATTTGTTTCGCGTTCGGCAGCGTGACTGGAATACTGAGTGCTAGTTGGCTGGGATTGATGGCCTTGTGTTTACGCTTGCAATTTGGCATTCCCGCCGTCATTTGCTGCATTGGGGGAGTTATCCAATCGCGGCCCGAGGGACTGTTGATCGCGGTCGGCCTCGCCTTGGGTGTTGCGATCTGGCCACTGGCTTCGGCTCGCCTGAAAAAGTGAGCTGGGCCGAATTCAAAATTCTTGCATCTTCCGCGACGCGCATGAAAAAAGCCGCGTCTTTTGACGCGGCTCTAATGTCTTGCCCAGCAGGCAAGCCTGTTTCACTTTTCTTCTTGGTCGCCTAATCCAAGAAACCGACTAGCTCTTGGCTGCGGCTTGGTTGTTGCAGCTTGCGAACGGCTTTGGCTTCGATTTGACGAATACGCTCACGAGTGACCTTAAAGATATGGCCGACCTCTTCCAGCGTATAGCTATAGCCGTCGCCCAAGCCGTAGCGAAGCTTAATAATCTCGCGTTCGCGGTAGCTGAGCGTTTTCAGCACGTCTTGGATTCGGCCGCGGAGCATTTCGTTCGCCGCACCAATCGATGGGCTTTCGGCTTCGCCGTCAGGAAGCAAGTCGCCAAAATGACTGTCCTCACTGTTGCCGACCGGCCGATCCAAGCTAATCGGGTAGCGGCTCATG
>CAZLFF010000002.1:77902-86732 GCA_964558755.1 uncultured Pirellulaceae bacterium
GCTCATGGCCAACACGCGACGGGCTTCGTCGACGGTCGTCTCGCTACGCTTGGCTACTTCTTCGAGGCTCGGCTCGCGGCCCAGTTCCTGAAGCAACTGACGTGAAACGCTGCGGACGCGAGACATCGTTTCAACCATGTGAACCGGAATGCGAATCGTACGGCTCTGATCCGCGACGGCTCGAGTGATTGCTTGGCGAATCCACCACGTTGCGTAAGTGCAGAACTTGAAACCACGACGGTATTCGAATTTATCAACCGCCCGCATCAAGCCCGCGTTGCCTTCCTGGATCAGGTCCAAAAAACTCAAGCCGCGATTGCGATACTTTTTGGCGATCGAGACGACCAAACGCAGGTTACCTTCGGATAATTCACGCTTAGCTTGTTGATAGGTCGTGTAGATCGACCGCAGACGCTTGACCCGAGCCCGCAGGCTTTGGGGTGATTCTTGGACCGCCAGCAGAATGCGTCGCATCTCTAGGATCCATGGCTCACGCTCGGCCGCGGGCTTTCCAGCTTTTTTGTGACGCTGAATCTTGGCCGACAGTTTGTCAACGCGAGTGCTGAAATCCTCAACAACGCGGATCAATGTTTCAATTCGCTGGGTACGCAGACCGAGCTCCTCGATCAGACGCACGGCACGACGACGGCGACGCGACAAATCTTGCCACGCTTTTTTCCGCTTCGTCTTGGATGAAGTCTTCGAGTACGCAACCAAGAAATCGCGACGATTCCGCTTTAGCAGTACAGATAACGTTTCTAGGTTGTGCGGGATGCGACCAAGAATCTGTTCTTTCTCTAGGCGATCGGTCACTGATACCTGAACGGTGCGATCAAACGGCAGTTCGCCATGATGGACTCGGACGAAGGTTTTGAATGCCACCTAGATGACATTGTCGCATTCCAAGAGGTGCGTGCGGAACTCACGACGCGTGTCCTCGATGTTCTTGGCGAGTGTAATTTCTTCTTGACGTGTAAGCAGAGGAATTTCGCCCATCTGCGTCAGGTACATGCGCACCGGATCGTCCGACCATGATTCGGATTCGTCTGGAACCTGAGCCTCGTCAACGCTTTCGGTGTCGGCGGGCTTGTTTGCATCAGCCTTGGCTGCCGCATCATCCTCGGCCGGCGGAGCCGCAGCGCCGCTTTCGACGACATCCGCAAAACCTTGCGGGGTGACTCGTGTACGTGTTGTTTCGCTATCAAAATCTTCGAGCAATGTGTCAAACAACCTTGATACTCCTACGCCAGTGATTTCATTTGGAATTGTTTATGAACTCTCGAACCCTACCACCGTTTCGAGCAAACTTGAGAGGCAAAGCTCATTTGGAAGAATTTTACAGTTAGCAAGCGTTTACGCTTCAGGAGCCGTTGGGTGATCGCAAACCTTGATCGCCCCACCATCATTTCCGTAACACGTGTACGCTTAAACGAGTCAGTCGTTCACCGAAGTTAAAAAACGGGCAGGCTTTTGCCCGTCCCAGTCTTGCCAATCCTTATGGGATTGCTCGAGGATTACCTCGTAAACTTCTTCACAGAAACGCCCACCCGCACCGTTCCATGGTCCGCCTAACAAACACGCTTCCAAGATCCTTGCGTGCCTACTGATTTCGAAACGAAAGACTTTCTGCCTTTCGAGTTCTTCCTGCCGATCGTCGCGTCGAACTAGGCTCATGCGTCCGAAAGCCATTTTCATCGGGTCAGAACGGATCTGCCGGCGGGCTTTCGAGGTGGGCTGTGGATACAGCGAGAGCGTCGATCACGACTGCCCAAATTTTAACTGAGCAACTATTAAGGTCCAGTAACATTTCTCGTTTACCTTCCCTTTTTCACCGGTTTGAAAGAAAGATCGTGATTAGCGACCAAGTGATGAACACGTAAAATAAAACGAGTGTGTTGGCACCGAAATTGCGTCGGTTGAACCCGAGCGGCCGGCTGTCGCTGCCCACGACCCGTGAATTGACCCGGCCAGCCAACAAGGGTCGACCAAACACCCAAATTCCCGATTAAGGGCCCACAAATGGGGGGCCGCCAACCCCTTCAAACGTTAGCCTAATTTCACTCTGCTGAAACAACCGAGAACGACCGTGTCTTGTCCGGCAGTGCTGGCAACCGAGCTGGACAGTCGGTCAGATATTCGTGGAAAAGCAAAAGACGTGCTAAGTTTGTCGGTCTCTTAGGTAAATACCAACCCACCGATTGCCAACATGCCTGTTCATTACCTACTGCCCTGCCCCAGCTGTGACTACGAGTTTCAGCTTCTTCCCAAGCAGGCCGGGCAACCACTCGTCTGTCCCCAGTGTCAGGCGACGCTCGACGCCCCCAAGCTGGGGACCTTAAAGCAGCTGCCAACCGATGGAAAAAACGCATCCGTCAAACCTTCTGCCGGCCGTGGTGGATGGAAACGATCGCTGTTTGCTATCGGCTTACTGATGGCCGTCGTCGGCGGGATCCTTGGCGTGGCCTTGTACTGGTACGCCAATTCGCTGTTTACCGACATCCAACTCGAGGAACGTATCGCCTACGCTTCTGAACAGATCGACCAGATGAGCCCAGCACAGCTGTGGGATCTTTGGCACCAAGACAGTTTCGAAGAAGGACTGGGGGAATGGGTCGAACCCCGGTTCGCTGGTTTGAACAAGCAGTCGGCGATCCTGAAGAACTTTGCCTACGGCCTGCTGGGAATCGCGGCCCTCGGGGTGGTCACTTTGCTGTCATCGTTCGCAGCCAAGAATTAGAACAGCGTCACGCGTTAGCTGGGCAATTCAATTCCCAGCAATTTCCGCAGCATCAATTGCACGTGCCCGAATTTCACGGGCATGACCAACACTTGGTGTTTGTCGCTGAGCAATTCTTGGTTGACGTGCCGCTTCAATTTTTCGGTCACGATCATCAGCGACGGGATCGACGAAGTTTCCTCGGTGGCGGCAAAGTTATAACACGCCTGCATGCCTTCTCGGCCCAGACCAACGCAGCCAAAAATCACGCAGCCGCGAATCTCATCCTCACCTGCGTGCATATCCTGAAACCGCTCCAATCCACGCACTGGATCGGTGGTGATCAGCACGCGATACCCCAAACCTTTTAGTTTGTCACGGAGTACGTCTTGCAGCTGCGTGTTGGATTCGATCAGCATGATCGTGTGACCGCGGCCTTCTTCCTTGAGCAACAACTGTTTCTCGTACTCGGCTGCGGCTTCCGCTGACGCCGCAGCGTCGAACTTTTTCACGTCACCCGACTTAATCGATGCAATGCAGGCCTCGATTTCCTGCTGAGCCAACGCCGGCGTTTGAATTCGTCGGTTCGGATCAACCTCCATCAACCGATTGATCAGGATCACCAAACGATCGGGCAAATCAGGATCGTGATCCGTGATTGGCTTGACGTTGTGAAAATTGTCTGGCGCCAAACGCTTTAGCTGCTCACGCGTTTCGAACAGTGGGCCTTTGCCAGAGATCATTTCGTACAACATCGCGCCGAGAAAATACAAATCGCTGCGTTTATCGTCACGTTTGCATTTGGACGCTTTTTCCAACACGCTGTACATCAGCGTACGTGGAATCTTGCCTGACTTGTCCGCTCCGTCACCACTGACGGCCGCCAATCCAAAGTCCACTAGCTTGGCCTGACCCTTGGCTGATAACAGCACGTTCGACAGCTTTAAATCGCGGTGCGTGATATTCCGATCAGCGGCATAAGCAAGACCGGCCGCAACGTCACGCGCGATCGCCAGTGACCGCAGTGTCGAAATCTTTCGATGGGCCCGAAAGTAGTCGCGTAGGTTTTGGCCTTCGACAAAGTCCATCACCATGTAGATGCGGCCCTTGTACTGATCGACCTCGTAGATCGGCGTAATGTTGGGGTGCCGCAGTTCCTTGACCATGTTCCCCTCGCGTATGAACTGCTCGCGCGAGGTTTCTTCGTTGGTGTGACGACTGCGTAGCACCTTCACGGCTTTGACATCTTTGGTGTCAACATGCACAGCGCGGTAAACGCGAGCAAATGTTCCAGCGCCAATGAAGTACAGAACCTTCCACTTCCCAAAGAAGAATCCCTGAACTTCGCCCTTGGCCAGCTTGTCGATCTGCCAGTTGGTCAGCAGCTCTCTCTGCATCAATACGCCGATAAAGTCATCGTACGTAGCGACCTCCGAGCCCCCCGCTGCGCGCAGGGCCCCTTGGACTTCGTTGAGTGTCAACAAGCCACATTCATGAGCCCGTTTGCCTAACTGTTCTGCGGTAACGTCGCTCATTCTGGTTCGCGTTCTTCCTGTTGAAAATCATTCCGCTGATCCCCATGTTATTCGAAGCACCCAAGTTGCTCAACTTTGGATCGGGTTGCAGCGATCGGGCGCACGAAAAAAGCCAGCTGCTGGCGAGCAAACTGGCTTTTGGGGTCTCATGCCCGAATCCCAAGAACGCCTACCGCAGCGAATGCGTCTTGGTTCGGGTCACGAATGGTCTAGTGCGATGCCGTCGCTTGGCTCCGCGGGGTCTAGAATTCGCCTTCTGAGCCATGCTTGTAGGCGTCCCGCTCGCGGCGAGTGGCCTCCAAATCAAACATTAAATACTTCATGTCCATCCGAAGCTGGCTTAAAGCTTCCTGGATCAAGTTCAAAATACGGCGCCGTCGGCGAGTGTATTCGACGACTCGGTCGAGTGGCTTTTGCAATCGATCACGATGCTCAGGCGGCAGTTCCCCGACAACCGAGATCAACTCGTTCAAGTCCATCGGCAATTGGTCGCTGTCCACTTTTTGTTGGCGTTTCGATGTTAGGTCCATGCTGCGTCTCGTCCTAGTGTCAATCAGTTGGGAGGTTCGTTGATGCGTTGGGGTTGCTGAGCCTTTACGCATTGGCGGTGCCAAACGACCATCCAACGACGGTAATCCGTCGCAAACCTATTGCTAGCAATCACTTAGTCACAAAACTACCCTTTTTGCCAAAATTCACCATGTTGAAAACCCGCAACGCCGACTGATCTGGCAATCTGTAGGGAATACTGATAAAAGCCGGGTGAAATCGCGTTTTGCTCGGCTTCTGGGCGAAGTTGCAAATCGGAAACGTGATTCCGCCCGAGTGATTGATCCTATCAACGCTCGGCCCGACACGATGTCAAAAAGCAACACGCCATGGACGCCATTCTCACGCGATTAACGAACCCGCCGCACCGACTACGTGCCCAAACGAGCGCGTCTATCGCCCACTCGCCGGCACTCGCACACTGCGTAGCGGCTCGTGTTTGCGCGATCGTAATCGCTTCGGTTTTGCTGGTGCTGCCAAATGACGCTGGTGCTCAGTTTCACGAGTCCTTTGATTCACCCACGCCGACCTGGCAACGCATCAAGTCAGATTGCGTCGTCCCGGCCAATCGCTGGCGACAAACCCGTGCCAACGAAGTCGAGCTTCGGAATCGTTACGAGAAGATCGAGTTCCAATGCGGTGCGGGCACGCAGTTGCTGGTCGCCCATGACTTGCCGCCGGCGCTCGTGATTTCTGATCTCAGGCCGTCAGTTCGCGTCAAAAGCAATCGAGCGGGCGTCCAATTGCGCGCGCGAGTCGTGCTGCCCCACGTTCAAGCGGCCAATGGATCTGGAGCATTGACCACATTGCTACTCGGGCCGAGCTACGATCAACCTGCCAAATGGCAGACCTTGGGCTTCGCAGATGACAAAACATCACTCAGCCGTTTGCTCAAAGAGAAACTGTGGCTGCTGCGCCGCGAGCTGGGGCCACATGTCACGGCGAAGGACGCTTACGTCGATCAGGTGATTTTGAATCTGTACGCCGGCCCGGGTGAAACGATTTGCCAAATCGACGACCTGCGGATCGACGGCATCATTGATGCTTCAACGATCGCCAGCCGGCAAAGCCAACCGGGTGACGAGGTAGCTCGAATCGCGAGCGTGGTTGATCCGACCAATCTCGTGCAACCCGCGGCTCTGACTCGCAAGATTCAATCCACCGGCAAGCAGCCATCGCTCGTCCGCCGCGACGGCACGGTTCTACTGGTCAAGAAAAAGCCGTTTTTCCCGCGGATCATCGAACACAACGGCGAAGCCTTCGACTTCTTGGTCGGGATGGGCTTCAACACGATCGAGCTAAAAAGCACCGCGACGGAAGAACAGCTGAACGAGGCTCAACGCTTGGGCGTTTGGATCGTCTGTCCGCCGCCGACCTCAATCGGCCTGTCTTCCATCTCCTTCCGCTACGACCGAGTCTTGGCATGGTCAGTCGGTCGAAATTCAACGGGCCGAAATCTGGACATCATCAACCAACGCATCCGCGAGATCCGCCAATCGGACAACCGCGAAGGCCGCCCCATCGTCGTCAACGCGCACTCGCACTGGAGCCAACTGAGCCAGAACGCGGATGTTCTGTCAGTTGGCGTCGAACCGTTGGGCACCAGTTTCATCGCCAGCCGGTACAGTGACTGGGTGGCCGAGCGTCACCAAGCAATCGCGCATGGCAAACCGATCTGGGTCGATGTTCAGACTCAGTTGACTCAGTCGCAGATCGATCAAATTTCGAGCGTTGCCAGCCAAGTTCCACCGACACCAATCGAAGCCCAGCAAATCCGGTTCCTCGCCTGGGAAGCCATCGCCGGCGGCGCGCGGGGCCTGCGATTCCGGTCGCGCACTCGGATCGACGCGCCGGACCCGGCCAGTCAATTGCGGGCAACGACGCTCGAGTGGATCAATGGTCATCTAGACATCATCGAACCATGGGCGGTCGGCGGCGCCGTCATGGGCGAAGTGCCGCAGACCAAAGACCAAGCCGGCAATACCCCCGTCGAGGTCACCGCGCTGCAAACCAATCGCTCACGCCTGCTGCTGGTACAACGTCCAACTCATCACGAGCAGTTTTGGGCGGGTGACGTGCCGCCGACCACGATTAGCTTTCAGGACTCGGCCGCAACCTTCACCGATCGAGCCTACAAGATCACCGAAACGGCCCTACAACCGCTTAGCGACGCCCGTAATCATCAGGGCAACCAGATTCGCATTGAGGACTGCCCTTACGCGACGGCCGTCGTGCTGACCCAAGATCCATTGGTCGTCAATCAAGTCACGAACTCGTTTCAGCGTACTGGGCAACGCAGCCTTTTCGAATTGCACAGCGAAATCGCGAGACAGTGGATGGTGGTCACGCAACTGGTCGAGAAACAGATGACGCTGATGGGTCGCAGCACCCCGGCGGCCAGCGCTTCTTTGAACGAGGCGATTAATGCTTTCCGGACCGTTGATTCAATGATCGCTCAAAACAGTGAGGCGACGGCGTTAAAGTTTCTGAATCAAGCGGACGAGCGAATGGCTTTCGTCCGGCGTGAAATCATGGCTCCACCGCTCGGGTCGTTCCAGTCCAAAACGTCGTCTCCGTTTGTGTCGCACTTTAGTTTGATTCCGCTGCACTGGGAGCTAGCCATGCGATTGGAGGAACAAACGTGGCGGCCCAACGGTTTGGCCGGTGGCGACTTTGAGAACCTCCAACACATGCTGGCCGCGGGCTGGGAGAATCATCGCTTGGACGACGGTCGCTACGACACGAAAGTCGAACTGGCAGAAGCCGCCGTGGTGGATGGCCGATACGGTTGTCGACTATCCGTCGGCCTAAATCCCAACGCGACAGGACCGAATGGCCCGCTCGAAACAGCGCCGCTGTGGATCGGCACGCCGGCGATCAGCGTCAAGGGCGGCCAGTTGGTTCGGATTCACGGCTGGGTCAACGTACCCCGAACCATTCGCGGCAACCAAGACGGCCTGACGATTAAGGATTCGCTATCGGGTAACGAACTGATGGAACGAATTCCAGCAACGTCAGGGTGGCAAGAATTTACGCTATACCGCGCGGTTGCAACTGACAGCGATCTGCGCGTGACTTTTGCTCTCACGGGAATCGGTGAAGCACTCTTAGACGAGGTCACCGTACGCACGGTCGACGTGCCCAAGATCGAGCGACAAGCCAAACGCCAACCGTAGCTCGCGCGGCCACGCTTTCGGCTTTCGTCTGCGACTTTGAAACTACTTCTTCGCGTAAGCAGCTTTAGCCGGTGAAACTTCACCCATCGACGCGCCGCTGATGCGAGCAAATCGCTCTTTGGTGCCGTCGTCAAGAAATCGGTACCCGATGCGGGTTGGCTTTGAAGTCTTTGGGCAAATCGCCATAACCTTCGAGGCACGGATCGGACGCTCCTTGTGCAAGCGGCCACCCTGCGGGTTCTTCTGGCTGGGCTTCACGTGCTTGTAGACCAAGTTCACGCCTTCAACGACCACGGTACCGGCCGCGTGATCGACCGAAAGAACCTTGCCGGTGACCGATTTGTCTTTGCCGCTGATGACGGTAACGGTGTCGTTGTTGTGGATTTTCATAGCTTTAATCGCGTGACTTTTGTGTTCGAATTGGATCGAAGATTGTCGAAACTGGCCCATTTTCTGTCAAGGCAGAAACCACCCGCGGGCGGCAAACCGGTTATAAAAGGGGCCCGTCGGCCCGGGATCAGGTTCTACAATCGCCCGTCTTTGGCCACCAACCACGCCCAAATCCGGGTAGAACTCTTAAAATCGCCAAAATTGCGGTCGCCTTGGCCACCAATGCATGGGTCGCGGACCTTCGGCCTGCATGAGCCAGCCAATCGTCGCGTCACACCCAACCCCGGACTTTCTGACCTTGCTGACCGCCACTCGCCTGACCCGAACTGCCGACGGGCTAAAACTAATCGACGGAGCCACGTTGACGGTCAACGCCGGGGATCGCATCGCGCTTCTCGGCCCGTCTGGCAGCGGGAAAACCGTGCTACTGCGTGTGCTTTCGATGCTGGACTCCGTCGATCACG
>CAZLFF010000002.1:86742-105374 GCA_964558755.1 uncultured Pirellulaceae bacterium
CGGCACGATTACTTGGCAATCCAAAACGGTTCAAGACACCGCCGTCCCCGAGTTTCGCAGCCGAGTGCTTTACCTGCATCAGCAGCCTGCGCTGAATGAAGGCACCGTCGAATCGGTGCTACGCGAGCCGTTCGAGCTAACTTCTCACGGGAACCGGCAGTACGCGCGCGAGCGTGCGTTGCAATGGGTTGCCGCCGTGGGCAAGCCCGCGTCTTTTCTCGACCAACGAGCGGCGGATCTGTCGGGTGGCGAACAGCAAATCGCGGCGCTTGTCCGAGCATTATTGTTAGAGCCAAACATTTTGTTGCTGGACGAACCGACGTCAGCGATCGATGTCGATGCCACGAAACGCGTTGAAACCGTGTTGCTCGACTGGGTTCAAGCGTCCGACGCTCGAGCCTATCTTTGGGTGACGCACGATGCGGAACAAGCCGAACGCATCGCCAACCGCCGACTATCAGTCGCCGCTGGCCGAATCGAGGCCGACTGATGCAAGAGTACGTCGAACTAACGACTTGGCAGGTCGCGCTGACCTCGCTATTGATCCTGATCAACGGCGTGATCTCGGTGGGGCTGCGGTTGAGGATGGAACGCACGCTGGCGATCGCGGCGGTGCGGACGATCGTGCAGCTAACGTTGCTGGGGTTGGTGCTAAAATCCATTTTCCAACTCCAACACTGGTATTGGGTTGTAGGTTTGGCGGCCGTGATGACGCTGATCGCGGGGGTGACTGCTTCGAATCGCAACAAGCGACAATTTCCCGGCATCCGCGCGATCACGATCATTTCGATTTGGGCCAGTTCATGGCTCGTCACCGCGTTCGCGCTGTTCGCCGTGCTGCAAGGCATCGAGAAGTGGTACCAGCCTCAATACTTGATCCCGCTGCTAGGGATGGTGCTGGGCAACACGCTCAATGGCATCTCGGTCGGCCTAAACACCTTCACCGAAGCACTCGTCACACGTCGCACGGAAGTCGAAACGCGGCTGGCCCTGGGCGCGACTCGCTTTGAAGCGGCGGCAGCTCCGCTTCGGGATGCGGTGCGAACGGGCATGATTCCGATCGTGAATTCAATGATGATCGTCGGGCTGGTAAGCCTGCCCGGCATGATGACGGGTCAAATGATCGCAGGCATGAACCCTGTGTCAGCGGTCAAGTACCAAATCGTGATCATCTTCCTGATCGCAGGTGCAACGGCGCTGGGAACGATCGGCGTGGTGTACCTATCGTATCGCCGCTTGTTTAACGCACGCCATCAGTTCAGGCGTGAATTGATCGAGTGAAAAATGAGCATCGAACGAGGAAAAAAGTGCAAAGATTTGTTGAAGTGAGTGCCATTGGGCTAGAGCCGATCGACATCACGCGGAGCGATGATGAGTACACTGGCGGCATCACGCGGACCGGTGATGAGTACGTTGGACAAACGCCAGCATATGTACCTATCGCATTCCATGTGGTGACGCCGAGTGTACCCATCACATTCCATGTGATGCCGCCGAGGCAAAACGCTCACCGCGGCAAAAACCCAAAAGCTTGGCGGAGCTTTGTGCCCTCGCAACATCACGCGGAGCGATGATGGGCACTTAGTTGCGGCGGCCGAAGAATAGCCAGTCGGTTTGCGATTCGTTAATAAGGTCGTTCCATACGGTGACTTGCTCGACCGACACGTCGGCGAACACTTGCCGCATGCTGTCGAGCAAGGGCGTGCTTTCATCGTAGGACCAAACGCCGATCACGCCGCCCGCCGTCAAGTGTTCTCGGGCCGCCTGCAGGCCGGGGACCGAGTAAAAACCGTGACTTTGCTCGCCGAGTACGTCCTCGGGAGAATGATCGACATCGATCACGATGAGGTCGAACAACCGCTCGGCCGGACCTGTTAACCGCGCGTAGATATCGCCTTGGGTGATCGCCAAGCGAGGGTCATTATTGAGCGTTTCCGACAACGGGATCAGTCCCGCCCGAGTCCATCCAATGACTTGAGGTAGAAATTCGACGACCTCAACCTCGGCAACGTCCGGGTGTTTCAGTCCCTCGGCTGCGGTGTAGCCCAAGCCAAGCCCGCCAACCAACATGCGTTTCTTGCTGGCCACGGGGTCGCTTCGATCGCGTTCCTGTAACCGAGCCAATCCCAACTGAGTCAGCTGTCGTTCCGACTCCGTCAGATAGCTACTCATCAGGAACTCGTGATCGAGCGTCACCTCGGTCACCATCGTGCCGGGCCGCGACAACAGCTCTCGCCGGCGCAGGATCAGCAACCCGAGCGGCGTCAGCTCGTAGGCCAAAATTTCCAAACTCAATTGGAGCCCGCTTGATCAGCGTTGGCCTCGGTTGCTTCGACATCGCAATACGCCAATGCCAACAAGGCGTAGCTGGTCACCAAGTTCGGATCGCCCTCGTACCAGCGGTCCGCCTCGTTGGTCCACGAGCCGTCGGCGGCCTGCCGTTTGGCCAAGGTCGCGATCAAGTCGGCGCGCCAGTTATGCTGGGTTCCGTCAATGTCGGTGACCTCATCCATTTTGGCGACCGACAAAGCCTTCGCAAACACGTGGTAGTAATAATACAAACCCTGCGGCCCCATGCCGGGATTGGTTTCTAAGTCATAGTGTCGCCCGATCCAGTCGATCGCAGCCTGAACTCGCACGTCATCCTTTGCGACGCCAGCATGTAACAGACTCTTAAGTCCCGCGTAGCTCATCGACGCGTAGCTTCGCAGGCCGCCCTCGGGCGTGGCACCGGGTTTGGATTCACCTTCGCCGACAGGCGAGTAAATAAAACCACCACGGTCTTCGTCGGTAACTACTTTTGCGAAATGGGCCGAGTTGTGCCCGGTCGGCAGATTCTGACAGCGCGACATGAACACCAAGGCCTTTTGAATCGCTTCGCTCTCCGCGTCTTCGCCGGCCGCTTTTAGGGCGTCCATGAAGAACTGCGTGTTCGATGCATCAGGACGTTTGTGGCTGCCATAGCCTTGGCCACCGTAGAAACCGCTGGTGACCTCGTGGCCTTCGCCTTCGTCCCATTGCAAACCCTTCAGGAACCGGGCCGCGTTTTGGATGGTTTCGTCGTAGCGTCGGTCGGCGTTGGCTCGGTTGAAGCACATGAGCGACACGCTGGTTTCGTAGTTTCGCAGCGTGCTATCGGGCGCGTAAATTCCACCGTCGGGCTTGATGGCCGCTTCGAGATACTCCAGCGACTTCTGAACCTTCGGATGAGTCACCGGGATCCCGTGGTCCAGCAAAGCACTCGTACACATGGCCGTGACGGCCGGGCCAAGCTGCTTGCTGTACGAACCGTCTTCCGGGTCTTGCCCGCGTTCGAGCAAGTACTGCACGCCCGCGGCAGAGACCTGACGCAGTTGAGTGATTGCTTTTGCATCCGAGGGCTGCTGCGCGTCGGCCACGCGAAGGCCAACGAACACTGACAACAGCACAACGAAAAGATCGAGAAGTCGGAACATGGATTGCCTCCGTTTGTTAAACCGCCGGCGGACGAATCGGAGCATCTCCGACTAATCCACGACCGCGAGGATGTCCGATTCGCTCATGATCAAAAGCGTACCGTCATCGACCTCGATCTCGGTGCCGGCGTAGCTGGAAAAAAGAACTCGGTCGCCCTCTTTGATTTGCGGTGCCGAGCGACTTCCATCGGCCAACATCGTTCCAAGCCCGATCGAGAGAACTCGCCCTTGGGCCGGTTTCTCGCGGGAGCTATCGGGTAACAGGATTCCGCCTGCGGTCGTCTCTTCGGCTTCGGTCCGTTTAATTACGACCTTGTCGCCCAGCGGTTCGATTCTCATCAATGTCTCAGTATCAATTTTGTCAGTTTAAGTCCCGTTCATTGCGACCGACGCCAAAATGCGACCGCCCAACGGAACGCTAATATTGTTTCATGGCGACAGATCGCCTTCAACCGGCACAGGGGCAATCTGAGCTAAACGGTGGCAGAACCATACGGAAACCATGCTTTTCTGTATCGCTTTCGTATTGCTGAGCTGAGTTTTTCGTCGGCTAAAACCATCCGCGCCGGTTTTTCTGGCGATAATTCGTGCGGCCGGCCGAACAATGTTTCAGACGCCAATTTTGGGCACTTCACAGCGGGGATCACCATGTCAACTTTCAACATTCACTGTTCGTGCGGAAAAGAACTTTCCGTTCCCGAATCACTCGCGGGCAAGCAAGTCCACTGTCCCGCGTGCAGCCAAATCCTCAACACTGCCGACACGTTCATCACTGCCACCCCCGTCGAAACTGCCGGCGCGAACTCTCCTCGCGGCCAGTTCATGGGAGGTTCTCAGTCACGTCGCTGCCATGAGGTCGACTACGAAATTGTGGGCGATGACTTGCAAATGGTGATCGTGGAACTCGATCCCGGCGAAACTGTAATCGCCGAAGCCGGTGGCATGACTTACATGGAAGAGGGCATCAACTTCGAAACGAAGATGGGAGACGGCAGCCAACCGGAGCAAGGTTTTTTTGGCAAAATAATGACCGCAGGCAAACGCATGCTGACCGGCGAGTCCATTTTCATGACTCATTTTACTCACACGGGTGCAGGGAAAAGCCACGTCGCGTTCGGGGCTCCCTACCCCGGCAAGATTATTCCAGTCGACATGGCAACTGTCCAAGGCAACGATCTGCTCTGCCAAAAAGATGCCTTCCTCTGCGCGGCGCTAGGGACCGAGGTCACGATCTCGTTCAACAAAAGGTTTGGCGCGGGCTTGTTTGGCGGCGAGGGTTTTATCCTGCAGAAACTAGTGGGCGACGGGATGGCGTTTCTGCACGCCGGAGGCACCATCATTGAGCGGGAACTGACGGGCGAAACGCTGCGCGTCGACACGGGGTGTATCGTCGCCTTCGAACCGCACATCGAATACAGCATCGAACGCGCGGGAAACCTGAAGAGCATGGTCTTTGGCGGCGAGGGCCTATTCCTAGCCACGCTCAAAGGTCACGGCCGCGTATGGCTGCAAAGCCTTCCATTTAGCCGATTGGCCGGACGCATCCTTGCCAACGTTCCTACCGCTGGCCGAACCGGCACCGGGGAAGGCAGTATCCTCGGCGGGCTCGGTAATTTGCTGGATGGAAACTAAGCGTATCGCATCACGACGTTACGCGACGGCGAGTCAAACACGCTCCGCCGACCAACATCGCCAGAATCGCGGACGAGCCAGGTTCTGGAATCGCAACGCCACCGTTAAGAAAGAACTGCATTCGATCAAACACGGACTGCCCGATCGCTTCGCCCAAGTCACGTCCGAAAATATCGCCTTCTTCAAAATGAATCCCGCCGTACAAACGTGACTCACCCGCTTCGTCGGCGGCATCTGAAAACGTCAACCACGTCAATGTGGTTTCTGACCCGGGCGTAACGTCCGGTTCAAACCGCGAATCACCAGGCGCGAAGGTGACGCTCAATCCAACCGATCCATCGCCCAGCACGAAATCATCGCTGCCGGACAGCAAACCTAACAGCGCGGCCGCCGAAGCACTAAACGCGCTATGGCCTGAGGTAAACTCTGGGAACGGTGGTGACGGATTTTCACCCGGCGTTTGGTACGTAATAAAATCTTTGGCAAGAATCGTCTGGGTGCCCTGACCGACGCCACCCCAAGCCTCGATTTCGAAATCGCCATCCCCGTTTTCAACGCCAATCAAGCCAAGTTCACCCAACTCACGAACGGCACGCACGGGCCGAACGTAGTCGTATACGTACTTGGCTTCCCACGTCGCGATGCCAGCGTCCATCACGGCGTTGCCCAGCCCAAAGAACCGAGCAACGTCGGCATCAAGGTCGGGCGTGGCTTGCTCGCCAACTTTTTGTCCAAAGAACATCTAGGTGCCCGGCGGATAAGGCGTGCTCCCCGGGTCCTCCCAAAATTCCGCAATCAACTTGCGCTCGTCACCACCTGCCTGACCCAGCATCGCGCTTTGATCGACGACGGCCTCGGTTTGACTCATAAACGCTGGATTAATGTCGACGCCAATCGCGGCTCGGTTGATCGGCACCACCGTCCCGTCGGCACGCGTGATTGTTCTGGCGGCCAAGTCAGCGGTCGCGTTTGAGTCAAGCAAAAATGGCTGCGGTGCAGGAGGCAGAAACTGGTCGCTCGATGTCAACGCAAACGTGGTGACGTTTCCCCAGTGTGGATGTAGTGCCGATTGAGTCGAACCGCTCGGATCACCAATCGGCACATTCTCGGGTGTCCAACGAGCGATATCGGTCACGTTCGTTGCCGAGTTCACCGGCGCGTAGCCAGTCGTGTCGGCGTAACCGTTCAGCTGGTTCGATCCATCGTTGCGGCGGATGGACATGAGCTTGTTCGCCATCGCTGTGCCAACGGTTGCCGCTGTGCTGGTCGCGTTGTCCGGGTTGTAACCAAGGGCCGTCATGCGATCACGAAACGACTGGTTCAGTCCCACATCAGGAAACAACTCGGTTAACACGTTGTAGGCCGCATAGCTGATCGCTTCTGATTTGTTGGCAACCGTGTTGCTGGCCGCCGGTTGTTGCATCGAATCACCCGACGTGGTGCTGGCGGGCAACGGCTCATAGGCCGACCATGCATCGTACATGGCTGTGCCCAGAATCCCATACGCGCGTGACGCACCGGTTGGGCCGACGCTGCTGCCCGCCGGGTCACTAACCGCAAACAGAGCCTCGCTCACCCATTGGCTGGCGACGCTCTGTTGGTTGGGATCTAGCGGAATGTCAGTGATCGCCGTTTGAGCCAGCGTCAACCCGCTGCCTAGTGGGCTCAATACGGACGCCATCGTCATCAAAAAGATTGCGGTTAGCTGTTTCATGATTTCGCTCACAGGTTGGTTAACAGGTGGGCGTGTTGAAGATCAAGACAAACTGCATCGAACAGTTCGTTTGGAAACCAACGTTAATTGGGCTCAATGGGCAAGCAAGCGCTACAGCGCTGCTTCAACCCCAAAAATTCAACTTTCAAAGCATTTCAGTCTCGGTTACCGGCCAGTCATCTAGCCGGAGCGTAAGATCGAGGGTAGCCCGTCACCACGCGGTCCGTCAGGCCAATCGAGCGATTGCCGGGCCAGAGATGCTAGCAGCGTGATTCAATCTAGGTCGTTCGGTGCGTCGCGGGATAAAATCGGTCGATCACCGTTGGTCCATTTTGGGTACGAATTGCCAGCCATTTCGGCGTCGGGAAAAGGAGTTTCCACCGTGCGTAGCATTGCCATTATCAATCAAAAAGGTGGCGTGGGTAAAACCACCACCGCCGTGAACTTGGCCGCTGCCTTGGCAGAAGCTGGACAACGCGTGTGGCTAATCGACCTCGACCCGCAGGCCCATGCGTCGCTGCACCTAGGGTTTGGCATGGAACAAGATTACCTGTCGATGTACGACGTGTTGACCGACGACGTTGCGCTTGATGAATGCCGTCATGCGGTCGATGACAATCTGTGGCTCAGTCCGGCTCATATCGATTTGGCTGCTGCCGAAATGGAACTGTCGGGGGTCGTTGGCCGCGAGATCATCCTGCGCGATAAAATGCAGGAAGTCCAAGACGAATTCGATTACCTGATTTTCGATTGCCCACCCTCATTGAGCGTCCTCACGCTCAACGCGTTGACGACGGCTAACGAAATCTTTCTTCCGCTTCAGCCGCACTTCCTCGCCCTGCACGGTTTGTCCAAGCTATTGAAAACGATCGACTTGGTGGCCCGCCGCTTGAACAACGACTTAAAACTGTCCAACGTCGTCTACTGCCTGTACGACCGAGGAACCCGGTTGGCCAACGAAGTCATCAACGATGTCGAGCACTTCTTGGGCGATCAGCGCAATGCGGGTTGTGTGTGGTCGGACGCGATTAGCTTTGACACTCGGATTCGCCGCAACAACCGCTTGGCCGAAGCACCCAGCTACGGCCAGTCAATTTTCCAATACGCGGGCGATTCCAACGGTGCCCAAGACTATCGCAGCCTCGCGATGGAAGTCATGCAACAAACCGACGCCGCGTCAGTCGCTGACGAGATCGACGTAGAAGAACCGCGGTTCGAAGTCCCCAACACCTCCGCCAGCCGCTCGATCGAGATGGAAGTCATCTCGGGCGAGTAACCGACGACGTGGGCGGCACTCAGTCGCAGCCAGATTTAGTCGGTGGAAGCAAAGGCCGCGATCAACTACGATCGGGGATTCGAAAACGCACCTTTTCCACTGCGACCATGGCTGATTTTCCACCTACTGTTGACGAACTACTCGAAACCTTTGAAGACCTTGATCAATGGGACGAGCGGTATGACTTCATCATTGATCTAGGGCGCGAGCTACCGGCGCTGCCAGATGCAGTTCAGTCAGACGACAATATCGTCGAGGGCTGCATGAGCACGGTGTGGATGGCGACCGAGGTCGCCGGCGCGGACCAGCCAGTCGAAATTTATGCCGACAGTGATTCGCTGATCGTCAAAGGCCTGATCGCCGTGCTGCTGGCTTTCTACGACGGCAAAACGGCTCAGCAAATTATCGACAGCGACGTGTCAGAGTACCTGACCAGCCTGGGGCTGAATCAGCACTTGAGCCCGCAGCGACGCAACGGGCTGTTTTCGATGATCAAACGCCTGAACGCGTTGGCTCAGCAGCATAGCGTTTCGTAGCAACGCAGCCGCGCGATGTTTGAAACTCGACACGACTACGGGACCGCAGGAGTTTCCGTCGCGGCCGGGTCAGGCAAGTCGCCCGCAATCGGGCCACCAAGTTCATCCAAGGCTTTCACACATTCTTTTCGGTAGACAAACAAGTTCTTGTTTTTCAACGCCGACTGAAAGGCTTGGCGAGCCGTATCTTTCTCGCCCAGCTCTCTGAGCAAACAGCCAAAGAAGTACGCGACCTCAGACGAAACTCGCTTCTGACGAGCGATCGGCACCAATAAACGCTGCGCGGGCTCTAGCGTGCCGCGCTTGACGAGAATGTATGCCAACGACGCTTTGGCCACGTTACTGTGTTGTGCCTTGGCAGCTAACTGTTGAGCGAGTGTTTGGGCTTGCGCCATTTTTTCTTCTTCGCCGCTCTCGGCCATCGACAGCGCAAAAAAGTTCAGCGCCTCGAGGTTACGTCCCTTGGTTTCGACGACCACCGATTCAAACAGTTTTTCGGCTGTTGCAAAATCGCTGTCCGCAAATGCCAACTGAGCTTTCAAGTATCGCGTGGCAGCGGTCTCGCCGGTGATCGCCTCAACCACACCAATCGCCGATTTCGTCTCCATGATTTTTTCTTGTCCCAACAACAACCGAGCTTTGTCCAGCTGAATTCTGGCATCCTTTGGGTAGTTGTCGGCGGCCGCCAGTAACCACTTGGCTGATTCAGCTTGGCTACCCTTTTGCCGGAACCAACTCGCAAAGACCGCTTCGTGCGGTCGAGTCCGCGGCTCAAGCTCTTTCAGCTTCTCCAAATAGGACTGGCTCTTGTCTAGGTTCCCAGCTTTGAATTCAATTTCGGCCCCGGTTAGATAGCTCTTCGGATTGTCGGGCAGTTGCTTCATTTGCCGTTCCAATAGCTCACGAGCATCCTGATACCTCGATTGAGCGATCGCGACTTGCATCATGCCGGCGATGTATTGTTTGCCAAAGTGAGCCTTAACTTTATCGCTAACTTTGTTCTCGCGCACCATTCTGGCACACTTGTCCAGCAAAGCCATCGCATCGGTGATCCGATTTTCGTTCAGCGCCAACCGTGCAAACGCGGCGTAAGTGCCCGGGTACCGAGGGTTCTCGATCGCTGCTTTTTCAAGCAGCCGACGCCCCTGAGTCGGGTTGCGAACACGGTAGCTCATTGAGGCCAACATCATGTTCATCGGGGGAAAGTCAGGATCAAACGTGGCCTGCTCTTGAAAGATGCGCCGCACGGTGGGAACGTCACGATCAAGAAACGCATTCACGGCTTTCTCAAGCTCCGCTTTTTGCGGACTGCCTTCCTCGTACTCACCCGGCACCATGTTGTCCAACTCCTCGAGCAACGCGTCGAAGAAAAACTGGCGGCGCTGAGCGATCTTTTGCTTGACCGCTTCCTCGGCTGCTTTCTCATCCTCGGGCGACGGCTCTGCATTTTCGGCTGCCGCTTGACCGCTCAAACCAGACTGGCCAACCGGGACTTCCGCCGCGGTTGATTCTTGACCAATCGCAGATTCTGCATCAATCGCGAAACCAATCGCTGCCCACGCAACGGCCGTCGAGAAAAGAAAGCTTCGGCCACGCATGCCAAAAAAGGGCGATAAAGAGAAAGTCATTCGAATCTCGTCGTGAAAAATTTTTCGTAGTGGGGTGATGTTGGCAAAGATCAAACCGAACCCTGCCATACCGGGCCATCAAACTCGGTTCAAATCCATCGAACCTAAAATCTCTGACGTGGCGTCAGATCGATTGAGCACGTAATAGTGCAAGCCTTGCACGTCCGCATCCAGCAGGCCCCGCGTTTGCTCAATCGCGTGCTCGACGCCAACCTTGTACTGCCAGTCTTTGTCATCCTGCTCGGACAAGCGATCGACAAACGCCGACGGCAACTTAGCCGCGCACATCGAGGTGATTCGTTTCACCTGCTCGAAGTTTGTCACTGGCAACAGTCCCGGCAAAATCGGGACGGTAATTCCTATGTCCGCACATTGATCGCGAAAACGGAAGAAATCATCGTTGTCGTAAAATAGCTGAGTCACAATCACATCCGAACCAGCATCGACCTTGCGCTTCAAATTCTCAAGATCAACATCCATGCTGACCGCTTCTTTGTGCTTCTCGGGATAGCCTGCGACCAGCACGCCGAACTGAGGGAACTCGGCCGCGATCAAATCGACCAACTCATTTGCGTAGCTCAATCCACCTTCGACAGCTTCGAACGAATCACTGCCCTGCGGTGGATCACCTCGCAGCGCGACGATGTAGTCAACGCCCTGATCGGTTGCCTGTTGCATGTACTGCCGCAACTGTTCGACCGTACTACCGACCACGGTCAAGTGGGACGCAACCGGCACGTTGAAGCGTTTTTTTACTTCGCTGACGATCTCGAGTGTCTTCGTTTGCGTCGAACCGCCCGCGCCGTAGGTGAAAGTCAGAAAGTCAGGATTGAACAGCATCAGCTTTTCAACGTGCCTATACAGGGCTAGTTCGCCCTTTTCTGTTTTAGGAGGAAAAAGCTCGAACGAAATCGCCGGATGTTCTTTTTCGAAGAAGCTGGCCAGTGAATGAGACACCAAAAGTACCTGTCAGAGAGAAATCAAAATGCGTCAAAGAGCCTCATTTTAGGCACCCATCACAGCGTCAGACAGTGCGCCGCTCTCGCTTTTACGAGATTCGGGCCCGAATCGTGCGGCAAAATGTCAAAACTGGGGCGGTTGATCGGGCAAATCGTCGGGTCGCTCACCTTCCGTCAAACGAAACATGTCGCGAATTAACTGCTGGTCGCACGGACGCTGCGGCACCGACCGCCGCCCGAACATTCTCTGCTGGGTCGTTAGCATCACCTCGGGTGACATCAAACTGCACGATCCAAACGACCGAGCGTAGTTCACAAACGACGGAACATTTTCAGCCGCCCAGCCATACACCATGCTGCCGACACCGATTTGTTTACCCGTAAAAATACTGGTGTTGATGGCCGTCTTGGCATAGTCGCCAATGATACAACCCATGAATTGCATCCCGGTGGCGGTCTTTTGACCACCGTAAACCATGTTGACTTTGCCGTAAGTATTCTTGAGGTCGCTATTGCACGTACCCGCACCAAGATTCACCCAGCTGCCGACGTAGGCGTGCCCCAAAAAGCCGTAGTGCTGCTTGTTTGAGTACGGTTCAAACACGGTGGCTTCAATTTCGCCCCCGACTTTGCACGTGTGTGAGATCGACACTTCGTCCTTGATCGATGCGTGCTCGCTGACCTTGACGTTCGCCCCAAGATAAACCGGGCCGCGCAAATAACTGAACGGGCCGAGCGTTACGTTGGACTCGATTACGATCGGTCCGCCGCTGGCATCAACGGCAACGTTGGCGGGCAGCTGCTGGCCATCGGCAATATAGACTCCGTCCGCCACCTGTTCGTAGTTTCCACTTTCAACTCGATGTCGCAAATTATCCGCAATGCAATTCATGTTGCAGCGCACGATATCGTGAGGAAACTCGAACAGGCCAACCGCCGACTCTTTTCCGCCCGAGCGCCCCTCACACGCGTCGATCAGTTTCTCGATCGACTCCGCAGCAGCCCCGCCGTAATCGCGGACGATCAGCGAGGTTGGAACCACCGCGGCCGCGATTCCCTGCTTCGCGCCCGCGATGACGGTCGACAAAGCTTCGCCGCCCGTTTTTGCTTCCTCGATCATTTGCACCAACTGCTGCCGGTTTCGAATCGACGGCACGACGCGAGCATTGACCAGCAACGTCAGCTCGCTGCTGGGGTCAATTTTCGATTCGAAGGTCGGTTCGTCATTCGCCTGCAGCGTTTGCAAATGGGGCCGCACCATCCCAACGATGTTGGCCGACAGTGACCGTAACAGGTCGACCAACCGATAGCTGCCGCAAGTAATCGCATACGCCGGCCGCCCAACCACAACGGGCCCCAGCGAATCAACGTGCGAATCTTCGAAGAGGACTAGGTTCATGGCGGGCTTACGCGAGCGAATTGAAATCTTCCAATGTTAGGCGTTCATCATACTGAGCCAACCGATCGCTAGGGAGGGATCGGTTCCGCACGAACGTGTCGGGTTGCGACTTAGGCTCGCGCTGGCGCAGCAAAACGGGCCAGTTTACCGATCCGGCAAACTGGCCCGTTTGAATTTTCACGTTTTGGTTGGTTCGACTAACGCTGAGTCGTATCGCCGGCCTTGGCTGTTGCGTTGCCCATGTTTTGGATCACTAGGTTCGTCAGATCCAGGCGACGGTGGAAAACCACTGGACGATTCACGCCCTTGATTACTTCGGCGCGATTCGAAGGATCGATCTCAGCGCTGTCAAAACGCAGAACCAACGAAATGCCATGCTGGCTTGCGATTTCACCCACAACGCCCTGCATCTGGTTGTACGTTTCGAAGTAGATTCCGGCTTCGCGGTTGAGCAAATTCGCTTCTGCCTGACGAGCCTGAGTTCGCAACGCGGCTTGCTTCTGCTCCAGCGTGCCTTCCAATTGGTTTCGCTCGGCCGAGCCGGCTTCGTACTGAGCCAACTGCTGAGCCTCTTCTTTGATCGTTGCTTGCTGTTGAGCGATCTGTGCCTTTAGGCCGTCGGCTTCTTGTTTGATCGCCTTCATGGCTGCATCAAATTCTGGGTTCTCTTTGAACACCCGAGCGACGTCCAGCACGGCAACGAGGCCTGCAGATTCACCTTCCTGAGCATTCACGTCTGCGGTCGAGCCCGCAACGGTTGCCAAAATTGCGATGGCCAGTGTGCGCACTAACCCCATTTTGAATGTTGTTGATTTCAAGACTCGTCCTCCGTGACTAACGAATTCGTTTTGGGATGCAGCAGCCCGCGATTCCTTCGCGAGCCACCCAATGTTCGATGTGATTTCATAAAACCAAACCGAGACCCCGCGCGGGCAAGACCTCAGTGGCTGGAACTCTTTTAGAGGTTCCCCCAAACTGGCTCAAGAGTGAACCTGTGACTGCTAGCACGCGAACGCGATTTACTACTTTGCCGTGCGCCGCAAACGCTCGCGAGCGGAACGCGGGAGCAGCTCCGCCACGTCGTCAGGCGTCAGACGACAGTGATGAATGGCGGATGCCGCGAGCACATGATCGCAACCGGCATCTAGCCAGCGTTGGGCGTCCTCGGCCGAGGCAACGCCGCCGCCCGACGTGACTCGCACATTGGGAAACTGCCGCACGATCTGTTCGATGAGCTCCATCGTGGTCGCCTGAGCCGTTTCGATTTCGTGCTGCATCGTGCCGACGAGGCCCAGATCCAACACGATCACGTCGCGAGCCCCCGCTTCGATCGCTTTCCCGATCAAATCCAACGGCGGCTGGCCAGCGATCTCTGGCGAGCCACCGATGACGTGCTGACCTTTCAGGTCCAAACTGAAAATCGGCCGAATGCCTTCGTCCAATAATTGCCCAAGCTTCGAAAACTGATCCGCACTCGACATCGTCTCGGACGAAACAATCACACGCAGCCGATCGAGCACCGGCATCCGGTCAGTGATCGCTTCGACACAACCATCGGACAGCCAATTTGCGTCCACCCACAGGCCAAATCCGGTTTCCAACAGCTGACCATAAACGTGCCACGCCGGCGCCGCCCCGCTGAAGCTATCGATGTCGGCCAGATAAATCCAGTCGCAACCCGTCTGCTGAAACATGGCCTTCGCCACGTCCAATGGGCGAGCGCTCCGCGTTAGTTTTGAATCAACCGGCAGGTATTGATCTCGATTCCCACCCGCAGCCAAAACGACCTGACCAATCATCAGGTCCAACACCGGAACGATCGGCGCGATGTAGGGCTGGTCGGTCAACGCGAACTCTCTTTGCGGGTCGTCTCTTGGCGGGCCGTTCCGACGGCCGATTCTTCCTTCAGCGGATCGTAACCATACAACGGCAGGTAACGATAGTAAACTTCGAGCGTCATGATCGCCATCGCGGTCGAGTACAAACGGCCGCCCTGCCGACCGTGCCCGGCCGCGTTGTCAAAATGCCAGCTGCCAGCCTCATGGCCCTCAGTTGCCTGCGCCGCGACGAGCGAATCTCGCATCACTTTGTTCCAATCGGGCCAGAAGGCACCGCGGCGGTGATGCAGCACCAGCGTTGCGTAATAGTTGTAATAGATATCGTCGGGGATCATCCCGTATTCTGACAAGAACAAGGCTCCTTCGGCGAGTGTCCCACTGTTGCGATGCCGACCTTGATACAGCTTCATCAACATTCCCACCGCCGACGCGACAAGCTCTCCGTCACGACGCCCTTCGGCTCCATACGCATACTGACCGGCTCGGCTGGATGCCAACGAATCAACGAACGCGTCTGCTTTGGCCAACACGTCCGGGTCAACTTGGAAGCCCGCGTTCTGGGCACTTTTTAGCGCCATGATCTGCCAGCCGGTGACCAACATGTCGCCCGGATAGCCAGGTTCGTATCGCCAGCCACCGCGACGGTGCTGAGCCTTTTCGATGTACTCGACCGCGCCAGCGATCGGCCCGGGCAGTTCCGAAGCTCGGGTCATCGCAAAGGCTTCACTGAGCGCCATCGTGGCCAGCGCGTGAGCGTACATGCCTTTGTCGCCCTCGCGGAACGAGACACCGAATCCCGTCCTGCGCATTCGTTTAAGTAAAAATTCGATTCCTGAAGCAACTTGTTCTTGGTATGGCCCTGCATGAGCCGTGTAGCCCGCACCTAGTAGCGACAACAGCGCCAAACTGGTCGCCGCGTTGGGGGAAGCCAGCGCTCCTTCGTTTCGACAGCGCCCGTTGCACGGTCCGTCGTGAAAACGCAATCGCCAGCCGCCGTCTTCGCTCTGGTGTTCAATGATCCACTTCAACCCGCGCTCGACCGCCGCTTCACTCGCACCCGAACCGCCGTGTTTGGCCGCCAGTGCGGATCGCGATTCACTGCTTCGTCCTTCCAGACCACCGCCAGCTACGGCAACGCGAGCCGCTGTCGATGGCGTTTCGACATTGCTGACCGCTGGGGTCGGGTCGGCCACGTCGACCGGAACGACCGAGGGCACCTCGGCATTGGCCAGAGTCACGTCCTCGACCACCACGTCTGTCGCCACGTTCTCAATCAACGCCGGAGTTGGCTCGGGCATTTCCAGTTCGACCGATTCCGTCTCCTGATCCAACGGATCGGCAACCAGCGGCGCGTCGGTGAACTCGGCCACCACGCCACTGCCCAACTGAGTCTCTCGCGGCCAGCTAATCGCCAGCAAGAACAATAAAAACAAAACGCTGCCGTGAAACAAAAAGCTAGCCAACACTGACGACAATGATCGGCGATTGCGTCGCAATCGCTCCCGCAGTGTCGCGGGCGTTTGAGCGAGTGGCTCAAGCCCGAAAGCGTCCACCGTCAGAAAAGGCGACTGGGCCGAAGACGCTTGCTGCAATTCACTGGGAACTTCCACCCTCACCTTGGGTTTGGCCGTCGGCAACCGAGACACCGAAACCGGTTGCTCGTCAGCGCGTGGCGTTGCCGGACGTTCGGATTCCGGCGAAGCTGACATGGATTGAAACTCGTGCGGTAAGTTGGTTGATCACAGAAACGGGACACGCGATCATCAAGAGACTACGGCAAATTGCCCAACTGCGGAATCTCTGGAGCCTGTTGCAACTTGGGCAGCGGCTCTAATTCTAACTGGAACTGAGCCGGTTTGACTTGCCGATCGTAGTGCGAATCGGTTCGTCTGGCCGTCAGCTGGCGTTGATTGGATCCGGCCGAATCGCCCTCGATTGCGAGTATCTGAAAACCGCGTGGGTCGGGTAGCATCGCGGCTTGCAAGCCAGACTGAGCGTCGATTTGCGAATTCGTTCGCTCGTGCCACAGCGATTGACGACCCGTGGCAAGTCGATCCAACCGGATGGCCCAACGATCGAAGTCCGTCGGTTTGATCGCGACGAACTCGTCGAGCGGGATCGCGAACTCGATCGTCCAAGTTTGGTCGTCGCTTGCCTGAGCAACAAACCATTGCGGGTTCCAGTACGAGTTACCCAGAGCAGAATCAGCTGCCCAGCCGCGATGATCAACCTCCAGCGTCAGCGTGCTGCAAAAATCGCGATCCGTGTCGATCTGCAATTGCACTCGATCGCGACGGGACAAATCCGGGTCACGCGGCCGCGGCGCGGTCGAAGAACGATAGGTTTTACCCGCGATCTTCTGACACTTGTACGCGGCGTAGAAAAATTTGTCGTCACGAGCGAAATAGACTTCGTCTGGCTGGGTTGCGCTGGCCAGTTGGTAGTTCTCAACCGCCCCGCCCTTACGTGCCGCTTGCCAAACCGCGTCGTTGAGCGCACCGTCCAGATACGGACGCTCACGGGCATATACGCAACGCATCGCATTGGAACTGCGAACATCTGCCGATTTCTCTAAACCGTTCAAGCCATCAAGCTCCGCCCGCGCTGCGGCAGCGAACAAAAGTGCCTCACCCGAGCGACCACCCGCCAACTTTTTCAAACGCGATTCTACGGCCGCGCGATCGGATGACTGAGCCAACAACCGGAACTCCAACCAACGCACGGCCGGACTGAGCGCCAGCGCCGGATCGCCGCGTCCGATTTGCCCCAGATGTACGGCCGCTTGCCGCAGCCGATCGGTTTGATCCGTTTCCGGACGTTCGTCGCCCGCTCGCGCCAGTTGGGTCGCAGCGGCCTCGGAACTGCTGCCGTAGGCGCTCAGCCACGCGTTGATCGCAGGAGCCAAACCATGATTTGGCCAACGCGTGGCCAGCAACCGCAACGTGTTGGCCGTCTTGATTAGCTGGCCCGTCAACAACGTTTGCTCAGCCAGATCGGCCAGCCATAGCCCTGCCTCGTCTGAGTCCATTGGCAACGCGGTTGCGAGGACCTGCTGCTGCCACGCGATGCGGTCTTGGTCACTTTTTACATCCAACTGTGCGTAATCATTTCGCTTTTTCTGCAAGGCAAGCGACTGCTTCATCGCATTCAGATTTCCCAACGCCGTTCGCTGCTCGCGCAGGGGGATCGCGTTTCCATTTTGCCCGAGCCCCGACATCAAATCGCTGCCGACGATGCGCCGCGGCGTGGCCAGATCGCGAATCGCCCAGGAAGAAGGTCGCGAACCGCGTAACGACTGGCCAAGAATCGCGCGGCTGATGGCAATCGCGTCACCGACCGTTTTGCCAAGGGACGGCAGCATGCGTCGGTGATCGATTTGTACCGAACCCGCCACGCTGGCCGTGATCATGCGCTCGACCTGCCATGCTGGCTGTGAATCGGCATCAGCCGCAGCCCGTTTAACTGCGGCATCTGTAATGGTCGCCAACTGATTGCCGGCCAACGGCTCCTCACAACAAACAACGGCCGAAGGCCTGAGCCTTTGAATCACTTCGGCTAGAGTTTCCACTGACGAACCACCAGTCGCCAAAACATCGGCTCCGAGGTTAACCGTACTGCCCACTCGCTCGAATGCGTGACGGGCGGCTGCAGTTGAGGTGTGAGCATCTTGGTTCGCTGAATCGCTTAGTAACACCGTGCCGCAGATCCGGCTTTCTTCACCGGCGTGAATCGCCAACATGCCCAGCGGAACCTGCTGCGCGGTCCGAGCGACCAGTAACAAGCCCACTCGATCGTGGGTTCCTCGTTGACGTTTCCATGTTTGCCCGCCGTCGCTGGAGGCAAGAATGGTACCGAACTCGCCGACCGCGAAAGCATGGGTCGGATCGGCGAACACGACTTGGTGCACCGTCGCGTTGGTCGGTAGCGTGATCGATGTCACCGTTCGATCAGACAGGTTAACGCGAATCAAACTCTGGCGATTCTGCACCGACAACCAAGCGAAGCCCTTGGCGACGGTCACTCGGGAAAAGCTCAGCGAGTCGGTTTTCAGCGAAGTTTCGTCGTCCAGACTTTTCAATCGCAATCGCCGCCACGCCGCTCCGCCGTTGTCCGTTTTCAACAACAGTCCCTGTGGACCCACCGCATAGCCGATCTGATCGTCGACCATCGTCACGTCGACGACTCGATCATCGCG
>CAZLFF010000002.1:105474-109112 GCA_964558755.1 uncultured Pirellulaceae bacterium
CCGCATAGCCGATCTGATCGTCGACCATCGTCACGTCGACGACTCGATCATCGCGAGTGCAACCGAACAAGGCCGGTGGCCGCTGCTGATCGCCGACAGACAATAAAAGGCGACCGACATCGCTGACTAATACATGGCCTTGGACGGTTGCCTGACCGCGTCGCCAAGGTTGAGTGGCAGCATCCGACGTGCTGGTCCAGTTTTTGCCACCGTTGCTGGTGTAGTAAATGCCGCTGGGGTGCAGTTCGTTGGTCTCACCAATTGCCCAGCCCGTGCGACGGTCTTGAAAGTGAATCTTACTGACCGCGGGAATCGTCAGCTGTGGGATGCGGTGCCATGTCGCTCCACCGTCGACGGTCTTCAGCACCACGCCACGCGACCGATTCAACCACGGAACCCAATAGCCGCCCGCGACCCAGCCTTCTTTTTGGTTGATGAAGTGAACTGATTCCAGACGACAGCGAACCAGTCGGTCCGGCTGACCGTGCTCCGCTGCCACGCCCGTCCAGCGTGTTTTGGCACCGCGACGCATGTCTTGCAGCTTCTGACTAAGCGACACATTGGCCGCTGGATCAACTGACGCCTGCCCATGATGCATCCAGTGCTTGCCACCATCGGTTGTGCGCAGAATCACGCCCTGCGATCCGACTGCCCAACCGGTGGTTGCGTTGATGAAACAAACGTCGGTCAGCTGAGCGTCGTCCTGCCACGCGATCGGCAATTTCTCAGTCGCCAACTGATCACTGGCGCATAATGACCGTCCGCCAAACATCGATATCGCGGCGACCAACGCTAAGGTCGCGACGCAAAGCGTTTGGGTTAAGTCGCGTGGTCCATGCATGACTGCGGCTCGCTGGCTGTGAGAGATTCCGTTCCAGCGGCGAGTCTACCAGTGTGCGAATAAGCGAACCAGACAAAGCTGTGCTAGCGTGCGAACCGCGGTGCAAGTCACTCGGTTTGCCAACAGCGGCTAAAAGAAGAGATCAAGCCATCGGTCACGATCGTCTACAGCGCCCGGCGCATCGCCCACGCGGTTGGGAAGCTCAACATCAGCAGGAACAAACCGATTCCCGCCACGACCAGCGACAGCAGCGAATGGTCGAGCAGGTAAACGACGAGATTCAGAAAACAGCCGCCCTCGAGGATGGCGAATCGAATGATCCGCCCGACGGCGAACCGGCCCACGGCCGCTTTTACGTCGTCCTCAGACCGCGGCGCGGCGTCAACCGCTCGGTCCTCCCGTGGCGCGACCAGTGCCGGCATGACGAACGCTAATATGGCAGAAAAAAACGATGCGGCCGCTCCCAGTAGCGGCAGCATCGAAAGGTCCATGGTTGCCTGAGTCCACGGAGAAAGAACATTGGTGACGACGCCAAACACGATCAAGCCCACCACCATCGCCGCCGCCATGATTTGCAGGGCTCGTAGTTGCGGCTGAACGGTTTTTAATAAATCGTCTTGCAGCATGCCGCTAACCTGCCTCGCGGCCTAGTCGCTGGACCAATTGTGCGGCCAGTTGCGGGTCGTCTTGCTGGATCAAGTGATCGATTGTTTGTTGCTTGACCTCAAGCTTCTGCAAATGGCCGGCGAGCGTCTGCCAGTGCTTTTGACGTTTCTTGCCCTCGGTCAGATAAAGTTCGGTGACCAACTCTTGGGCGCGTTGCAACGAAATCGTTTCACGATTCTCGTAGTAGTTGCGGATAATGTTCTGTTGGTACTTCGAATGTTCGGCCACGTGAAAACCTTCTGTCGGAAAAAGAGTATCGCACAAGTGTGCCTTCGACTGGCGGCCGCCGCCAGTATCGTCGAACTGTTCGACTGACAAATATTTCGATTTTATCGCCGCCGTCGGTTTTTACGAAACGACGCCGGCCGGACCCAAAACGGCTCAAGCAACCACCGGGAAGTCGTCGCTACGAGCCACGTTCCAGCTGGGCTCGGAGCAAAAGCACACAGGTCGGGGCGTGGGTGATTTGGCCATCGAGCACTTTTTGTACTGCTTCCGACAAAGTCAGCACCACCGTTTCGATCTGTTCGGTTCCCTCTGGAGCCTTCGTAACGGTCGTAAGATCCGTCGCCAAGTACAAACGGGTCGGAGACACCATGCAAGACGTGAACGGGTCGAGCGTCGTCAGAAACTGTAGCCGCCCGGCAGTCAGCCCTAGTTCTTCTTGCAGCTCTCGAACCGCCGTTTCGTCAGCCTGCTCCCCGGGCTCGATGCCGCCGCTAACGGCCTCGATTGAATCGCGTCCAACGGCATAGTGAAACTCCTGCGTCAAATGCACTTGATCTTGATCATCGATCGCCAACACACACACGCCCGGTTTGATTCCCACGACCACGTGTTGGCCCGGATCACCATCGGGACGAATGACTTGGTCGACTTTCAGGTTCACAAACGGGTCGCGATACACCTCGCGCGATGACTTAATTTTCCACGGTCCGTAGTCTTGCATGGCCAGCATTTCCTTATGAGGCAAACCCTCGTTCACTCAAATTTGAATCACAAACGCCCCACCACCTTGAATTATCGCGTGACGTGACAGCAACCGAAACGAGGCGGATCGATAAAAAATTGGACATCAATCACTGAGAATGATAGCTTGATACTTGCCCCAGAAGGCCCCACCAAAGACCTGCACCCTGAGAAACAACGATCTGAAAACTCCGACAATTACCTAGTTGAGCTAGAGGAGAAAGAAATGAGCGTTTGGTTATCCGAGACCGATTTTCGCCGCAGTGGAGTATTGTCCCTAGGCGTTCACATGGAGGTCGACCAGGACATCGCGGCCAAAGAAGCCAGCGTGACCCTGAACGTGCCGTTTCTAAACGACATCAAGGAAGATTTTGACTTCCGCGAAACGCTGAACGTTACATACGGGCGCTTGAACGCATCGCCCGCGATCTCCGCTCACGAGGCAGCAACCGAATTGGCCGAGCTTCGCGATCAAGTCGAAACCTACTTCGCGATGGAAGAGTTCTACGGCTACTTCCAGCACGCTGCGACGACCAACCCTCAGGTCAACTGCCAAGCGGAACGGTTAAGGACCGACCACGAACTATTGTTCAACCTGCTGAACAACCTGGTGGACTTGGCCGAACAGATCGTCTACCGCGAGTGCAGTCGCGACATTACCGTGACCGATCTAGCGATCGAACTAGACTCATTCTGCCAAGCGCTGGCTGATCACGAACAGGACGAAATGGAACTCATGATGCGACTTCACAACGAAGAGTTCGGCGTGGGAGGATAGGGGTCTTGGTCAGGTTCGCGGGTGAATTGACTTGGCGGTGAGGTGGGTGAATTGGAATTCGGAAATCGGAGGTCGGAATTCGAAATTTGGTTTTCCGCACTCCGCATTCCGCATTAAAAAACTCACCGCTCTTCGTGCAGGCGATCGACCGCTGTGAAAGATCGTTTCGGTGTCTAAGCACCCCGCTTCGTCGTAGCCGAAACCACGTTCGCTCAAGCGGATATCTTCTTCGAATTCGGCTAGGCCGGCGAGCATCGCCTCGTAAGGCACCGCTGCGGGGATCCCGTCGATCTCCCGAGTGTAACCGTCCATCACGGATTGGTTTCCGGTCTCGTCTTCCCAGTCGCAGATCTTGCTATCGATGATCCGATGCATGGCCCACAG
>CAZLFF010000003.1:0-20161 GCA_964558755.1 uncultured Pirellulaceae bacterium
AAATGTTGTTGGCCCAGTTTTGGATCGTCGTGTATCGGCAGCGTGCGTTCTTCTTTACGACCACTTCCACAACCGCACTGTGCAGTGATTCGCTGGTGTACATCGGAGCGGTGCAACCCTCGACGTAGTGAACTTGGGCACCCTCGTCGACAATGATCAGCGTTCGCTCGAACTGCCCCATGTTTTCTTCGTTGATGCGGAAGTAAGCCTGCAACGGGTAGTCGATCTTCACGCCCGGAGGAATGTAGATAAACGAGCCACCGGACCACACGGCGCTGTTGAGCGCTGCGAACTTGTTGTCCGCTGAGGGGATGATTTTGCCGAAGTACTCGCGCAACAGTTCTGGATGTTCGCGAACAGCGGTATCGGTATCCGTGAAGATCACGCCCTTGTCGGCCAACTCTTTCTGAAGCGATCCGTAGATGACCTCTGATTCGAACTGGGCTTTTACACCGGCCAAGTACTTACGTTCGGCTTCGGGAATTCCGAGCTTTTCAAACGTGTCTTTGATTTCTTCGGGAACATCGTCCCAGCTTTTACCTTGCTCGGTGGTTGGTTTCAGGTAGTAAAAGATGTCCTGGAAATCCAACTCGATATCGCCACCCCATTCGGGCATTGGTTTCTCGTTGAAAATCCGCAGAGCCTCCAGACGGAACTCCCGCATCCAATCGGGTTCTTCTTTGATGTCCGAGATCTGATTGACAATTTCTTCGTCCAGACCTTTACGAGCCTTGAAGACGGCAGTCGTTTTGGTCTTGAAGTCGTACTTGTTAATGTCGGTCGCGCGAAGCTGATCGTCTTCGGACAGTTCAGCGGTGGGAGTGATGTCTGTGGCCATGGTGTTTCCAGTTTGAATCGAGAGTCAGATTTAAGAAAAATCAGACTCGCTAAACAGTTGTTGGGGTATGAGACTTTCTTTGCTTAATGCAGTCCGACGCGTTAAGCCAAAGCTTCTTCTTCGGCTTCGTTCTCTTCGTTAACCTTTGCGGCTTCCGGGTACTGTTTACGGATGCGCTCGTAACCGCTGTCGTGTAGTTCTTGAGCCAGCTCTTTCCCGCCTGTTTCGACGATCTTGCCACCGAGGATCACATGCGTGAAGTTTGGTGGGTTGTGCTCTAGCAACTTGTCGTGGTGAGTGATAATCAGCAGCCCCATCTTGTTGTGGCCGATCTCGTTGATCGACTGGCTGGCCAAACGGACGGCGTCCGCGTCCAAGCCTGAATCGGTCTCGTCCAAGATCGCGAACTTTGGCTGTAGCATCGCCAGTTGCAGAATCTCTGCTCGCTTCATTTCACCACCGCTGAAACCGTCGTTGACGTAGCGACGGGCGAATTCGCTGTCCATTTTCAGCTGTTGCATGTTCTCTTTGATTTCCTTGCGGAATTCACGCATCGGAATCAAGTCCTCGCCTTCCTTGCGGTCCGGGTTGCGAACATTCGTCGTCGCGTGACGCAAGAAGTCAGCCATCCGAACGCCGGGGATTGCGACCGGACGCTGGAACGCCATGAACACGCCCGCGCGAGCCCGTTCGTTGGGCTCCATTTCGAGAATGTCTTCGCCGTTGAGCAAAATCTGGCCTGAGGTTGCTTCGTAAGATGGGTGCCCCATGATGGCCAGTCCCAGCGTCGATTTTCCGGAACCGTTGGGCCCCATCAACGCGTGGGTCTCGCCACGCTTAATCTCCAGGTTCACCCCGCGAAGGATGGGTTTGTCGTTGATCGAGACATGTAGGTCGACAATTTTTAAGACGTCAGACATAGCAAAATTTTCGGTGTGAAGGGTTCAGTGTTCAGGTGTAAATGTTTGGTGTGAGGTGTCCGATTTTCGGAAGTCGCTAATCGCCTACTTGCACTTCAGCAAGGCTGTGCTTTCCCGCTTTTGCATTCGGCGTTGGGTGGGTTGTTTGAAACGAGCAACATTTGTCGCCCTGCTGTTGGCAGGTGCAAAGGTGAACGTCGTCGCCGACTACTCGTTCGAGCACTTTTTGTTCGAGTTCACAAATTTTGGTCCCGTTATCCGAGAGCCCCGGGTACAAACACCCGGCGACTCTCAGGACCGGCAATGCATCGTCGGTTTGTTCGAACCGAACCGGCAGGTCGCGGTCACCGAACAAACGCGTGATCGAAGCCATTCGCTCGGACGCGGTTTCCCCAGTCACGTCAGCCGAATACTTAGTAACCAACCGGTCGATCGTTCCAGCGACAACGTTTTCTCGGATCGTCGAATCCGGGATCTGTTGGACTTGCTTCCACAATGCAACGGCAAGATCGGCCAAGTTATTCCCGCCGCTCGTCCGGCCCTGTTCTGTGAGCGAATATTGATGAACTGGCCGTCCTCGACCGCACGACGCCGTCGCTCGCTCAATGAGGCCCGCCGACATCAATCGGTTCAGCCGTTGCCGTACCGCTGTCGCCGTCACGCCCAATCGATCGACCAAGTCTTGAATTTCCAGCGGCGACTGGATCATCAGTAGTTCGACCAATGCGCGGTCATTATCGGAAAGTCGATACGTTTCGCTCATGGATACCAGAAAAACAAAGCAGGACAAACGTTTGGAGCTCAATTCACTGCGAGCTAGATCAGAGCAGTAAAATCAATCATGCGGACTTGGGTTAGCCGGCTCTCGCAACTGTTTTACCGCTTACAGGGCGACGAAGATATCATTAAAAACATTTTTCACAAGGAGAAATGCGAAAAAAGGCTGGGCCCTGAAATAGCGGGTAAAACCGTTGACTAAAAAGGCTGTTTTGTATCCAATCCGCCCGTTATCCAGTTTTTTCGGCGGTCCGACAGCCCGCGCTGGCAGCGTGATTTCAACCCGCCCTAGTATCAACAGGTGCCCCGACATGCTCACTCGTCAAACTCGTGCTTCAAGAAGCGGTTTGTTCCGGTCGGTTCCAAGAGCCGCGGTGTTAGCTGCCGTCGGAGCGCTGATTGTCGCCGCCGGCCAGTCGTCCGCGCAGGATTCCACGGATGTCGGAGCGGTGGCGTCCGAGCGGACCACAACTGAGCCTGTTAGCGCTGCCAGTTCCGAAACCGATGACTCAGAATCGTTCACTCGGCGGGTCAACGAAGCGATCGAGCCCGTTGACCAGTGGTTCGGCGAGTGGCTGGTTGGTCCGCTGGCCAGTTTCTTTTTCTTTGATTTTTACACCGGCCCGAGATTTGACGGGGACGGTGTAAAAACATCTGACGGCTGGCTGGGTGTTTCGCTTCCATTTGTTGTTATTTGGCTTTTGATGGGGGCCGTCTACCTGACGATCCGCATGATGTTGATCAACGTGCGAGGGTTCTTTCACGCGATCCGGCTGACGATGGGAGCCTACGACGATCCGAACGACGTGGGTGAGGTGTCACATTTCCAGGCGCTCACATCGGCGCTGTCGGCGACTGTGGGCTTGGGGAACATCGCGGGCGTTGCGATTGCGATCGGAGCCGGCGGCCCGGGTGCGACATTCTGGATGATCGTGATCGGCTTGTTGGGCATGAGCAGTAAATTCACCGAATGTACGCTTGGCCAAATGTACCGTCGCGTTGATCCGATCACCGGCCGAGTTTCCGGTGGACCCATGCGTTATTTGGCGGATGGACTTCGAGAGATTGGACTCGGACCGCTCGGAACCGTCCTGTCGATCTTCTTTGCGCTGTTGTGCATTGGGGCCTCGTTCGGCGGAGGCAATGCGTTCCAGGTCGGGCAATCGCTGGACGCAATTCGCGGTGATGCAAGCCTCGAGTTTATCGACAAGAGCCCTTGGATTTACGGACTGATTCTGGCTTTTTTGGCAGGCATCGTGATCGTCGGCGGTATCAAATCAATTGGCAAAGTCGCTTCTAGGATTGTTCCGGTCATGTGTGCCGCCTATGTGGCGATGTCGCTGTACATTATTGGGACTCACCTCGAAATGGTTGCCCCTGCCCTGCAGAGCATTTGGGATAACGCGTTCAACTGGCAGGCGGGCTCCGGAGCGATTTTGGGCGTGATGGTGATCGGCATTCAGCGCGCGGTGTTCTCGAACGAAGCCGGTGTCGGTTCTGCCGCGATCGCTCACTCGGCCGCGAAAACAGACGAGCCTGTCAGCGAAGGAATCGTGGCTCTGCTCGAGCCGTTTATCGACACCGTGGTCATCTGCACCATGACGGCGCTAGTGATCATCATTGCCGGCGGCGACTGGGTGCCTCAAACCGAAGCCGACGCGTTGCTCAGCAAAGATTATGGCAGTTGGACTAACCCACAGTACGGTGAATTCGTTTCGGGAGCCAAAAAGTCTGGTGCGGCATTGACCGTGGCCGCCGTCAGTGGCGACGCCGGTATCAGTTGGTTTAAGTACGTGCTGTACGTCGCCGTCGTCTTGTTCGCCTACTCGACCATCATTAGCTGGTTCTACTACGGCGAACGTTGTTGGACACGGCTTTTCGGTGAAGCGTCGTCGTTCGTTTACAAGGCTCTGTATCTCGCGTTCACGGTTCTCGGATCGATTGTCACCACGGGCAACATTTTAGACTTTAGTGATCTGCTTATTCTCTCGATGGCGCTGCCGAACATGTTAGGGTTGTTCTTGCTCAGCGGTAAAGTCAAAACGGCGCTGGACGATTATTGGGCCCGAAAGAAGTCGGGGCAGATTCGCCCGTACGGTAAATAATGAACATTCTTGTAACTAACGATGACGGCTGGGGCGCGCCGGGCATTCAGCAATTGGCTCGACTGGCCAAAGAGCTTGGTGACGTTACCGTTATCGCGCCGTCGATGCCGCAGTCCGGGATTAGCCACCAGTTGACGCTGGACCGATCCATGACGTTGATCGAGCAAGGAACAAGTTCGTTTTCGCTCGCTGGCACGCCCGCGGATTGTGTGCGGTACGGCTTGAATCATCTCGGGCAAGCGTTCGATCTGGTGCTGTCGGGGATCAACGATGGAGCCAACTTGGGTGTCGATGTTTTTGTCTCTGGCACCGTTGCGGCAGCACGCGAGGCGACGTTTCATGGCGTAAGCTCGATCGCTCTTTCCCAGTATCGCACGAACATGTCGGCCGCCGATTTTGATTGGGCACGCTCGGCCAGTTGGTGCCAAAAGGTTCTGGCCAACGTGGTTCCGATGGTGATGTACGGTTCACGAGACGAGATCGCGAGTTCGCAGAAGTCTTTCAATGTCAACCTGCCCGACGGCGTGGGCGAGCAGTTCCCAAAAATGGTTTACTGTGCGACTGATCGACTGCCCCTGCCAACGGAGTACTCGAAAAAAGGCGACCAGGTTCAATTTGCCGGTCGCTATCAAGATCGCCTACGCACCTCCGGGCGCGATGTTGACGTCTGCTTCAGCGGCCAGATTGCGATCAGCGAAATTAATTAGTCGACTGCCCGCTGGCTTTCTAAACTGAACCAGACGCGAGGAATCGCCGCTCTCGTCAACGCGTCCGGTTGTAATTGCAGATGCAATTTTCTGTCGCACCTTGCATTGAGCGTTAAAACTTCATCAATCGAATGGCACCAAGACTTACCGGCGCGATCGGCGGATGATGCAAACGAGTGCCGTGAAACCAATCACTGCAAAGCTGGTCGGTTCCGGGATCGCACTTGCGTTTGTCCACCCGAGGTCTTGCAGGAACGCGAGGTCTAACTCGGTCAGTTCTTTTCGGGTGCCTGTCGTGAGCGACGGATCCATGACGACCTCTTGGATTGTGCCGTCGGACAGACGAGTGCTTGTCGTACCCGTTAAGATGTGAGCCGCATCGGGTTCAATCAGGCCACTGCCACTGCCGGTCAGGGCCGCTACGTTGGGGCCTAGCCAATCACGTGGCGTGCTTTCATCAACGAATGGCGAAATCAAGTCGAGCCAGCTCTCGGTATCGCCAATTCCAACCACGTGCAGCAGCTCGTGCAGAGCCGTTGAGTACAAATCATTCTTTCCGGATGCGACGGATGCGTTGGCATCCAAATGCCAAAAGTTTGCTAAATCGGAGCTTGAATCGGCCACGCTATTGTTGTCGGTATCAATATCAAACCACAGATTACCGAGGGTGCTGCCGAACGTGACGTCATAGGGATTGCCAGCGACGTCGGAACTCAATGTTAGGACGTCGGGGCCTTGTCCGCCGCGTCCAAAAAGATCGTTGGAAAGCGCTTCGGCATCCGCCGTTGCTTCGGCCACGGCTCCCGCTCCTGACGAGCTACCCGAAACGAAAACTCCAGCACCGCCCGGGCCACCTTGGCCAAGCGTCGAGCCACCCAGAGAGCGTGATCCGACGAACACGCGTATTTCATTGGTGCCCAAACCCGTCGGATTGAATGTTTCGATCGCCCCCGTTGACGGGTTGGTGTAGGTCAAATCAAAGTCGAACGTCAGCGTCGTGCTTCCTGATCCGTTACTGCCAGACCCAACAACCGCGTAGTTGCTGATCGGATTGAGCGAAGCGTTCAGCACGGCGTTGATGTCGTCTGCCGCCTTCTGGACCGCAGCACGAGCCAACGAACTGTTGGCTCCGTTGAACAGATTGTCTGACGTGTCCGAGTCCGCATGAAGGAAGTCCAAGATGATCTCGGCACGAGCCGTCGTCGGGGCAACGGTAAACGAAGCCATAGGGACTGCTGCGAACAGAACAAGAGTCAATAACTTACGCATAGCGACACGGCTCCGAGTGACTTCAGTTAGGCTGAATTGCAATCGCGTTAGGAACAACGATCGCCGCTCAGCGGTGAACGGGCGCGACAAGGGCGGCAAAATCGAACCCAAATCGGGTCTTGCCGGTAAGTGGGTTTTCCCTAGTCGTCCTGTTCCACTCATCGGGCGTCGAGCGATTGCGATGAACGTGCGCCCTAGAATCGTGACAATTTCACGCCTGTGTTCGACCTGATGCGCGGGCGATAAGCAATGTGCCGCGGCGTAGAAAAAAGCTGATGTTCAGACCATCTGTGGTCGGGGTGAGCCCGCATGCAATATCGCTGCAACACCAATGATTGCGCGAAACGTCGCAACCGGAACAGAATACCGCGGGAGCCGGGCATTCATTTGCGTTGAGCCCGATGTCTGTTAGCCCTCGAACACTCTGGGGCTGGGATTGCGGACGGCGTGATGATTATTGGGCCTGTAACGCATGTGCCGCAAGGTGAACCGGTGATTTGTTGATGATCCACTAGATTCTTGCGACCGCGGGCCTCGGTTGCGACTTAGGGTTCAGCGACGCTACCTATCGAATCGTCGTCGATGACCCAACGTTGGGATCGGTTCTCACATCTATCACGTTTTCAGCTCATGCTCCGAATTCATTCAAATCAACGCTCGCGGCGACGTTCTAAGACCGGCAACCGCCGAGGTACCGCGGCGGTTGAAGTAGTGCCCTGTATTTTGTTGCTATTGTCGCTGACTTTTGGAACGCTTGAGGTCTGCACAGGCATCCTGCTTAAGCAATCGTTGACGATCGCCGCCTTCGAGGGAGTGCGAGCCGGCGTTGGTCGCGGCACGACCGAAGCTGACATCATTGAACAGACGCGAAAAATCCTCGAGTTTCGAGGTGTTAAATGGGGCGATCCAGCCAATAACTACGACAGCTATGACGCAATCCCAGACCAAGACGGTGACTATGGGATTTTCATCACGACACCGAACGGGGCAGCCGTCGAGGATCTGGAAGCGCTGGAGCCGATCACCGTGCGAATTGTTATCGCCTCATCGAGTAATGCAACTCCGATTTTCAAGCACTTGCTGGACCGAAAAATTGACGCACAGGTAGTGATGGTCCGCTCATTCAGCCCGCCGCCACCCGCAAGTTAATCAATCCATCGAAATCCTCTGAAAGAAAGTCGTTCGGTTTTGGGCGACACGCCAACTGATCACATCACGACGCCACGTTCTGCCAAAGATCTTTCAAGCTCTTGGCAACGTGGTGCGGAAAAATTGAAACTCGAAATGAAAACGCAACGAAAGAAAAATGGCTGGCGAGGTTGGCGAAAGCGATCGCGTCACGGACAACGCCGGATTGGTGCGACCTCGATCGAGTACGTCATGGTTGCGCCGACGTTGGTTCTGCTGATGGCAATTTGTTTTGACATGTGTCGCCTGAGCCTTGCCCGCCACGTCGTTCAAAACGCCGTCTACGATGCGGCCCGCATCGCGATGATGGAAGGTTACACGAGAGAGCAGACAGAAAACCGCGTCGAAGAGTACCTGCAGTACTTTGGCTTTCAGGCCGAAGAGGACTCGATCGTCGTAGGACAAATTCGCTTAGCTGAGGATGAATCGGGCGAAGTGATCGAAGAATTAAACACGACCGACGAGTTTGATCGATTCTCGATCGAGTTTCACGTCGAAGCCAACTTGCCGTTTGAGAATGCGACGTTGTTTTTGCCGGCCTCGTGGGTCGCAGACAAGGGCGTGTTCTCAAGCATCCGTTTGCAGTCGGAACGCTACACCGGCTTCTTCGATGCAGATTCGGCTTTTGGTGATTAGATGATCGCGGTGACCCCCGCACTTAATTAGACCCACAACGTTGATTTACCTACTTTGCACGTTTCGGAGAAGTCATGTTAACTACTCAGGCCCGCAATCGCCGCGGTGCAACGCTTCCGACCTTCGCGGCTGTCTTGCCGCTCATTCTGATGTTTGCTGCGTTCGCAATTAACCTTGCCTACATTCAGCTGTGCCGAACTCAAATGCGAGTGGCTGTTGACGCCGCCGCTCACGCGGGTGGTCGACGCATGGGAACGCCTCCGCGTGACAGTCAAGGAAAGATCCAGTACGAACCGGCTGCCGAAGCTCGGGCCGCGGTCATGGAAACCGCAAGGTCGATTGCGGCGATGAACGTAGTCGCGGGCAAGCCAGCAGTTTTGGCTGACAGTGATATGGAGTTCGGTCGCTCGAAACGTGAAACGGTCGCTGGCACCAACCGCTTGGGCCCGTACGAATGGTACGAGACGATTACTTCCACGGATCGAATCCCCAGTAGTTTTCGTGTTGTCGGAGCCCAGAATCGCGTCCCGCTGATCTTCGGCCCCGTCTCTGGCTACGGCGTCAAACCAAAAAATACTTTCGACATCAAAGGCAACTCGACGTCCACCCAGGTTGATCGCGATATCGTGTTGGTCTTGGATCGTTCTGGTTCGATGATCTACTTCGAAGATGAGGACGGCTTGGATGACGAGCTAGATGCGCTTCGCTACGCGACTTATGAGACAGGCGGAGAGGACGAGTACGAGTATCGTGTGATCTATTCTTACGACGGATCGACTTGGTATTACTCGAACAGGTTCTCAGGTTACTACACCGAGTCCGAGTACGAATCTGTGGTTGTGCCGTATGACCAATCGCGAAATGACCTTGAGTACCAGTTGTACGAACGAAGCCGCCGTGTGCGTGAGGCAAACTCGGAAACGCTTCGAAAGATCTCAGACGGTGAGTACGACGACGCGACTGACGGTTTGTACGATCGCTGGTACTCGGACAACTTGGTGTACTGGTTGGAGCGTGACAATAACGAGGACCATCAGTTGGGCGATGTCCCGGCAGATTGGACCGAGGGTCTGAACGAGGACCAAGCTCGCGCTAAACTAACAGTTCCAGCTGCGATCTACTGTTACGAGTACAGCCACTACTACAAGATTAACCGCAAGAACATCGACTGGGACGAAGACATTGATGATCGTCGGGCCCCTACCTTCAGTCGTTGGTACTACTTAGACCGTGGCGTTAGCGTGTTCTTGAACGTGCTGGGCGGCGGTGTCGATCCGGACGGAACCAGCCGCGACGGCACGGTGCAGAAGGAGCAAGTGGGATTCTTGCCCTTCAATGCATCGCCTGACACCATTAACGCGTACTATGGCGGTACAAATTACCAGGATAACCATCCGGACTTTGACTATGGATTGCAGAACGATGGGTTCCCTACGGCGTACGTCAATGAAAGCGGCGAACCCGGTTACAACGTGCCGTATTCGGGTACATCCCTGTCGTTGCGGACGATGTTGCCGACCGTTTGTCCTTACGGTGGAACGGCAATCGGATCGTCGCTACGCGAGGCGGTTCACATCCTGCGAAATCAAGCAGACGAAAACGACACCGGCGCACGGGCCCGTCCTTTTGCCGCGAAAACCATCGTTGTGTTGACCGATGGTGATAACACGGTTGGAGATGATCCTGTGACGGTTGCTCGGGACGAATTGGGAGACCACCACGTTCAGGTGCAAACGATTACCTTCACCACGGGTGTGTCGTCTGCTGGTAAGACTGCGATGGGCGACGTTGCGGACTATGGCCGCGGGCGTCACTATCACACGAACAACGGAGCCGATCTTGGTGGCATCTTTGAAGAGATCGCCAACAACCTGCCTACGATTTGGACCCGTTAATTTGGCTCGACGAAGAACCGGATTCGATGCCGAAAGTGATTTGACATCGAGTGTCCATGAGACCAGCGGGGCTTTTTCGTGCGCGACGACTCGCACCTGTGGGTGGCATCCTAGCGAAGAAGCGGGCTGAGTCCGTGAGGTCGGTGGCGTCGGCGTCCGATCTGCCTAGAATGTTCAGACAGTTTTTTGCCAGCAGCGGTCTTTGTTCACTGCTTATGCGGCCTTGCCAAAACACCCCACAGCGGATGCGCCCAGGATGAATTTAGGAAACTCGGGGAATGATAGTATGCTTGAACCGCTTGCCGCTAATCTGCTCCGTTGGCGCTGCGACTTGGACTCGCTGCCGTTCGAGACAACGGCCGATGTGTCGTCCGATGCCGGTGTGGTCGGTCAGCCAACGGCCCGTGAGGCGCTCGAGTTCGGGTTGCTGTGCTGGGCGCCGGGGCAGAACGTTTATGTGCGCGGGCAGTCAGGAACGGGGCGGCGGAAGCTGGTCCATGAAATGCTCGCCGAGCTTGCTCCGCAGACCGACGACAAACGTGATTTTTGTTATGTGCAGAACTTTGATCACCCCGACCGCCCGCGTTTGATTACGCTCCCGGCAGGCACGGCAAACGACTTTCGTGTGGCGATGTTGGAGCTGGCAACTTGGCTGGAGGAGGAACTGGAGAAATCTCTCGAATCGGAACCCTACCAAGGGCAACGTGAGGCGATTGAGCAGGAAGCGCGAGACACGGTCGCGGCGTTGACCGATCCGCTGGAGAAGGAACTGCAATCCGATGGCATGGCGATGGTGAACGTCGGCGAGGGCCCAGCCGCCCAAAGCGTGATTGTTCCGGTGGTCGATGGCCAAGCGATCCCGCCGGCTCAGTTGAGCCAGCTGATCGAGGATGGCAAAGCGTCCGCCGACGCGCTGGAGCAGTTCAAGGCTAAGCTACCGTCCTACGAAAAACGCGTCACCGAAGCTCGGCGGCAGGTCAACGAAGTCATTCGCAGCGTCACCGGGAAGGTCCGCGAACTAAACGAGTCTGCGATGCGTGAATTGATGCGGCCACAAATTCAGACCGTTGCCGAAAAACATGCCGTTGGCAGTGGCCAAGCTAGTGTCACTGAGTTCCTCAACGAAGTCGTCGACGATGTCGTTGAGCTATTGACCGTCGCGCCGCGTGATGACGAGCGGATTGATCTGAAGGAGCTGTACGGAGTCAACGTTGTTCACCACCAAGACGATAACCATTCCCGGCCAGTGCTTGACGAACACACGCCCAGTTTGATCAACCTCTTAGGCACGGTTGAACCCCAGTGGGGGCCCGGCGGGATGCCGATTTCAGACTATCGCGGCATTCGAGCTGGCTCGCTCCTTCAGGCAGACAGCGGCTACCTGATTCTTGACGTCAACGACTTGTTGTCCGAGCCCGGCGCGTGGCGGGCGCTGACGCGAACGCTACGGACGGGCCAGTTGGACATCGTGCCGCCGGAGGCGGGGTTCCTCAGCCGCCAAGTTGTCACGCTGCCGGAATCGATCGACATCCATGTTCGCGTGGTCTTGATTGGCGACGTGGGCACGTTTTATCAACTTGATCAAGCGGACCCTGACTTTGCGGAGCTATTTCGTGTCCTAGCGGATTTTGACAGCGAACTAGTTCGTGACGACGCGGGCGTAATGCAGTACGCGCAGGCCATTGCTCAACTGGCCAAGGCCGAAAACCTGCCCGCCTTTGATCGCTCGGCCATCGCCGCCCTCGCCGAACACGGCGCACGCATTATCGCGCGGCGGGATCGGTTGACGGCTTGCTTTGGTCGTATCGCTGACATCGCTCGCGAGGCTGCGTTTTTGACGACGTCGGGGTCGCCCAACAAAGAGAACTTAGTGGTGTCGGCCGAACAGGTTGTTCAGGCGGTGCGTCGCACCAAGTCCCGGGCCAGCCTGCCGTCGATCAAGTTCCAGCAAATGGTCGAAAATGAAACCTTGCTCGTGCAAACGTCTGGCGAGGTCGTCGGACAGGTCAACGGACTGGCCGTGATGCGATCGGGACCGCTGACCTACGGTTTCCCCGCGCGGATTACCGCTTCGATCGGACCCGGTTCGGCGGGGCTAATCAATATCGAAGGCCAGTCGAACTTGTCCGGAGCGATTCACACCAAAGGTTTTCATATCCTCGGTGGCTTGCTACGAAACCTCTTAAAGATGAAACACCCGTTGTGCTTCAGCGCTTCGCTGGCCTTTGAGCAAAGCTATGGCGGGATCGACGGGGACTCTGCATCGGGAGCCGAGATCGTTTGTTTGCTTAGTGCATTGACCGACGTGCCGATCAAGCAAGGCATGGCGATGACCGGTGCGATTGATCAGCGCGGGCACCTTGAGGCGATCGGCGGCGTGAACGAGAAGATCGAGGGCTTCTTCGATGCGTGTCAGCATTTCGGGCTGACGGGAGATCAAGGCGTTGTTGTCCCTAAGTCCAACGCGGGTGATCTGATGCTGCGACAGGATGTGGTCGAGGCTTGCCGCGACGGACAGTTTCACGTCTACGCGGTTGATAACATTTTCGACGCGGTCGAGCTAATGACTGGCGCGGCGGCTGGAACGATGGACTCGGAGGGCAACTACACGGCCGGAAGTCTGTTGGCAACCGCTCAATCGCGAGCCACCGAGTTCTGGCGAATGAGTACCGCAGGGCCACAGCAAACGGCGTGACGAGAGTCAGCACCGTTGGTAGCAGCGTCTGAAAATCCTCCAGCGAACCACACGGTTGGTGGTTCCTAGGCTTGGAGTTGCCGCAGCTTTTTGGGCAGTGGGAAACTGACGTGTTCTTCGCGGATGACGACCGGTTCGACCGTCGCGTTGTAGTTTTCGACCAACCAATCGAGGCATTCGTTGACGACCACTTCTGGCGCACTTGCACCCGCGGTGACCAATACGGTTTCGACGTTTTCCAGCCACGCTGCGTCGATGTCCGCCACGCCGTCAATTAAGTGTGCATGCGTCCCGAACTCTTCGGCCAACTCTCGCAGTCGCTGGCTGTTGGAGCTATTTTGGCTGCCTAGCACGAAGCACAGATCGGCGTCACCCGCGATCTTGCGCACGGCCTCTTGGCGATTCTGAGTCGCGTAGCAGATGTCTTCTTTGGGAGGGTTGACCAAATGCACGTACCGATCACGCAAGCGACCGATGATTCGATTTGCGTCGTCAACCGAAAGAGTCGTTTGTGTTAGGTAAGCCACCTTCGGTTCGTCGTCGGGCACGTCCAATTTGGCGACGTCTTCTTCGGATTCGACCAACACGATCGCCTCGGGGGCTTCGCCCATCGTGCCGATCACTTCGTCGTGGCCGTCGTGCCCAATCAAGAAAATCGTGTAACCCTCGCGTGCGTATTTGATCGCTTCGAGGTGAACCTTGGTGACCAGCGGACACGTGGCGTCAATCGCGTTCAAGTTTCGCTCCGCCGCCAAGGATCGAATCTCGGGCGAGACACCGTGGGCCGAAAATAGCAGAATGGAACCTTCGGGGACGTCGGTTAACGCATCAACGAACACGGCGCCTTTGGCTTTAAAAGATTCGACGACGTACTGGTTGTGTACGATTTCGTGATAGACATAGACCGGAGCACCAAACCGCTCGAGCGTCAGGTCGAGGCTTTCGATCGCCATGTTCACGCCCGCACAAAAACCTCGGGGGCTAGCTAAAAGGACTTTCATGATAAAGCAAACACTGACGGAAAAGTTTGGTTGTTGTGGGTCGATAGTTTAATGGACCGAGCGATAACTCGGGAGGCAACGGACGGCCTTTGTTCGCCACGTTTCGCGATATCTTGGCATTTGACGTTCCGGTCACATCAGCCGCAATCGCTTATTCGCCCAATCCCACCATATCGAGCAGTTTCAGTGCGTTGGTGGTCTCCGCGATCCCTTGCTTCATACGATAGTCGAAGGTCATTTGCTTCTGGCCGTCGACGTCACTGAACTGCTCGCTGAAGTGGACCGTTTGGCACGCGGCCGCCAGCTCGTTGGTCATCGCCAGGTCTAGGTCGTGCGTCGAGATCGCGCCGATGGCCTGCCGGTCGATCAGTTTGCGCACCACTCGGCTAACAGCGATCTGCCGCTCACGTGAATTCGTGCCCTGCAGGATCTCGTCCAGCAAAAACAACATCGTGCGATCGGGGTCGGTTTGAAAGTCTATTCCGCGATCCACGATTTGCTTCAAGCGTTTCAATTCGGCCATGAAGAAGGAAACGCCTTCGGCCAGCGAGTCCGCGATGCGCATGCTGGTTTCAATTCGCACTGGCGAGAGTATCAGTTGATCCGCGCAGACAACGCTGCCCATTTGCGCGAGGGCCACGTTCGCGCCGATGCTGCGGAGGAGCGTGCTCTTGCCGGACATGTTCGAACCGGTCACCAGTAACACGGTTCCCGGCGGACCCAATTGCACATCGTTGGGAACTCGCTCGGGCTCCAGCAGCGGGTGACCCACCTGTTGCCCAATGATCGTAACGGGCCCCGCGGATTTTTCGACGACCTGCGGAAACGGCCACGTTGGCTGGTCGGCCGCCAGTTTCGCCAACGCACACAACGCCTCCCATTCGCCCAAGTCTTCAAACCAGCCGCGAACGTGGTGCCCCGATTGAGATTTCCATTTTTCCATCCGATCGAGCACATGCACGTCATAAAAGAACAGAAACTCTAAAACGATGTACGGAAAAAACGTCAGCGCGCCGCGGCGGATGTTGGACAACGCGGTCCAGCGGCCCAACGCGTGCAGGTTGCGATGGGCACCATCGTTGGTGCTTTTGAGCCGCTGTTGCAAACCGGTTAGTTTGGTTGAGGTCGCGGGGAAATTAGTCATCCGGTCAAAGATCGACAGGTACAAGTTCGCCTCGTCGGCGCGTGTCGTGACCTGATTGAATGAGTCGTGAATCGAGCCCGCGTAAAGAATCGACAACCCAAAGTTAATCAGACAGGATACCGCCAGCACGATGGCTGCGATCGGAACGCCGAAGATCGTCAGGACCAGCGAAACCAGCGACACTAGCGAGGTGACTCGGACGAGCGGCAGGAGCCAGCCACGACGCGTGAACCAGCTTTCCGATTCAGCCCAATCAGCGAACTGAGCCGGTCCCGCGCGGCCGGCGGCCAGTTGTTGGCACTTCAGCCAAAACGATTCTCGCCATTCGATCGCGGGCTTCAATTCGGCGACGGCGTCTTGTCGTTGTTTGATTTCGGCAGGCATTGCGCCGTTCAAAACCCAGTCTTGCAGCGTGGCGATCCCGGCAGGGGTTCTGGTGATGCCCAGCAGTTTGTAGACCGAGGTACTGTCGAGCAAATTCAGGTCAGTGGAAACCGCGATGAACTCGGGCGGCACGTCGGCAGGAGGGACTTCGATCTGTGTCCACTCGCGGCGACAGCGGGCCAAGGATTCGCGATAATATGTCGCCATTGAATTCGCGCGCCGCGAGGTGGTCTGCATGCCTTCGTGGAAAAACGCGATCACCAAGAAGCCCAGAAAGATCGCACCGGCCAAGTACAGCCACGGCCAGTGGAATCCAGCAACGCCCACCAGCGCCAGACCCAGCGGAACCAGCGACAGCAAAAAAGTGATCCCGCGAATGTAGGCCACGGTGTTCCAGCGGCGAACGCAGCGGTCGACGATCTGCGTCTGCGCGGCGAGGCGAGTTTCGTAGTCGTCGATGACTTGGTCAAACGTTTGCGGAGATCGGTCGGGTGTTGTCATTCGGTGTCGAGATCAAATGGTCGTGTTTGGCTCGGGCGGGGACGATGTTGGCGGTTCGTCCCTTGCGTTTTCGGCGGCGTGTCGTTTTAGTAACCCGCCAGTTCGAGCGACCGTTGGACTCGGCCGATCGCGATCATGAACGCGGCCGTTCGCAGGCTGACGTTGTGATCGCTGGCGGTTTGCCACACGGTTTCGAACGCCGACGACAGCACGGCATCCAGTTCTTGCCGCACGCGATTGAGGTCCCAACGATAGTACTGACGGTTCTGCACCCATTCGAAGTAGCTGACTGTTACGCCGCCCGCGTTGGCCAGAATATCAGGCAGCACCTGGATCCCTCGTTGGAACAATGTGTCGTCGGCATCGGCATCGATCGGTCCATTGGCGCCTTCGACGATGAGCTTGGCCTTGATGCGATCGACGTTGTCGTGCGTAATGACGCCACCGAGTGCTGCCGGGATCAACAGGTCGCAGTCGAGTTCCAATAGTTCTTCGTTGGTGATCTTTTTACCGCCAGTGAAGCCTTCGAGTGAACGGTTTTCGATCACGTAATGCAGGGCCGCTGGGATGTCGATGCCGTCGGGGTCGAAGTAACCTCCCGACACATCGCTGATCGCTAGAACCTTGTAGTCAGATTCGTGCATGAACTTGGCGGCGTGCGAACCGACGTTGCCAAAGCCCTGAATGACGACGCTGGTGTCCTTGGGCGTCTTGCCCAGTCGGCTGATGAACTTAAAAGCGAGAATGCCGACCCCGCGTCCTGTCGCTTCCTCACGGCCCAGAGCACCGTAGTCCTCGGCGGGCTTGCCAGTGATGCACGCCGGGTTGAAGCCATGATATTTCTCCCACTGGTTTCGAATCCACGACATGGTTTCTGCGTTGGTGCCCATGTCCGGCGCGGGAATGTCTTTGTCGGGACCAATGATCTCGTGAATTTGATCGACAAACTTGCGACTGATTCGCTCGTTCTCGTTCCGGGATAGCTCACGCGGTCGCACGCAAACGCCACCCTTCGCGCCGCCGTACGGAATGTCCACCACGGCGGTTTTCCAAGTCATCAACGACGCCAGAGCCCGGACCTCGTCCAGTTCGACCTCGTGGTGGTAACGCAGGCCGCCCTTCATGGGCCCGCGAGCGTTGTTGTGCTGGACGCGGTAGCCCACGAAAGTCTCCAGCCGACCATCGTCCATGATGACCGGGATCTCGACCGTGATCTCACGTTTGGGTTGCTTAAGCAGTTTCCGGATGCTCGGATCCATCTGCAATTCGTCGGCCGCACGGTCGAAGTAGTGCTGGACGGCCTCAAAAGCATTCATGTGCACGCGGGTTGCTTTGGCGGCGGGTTTGGGTGAGTCGGTCATGGGCAGCGGCTTTATGCGTGATAGATGAGAGGGCATTTCCAGTTGGTTCGGTGCGAAAGACGCACTTTCGTGCCAAGTGTATCACATTTTGCCAGAAGTCCACGATCGGGCGGTGATATCAAGCGGTGGCGAATCGGTTTTGAAAGTGCCGAAGTAAGTGGTAGAATGGACGGGTTGAGCGTAATTGCGGCTTGAGGTTTCGGGTTCGTTGAACTGGACTGCTCGCCGAACCACCCAACAGGGTCTCTATCCCGAAGCTAGTCTTCTGTCTTTTATGCGAGCCTAATCATGCGAGGCCAAACGATGAGCGTTTTTCAAACGATGAGCGGTTCGAAGCTGCTGTGTTTGATGTTGGTGTCGATGTTGTCGCTCAGTTCTGCGGCCGACGTGACCGCGGCGGATCAAGCGACCGTGCTGACATCGCTGCGTGAGCATTTGGGTTCGCTTGAATATGGGACCGACGTCGATCGTTCGGCCGCGATTAAGCTCATCGATCGCGCCGAGGCGGACGAGGCGGCCGTGGCGGTCACCGAGGCATTGGCGACTGTGTTCCCTCGCTACGCCGACGCCATCCAAGCCGCAGACCGTGACGAATCAAAGAACGCGATCAAGCAGCTCGCGCCGTTGGCCGAAATCGACGATCGGTTTCTGGCTGCCGACGCTAGTTTCTACTTGGCTCGGATTCAAATGAACGACGAGCAGTTTGAATCTGCGCTTCCGTTGCTGGAACGGTTGACGGGCGAGCTGGCCGATTCATCGGTGCATCAGGCGGTCGCCCAGTATTTTATCGGGGTCGCTCAAGCGGGGTTGTTGCAGAACGACGCTGCCACGAAATCGCTGACTAGTTTCTTGCAGAATCATCCCACCGCGCCTGAGCGACTGCGTGTCAGTGCGTGGCGGAAAGTCGAGGAACTGCAAGCGATCGAGCAAGGAAAGTTGGACGACGTTTACCAACGGATGGATTTTTCGCGCCGCCGGCTTGAGCAAATCGAAACAGGTGCGGCAACCCAAGAGCAGCAGGAAAAGATCGTCAACTTGCTGGGCAAGTTAATCAAGGAAGCGGAGAAGAAAGAATGCAGTTCAAGTTGTAAGAACTGCAAAAAGTCCAGCAAGCAAAGCAAACCAAAGAATCAGCAGGCAAAAAAGAAACCTCAGAAAAAGCCCAGCCAAAGCAAAACGCCCGGCAGCAGCAGTAATCCGAACGGCAAGGTCGTCGACAAGTCCTACGACGACGCGCCGGCCAGTCCCTGGAGTCGACTGCGGGATCGCAGCCGTGACCCGGCCAACAACGCCGTGAAAGATAAGCTGCCGGCCAAGTACCGCGACATCGTGGAGAAGTATTACGAAGCAGCCAACGGCGGCGGGAAAGCAGAATAGGAAAACTCATTGTCCGTGGCTGTTCGGGTTAGGATTTGCACAGCGGTTGAGAACCCCAACATGCCCTGCGGATTTGTCTTTCTGAAGCCGTGTCGTCGTATCTTGTTCATCTCGCAAAACTTGCCCGTCGGATAATGAACCGAATCATCCCTGTTTCTCTTGTCGCGGTTCTCATCGCCGCTGTTTCCACGGCGGCAGCTTGGGCGGATGGCTATCAAGTGAAGCTGGTCGATGGAACGGCCGTGGTGGCTTCTGCGATTACGATCGACGAAGCTGGTCGAGTTTCGCTGGGCGATCAATCGGCCTCGCTTGTACTGTCGGACATCGTTTCGATCGAGCCCGCCGAGGCTCCCGCGACTGCTTCGTCGCCGATCGGTGGGGGGACAATTCATTTGGTTAGTGGCGGTTCGTTCTCGGTTGCTGACATTCGAGTAGTGGACGATCAAGTGCAGTTTGCTGCTCCGTCAGGGATCGCCTCGATTCCGATTGCCGGTCTGCGAGCGGTCGTTTGGGACGTTTCGCCAGCCACAGAGGATTTGATTCGAAACCCATCAACGGATTCCGACGCCGTCTTGGTTCGTAAGGGCGATCAGGTTCGTGGTGTGGAAGGTGTGATCGAGGGGCTCACTGACCAGCACGTCCAGCTTCGTTACAAAAATAAATCGCGAAAGATCGGGCGTGACAAAATCGCGGCGATCGTGATGGCCGACTTGCAGTTGCCGATCCCGAAGGAAGCTGCTCGCGTTGTCGCGGAAGTTATTGGCGAAGGAACGGTTGAGGGTGCCCTGCTCTCTTGGGCCGACGATCAAGTGACGATTGGCTTGGGCGGTGACGCCGTCCTCAATGTTCCGGTCACAGGCTTGGTTCGATTGACCTGTGTCAGCGATCGCGTCGTTTATCTTTCCGACTTAACACCGACCTCATCCAAGCGGCGAGCGATGTTTACGCTCGACCGACCGTGGCAGCGGGACCGCAGCATCGAAGGTTGGCCGTTGACACTCTTTGACACCCAGCAACAAAGACCCGTGACGTTCAAGAAAGGGATCGGCACCCACTCATGGAGCAGTATCGTGTTCTCCAATGATCGCGAGTTTGACCGTTTGGTTGCGGTTGCGGGGATTGATGCCGAGACCGGAGGCCGAGGTGCGTGCCGAATGATCGTGCGTGGCGATGGCATCGAGCTGTGGGCGGCCGAGGTCACGGGTTCGTCGGGCTTGCAAGTGCTCGACGTTTCGATTGAGGGTATCGGCGAGGTCGAACTCGAGGTTGTTCCCGGTAAAGACTTCGATTTGGCCGATCATGCCGACTGGTGCGACGCACGGTTTTTGAAAACGAAATAGTGGCGGTGGCACTCCGTGAGGCG
>CAZLFF010000003.1:20261-23985 GCA_964558755.1 uncultured Pirellulaceae bacterium
AACTGGCACTCAACCACAAGAAAACCTTCACTCAGCAGCAACCTAAACCTACCGCTGCCAATCCAACCAGCAAGGAACCCATGAACCCCGCTCGATTTCTTGCCCCGCTGACGTGCGCCATCGCCGTTTTGATTTTTGTCGAAACCATCATCGGCCAATCAAACAACGACGTTATCGCCGGTGTTCGCGCGGTCGAGCAGCAGCGGATCAAGGCGATCGAGCAAGTGATTGGGAGCGTGATCGCGGTTTACGGTGACAACCGGCAGGGCGGCGGATCCGGGGTGATTATCGATCCATCGGGCATCGCGTTGACCAACCATCACGTCATCGCCGGCGCCGGCGTTCGCGGGTTCGGCGGACTGGACGATGGAAAACTCTACCCTTGGACGCTTATCGGCACGGATCCAGGCGGCGACGTGGCGGTGATTCAAATGACTGGCCGCGATCGATTCCCCTGCTCTCCGCTGGGTGATTCCGATACGGTTGAGCAAGGGGACTGGGCGTTGGCGATGGGTAACCCGTTCTTGCTGGCCGAAGATCAAACGCCAACCGTCACGCTGGGCATCGTCAGCGGTGTGAAGCGTTATCAGCCGGGTGCCGGTGCGAACCAGTTGGTGTACGGCAACTGCATTCAAGTCGATAGCTCGATCAATCCGGGCAATTCAGGAGGCCCATTGTTCAACTTGGCGGGCGAAGTGATTGGGATTAACGGACGCGGCAGCTTTCAAGATCGCGGGCGCGTGAATGTTGGCTTGGGTTATGCGATTTCATCGAATCAAATCAAAAATTTCTTACCCGATCTGTTGGCCACCAAGCTCACCGAGCACGCGACGTTGGACGCCAGTTTTGGTGATCGAGACCGAAAAGTGGTCTGCTCGCAAATCGACCGCTTGGCTCCGATCGCTCAGCAGGGCCTGAGTTTGGGCGATGAGCTGTTGGAGTTCGAGGGAGTCACGATTCGCTCGGCCAACCAGTTCACGAATCTTATCTGCACGCTGCCCGAAGACTGGCCCGCGACGCTCAAGATTCGTAAACCTAACGGAGATGAACAAACATTACGTGTGAGAACATTTGGTTTGCCCTATCCGAAACAGCCTCGCCCGAAAAAGATGCCGCCGCCCGGCGGACCAGCGCCCGACGGTGAAGAAGCGCCGGCCGAAGAAGAACCGTCCGACCCACAACAGAAGAAGCAACAAGAAAACCTGAAGCAACAAATGATCGCTCTGCTGGCGACACCGCCAGGCACCGTGCGCGATCAAGGAATCAATTTGGGATACGCCGATCAGTTTTTGCGCCACTGGGTAGAAGCGTTCGCAGTGCCGCAAGCCGATCCGACAAGTGTTCTGCGAATCGAAAGTGAGCTGAAAAAGCGCGACGCAGATCAATCGGCCGAACTGAAAACCATTGGCAAGCAGACGATGTGGTTGGCTTCGGATGGGCGTTGTCGAGTTGTTTGGGACCAGGGGGAACAGCGTTCTGAATTTTGGTTTGACCGTAACAAGTTCGGTCGGACCATCGAGGGCAAGTCCGAAACGATTTCTCGACGTGAAGCGTGCGAGGAATTGCCCCTCTTGCAGGCGTTGACGTTGGCTCAGTTGGTCGCTGCAGCGGATGCTGACACCAACAAGTCGCCGATCAACTTCCGTCAGCGGTGGTTGATTGACGGGGCGGGTAAGTCGAACGAAGAGTTGGCTTGGCGTTATCGGTTGGCCGAAGATCAGCAAGAACTCTACGCATGGTTTGGCGTGACCTCCCGGCGACACGGGTTGGAATCGATGTTGCACAAAGTTGCAGCAAACCGGGACAACGAACTGGGAGCCGTTCGTTTCGAGCAGTGGCAGTCAATCGGTGGATTTCAGTTGCCCAAGCGGATCACGTTCGTAGAGTCGCTTGCTGAAACCGAATTGCTGCGGATCGAGACCCTCGACGTAAGCTGGACCGACGCGATGTTGACCTTCGAGCAACAGGAGGACAACGTCGATGAATAGCTCGCGAAAAATTCGTCGCGTTTCAAGCGGAGTTCGCGCCGTGCTTGCGTTGGTGTGCGTCATGATCTGCTCAGCTAGCAGGGTGAGCGTTGCTGCGGCCGACCCGTGGAGTTTCTTCAAGCCAACGATCGAGTCCAGCCAGCCCAAACTAGTCAAGGTCTTCGGTGCCGGCGCGGGGCGCGTTGAAAGTTATGCGACGGGGATTTTGGTTTCCGGTGAAGGCCATGTTTTGACGACGCAGGGTGCGATTCTCGATGGTCAGCAGGTTCGTGTCTTGACTGCCGACGGTACGGCTCATGTCGCAACGGTTTTGCGCCGCGACCGACGCCGCAAACTAGCGCTGCTGAAGATCACGGCCAATACGCCCCAACATTTTAAGTTATCCCAAGAACCGATCGGGCAAAAAGGTGACTGGGTCGTCGCGGTTAGTAATGCCTTTCGTGTGGCTGACAAAGACGAGCCCCTGTCCGTCATGATGGGGATCGTGTCGCTGCGCACGAGCATTCAGGCTCGGTTGAACACTCGTGATGTGGCTTACGAAGGCGATCTGATTTTGATCGATGCGATCACCAGTAATCCGGGAGCGGGTGGCGGCGCAGTTTTAGACGCGGACGGTCGGCTGATCGGAATGATTGGCAAGATTATCAATAGCTCAGAAACCAACACGCGACTAAATTATGCCGTGCCCACCCCGACACTGTATCGGTTTGTCAACGAGAAACTCGTCGCCAAACAAGCGGTTGAAAAGTCTCAGCCTAGAAACCCAACCGAGAATATTGATCTTGGTATTCGGATCTTTCGCTTGGGCGGTAAACGCGATCCCGCTTATGTCGATCGCGTGGTTTCGAAATCACCCGCGGCGGTCGCTGGCCTGAAACCCGACGATTTAATTGTCTCGGTCGGCGGTGAAAAAATTGGCACCGTGCGTCAGTACGATCAAGTTATCGCGTTGCCCCAAGACAGTCATGAAATCGTGGTTGTGGTCAAGCGAGGTAAGAAACTCTTGCGGTTCATTCTGAAATTAGCGGAGCCCTCGTCGTGATCAAACAGTTTCTCGTGTTAATTTTGCTGCTGGCTGCGGCAAATGCTTCGGCTCAAGTTAACGAGCACGCCGCTTTGCGTGCGTTGCCCAAGGCTTTCCGCGCGGCCGAGGCCAAGATTCAACCATGCTTAGTAACGATCGAGTCCTTCGGTGGCGTGAGTGCTGTCGAGGGGCGTATTGGCGGCATTCGCTCACGGGGCGAAGGCAACACCACCGGTGTGATGATTGCCCACGATGGTTACGTCATCACCAGTACCTTTAACTTTATCACTCGCCCGCCCGTCATCACCGTCGTTACGTCGGATGGAAAGCGTCACGTGGCGAAACTGCTGGGGCAGGATAATACTCGGAAGTTATGTTTGCTGAAGATTGACGACGTGACTCAAATGCCAACCCCAACGATCGTCGCGCCGGACAAAGTGCGGGTTGGCCAGTGGGCTCTGTCCGTTGGAGTCGGTTACGGTGATGCCAGTCCGGCGTTGTCGATTGGAATTGTGAGCGCAAAGAACCGGGTGGGCGGTCGAGCGATTCAGACGGACGCCAACATTAGTCCGGCCAACTATGGCGGCCCCTTGATTGATCTCACAGGGCGAGTCATCGGAGTTTGTGTGCCGCTGAGTCCGTCTCGTCAGACCGTTGGTGCAGGCGTTGAATGGTACGACTCGGGAATCGGATTCGCGATTCCGCTTCATGT
>CAZLFF010000003.1:23995-36720 GCA_964558755.1 uncultured Pirellulaceae bacterium
CGGGCAGTCCATCGAGCCCGCGTTCTTGGGCGTGGGCACGATCCCCAACCCGTTGGGTGAGGGCCTGTGGGTTGACCAACTAGTGAAGGACGGCCCCGCCAAGAGAGCAGGCGTGCTGCGCGAGGACGTTATCAAACGACTGGACGGAGAGACCGTCGGTAACCCGGCAAAGCTGATGACGCTGCTGAATCGTCACGAGTCGGGCGACGAAGTGACGCTGACGATCAAACGTGAGGGCGAAGAGAAGCCGCTAGAAATCGCCGTCACGCTCGGTACGCCTCCGCCGCCCAAGGGCCAACAAAAGCGTTTGGCGTTTCCTTAGCGGTAAGGTCGTGTTCTCAGTGGGCACTACTTCTGGGCTGGTTTTACCACGATTCTTGCTTTGAATTCACCGTCCCAGCGATAGCTGTCATTCTGAGCATAGTTGTCCCGCATTGCGATCGCGAAATAGAGGACGCCTGAGTTTTTGGCGATGAAAGAGTGCTTCATGCCGATCTTGATTGGCGATCCGTTCTTGCCGATTCGTGCGGCGAGCGCACCGCAGTTCATACCGTTCCAGTTCCCTTGATTGCCAAGTCCCTCGGGCGACGCTGTGTTGTTCCAGTTGGTCCAGTTCACCATCCCGCTACCGCGGACTGTGATCCGGTCGCCCTTGTTGACCCGAATGCGCGAGGATTTGGCTTCCTTTTGGAAGAAGGTCGATCCCGGTACCGAAACCGTTTTACGAATCTCGGTTCGCTGCTGCGGAACATCGCGATCGGCGAAGCGGATGTCTTGCAGGCGAATGGTTAGGTCACCGTATTTGCTGGCAATCTGAAAAGCTGGCTGTTCGATCTTTCCCACGACCGAAAAGTTTGGCGTGTTCACGGTGTCGCCGCGGATGAGCGGGCGGTCTTTTGCGTTGTCGGCACTTTCACCGTCGTCGTCCATGTCTTCGAGAGTTTCATCCAGCTCTTTGCGAAGGTCAGCCAAGTGCTTCTTTCGTTCGGCACTGCCACCGTCGTCAAAGCTTGCGATCTGTTTGCGAAGGACTAAGCCCATGCTACTTAGTTTTCGATGAGCCTGCTCGCGGACGTCGTAGTTACGGTCACCTAGATCTTTTACCAAGCCGGCGATCTGCGCGTCGCGTTCGGGAAAGCTGTCTAGGCCGGGATAGAAAGAGTGGATGCGATCGATGGGGATTTGCAGCGAACCGAACTCGGTGCGGACGGTCAGCTCATCGTTCTGGACCTCGCCACCCACGATCGCTCCGTCCCACATGTGAAAGCGAATGAAACGCTTGTTCTCGGGGACCGCTTTTTCACCCGCGGCCGAATCAACAATTGGCTCGTTCGATTCATCTTCTTCGATGGTTGCTTCTTCGGATCCGCCCGGGTCCAAGCCATCTTCCGGCCGGTGGGCAGCGTCAGCCGCAACCTCGGCCGCCACTTGGTCCAATTGAGCCCACGCGTGGGCGGGAAGCAGCGGACAGCCAATCGCGATGGTTAACAACGAGGTCGCAAACGGAAATCGCTTCATGAGTATTTTCACTTTGTGAAAGAGTTCCAATGGCGTGGGTGAAGGCACTCTAGTTTACGTGGTCGTTCGCGGGTTGGCACGCAGTATTGGCCCGGTTTCTTTTTTTTGCTCGCCGGTCCAAGATAATCGATACGCCTTTGGATGGGCGTAGTTTGAGCATCGCTCGCACGCCCTTTTGAAACGCCGATGGAAACCCCGATGCACGACACTCAAAATTTTGACCTGCCCGCGATCCAAGCCGCGATCGGCCAGTTTGGGCTCGATGGCTGGCTGCTTTACGATTTTCGTGGGATGAATGTGTTGGCCCTACGAGTGCTGGGGCTTGATCCCGCCGAGGTCGGATCGCGACGTTTCTTTTACTTTATTCCGGCCGAGGGTCAGCCACAGAAAATCGTCCACCGTATCGAAACCGGGGCACTCGATCACCTGCCGGGTGAGAAACAGATTTACCTGCGTTGGGAAGAGTTGCACGGAGCGTTGCGAGACACGTTGGCTGGTAGTGGCCGAGTAGCGATGGAGTATTCGCCCAACAACGCCAACCCTTATGTCTCTAAAGTCGATGCGGGCACGGTTGAGTTGGTCCGTTCGTTTGGTGTTGATGTGGTTTCGTCTGGCAACCTTGTCCAGTTTTTCGAGGCCGTTTGGACAGAGGACCAATGGCAGCTGCACCTGCGTGCTGATGAATTGAACCGCGGTGCATTTGATCAAGCGTGGGACTTCATTGCCAACCACGTTCGCGCGGGAACTCCGATTCGTGAAACCGACGTCCAGTCGTTTGTGATGGACTACTACGCGTCCAACAACATGACGACCTATCATCCACCAATCGTGGCAGTTGGTCCGCACAGCGGCGATCCTCATTATGCACCTCGGCCAGGGACTGATGCACTGATCCAAGAAGGTGATTTTGTGTTACTGGATATGTGGGCCAAGCTGGACCAGCTGCAGGCCGTTTACAGTGACCTGACCAAGGTCGGTTTTGTCGGCACGACGGTACCCGACGAGTACTCGCGGGTCTTCAACGTTGTCGCTGCGGCACGCGATGCGGGCATTGAAAAAGTTCGCGTCGGGTTTAGGGCTGGCAGCCCACTTCAAGGGTGGGAGGTCGATCAGGCGACGCGTGACGTGATCGATGACGCGGGGCTGGGTCAGTATTTCATCCATCGCACGGGGCACAATATCGGCCAAGAGACTCATGGCAACGGGGCTCACATGGATAACCTAGAAACCAAGGAGGACCGCCTCGTCATGCCGCGCACGTGTTTCTCGATCGAGCCCGGCATCTATCAAGACGCATTTGGTGTCCGCAGCGAAATCAACGTCTACATCGACGGTGATGGCGAAGTTCACGTAACCGGTGGTTTGCAAACGGAAGTGCTGCCGATCTTGGCCGAGTACTAGTCTGCCGTGATTAGCTGCCGCTACTAATGAAGGTCAACAAGACACCCGCGATCAGGCCGATCACTAGGCAGACGACGCCTGTGATAATGAGTTCACTCATGCCGAATTGGTAATCGTCATTCAGCCGCTTGGCCGACGAATATTGCTCGACCATCGAGAGCGGTGGCGGCGGTTTGATCGAGCTCTTGTAGATCGAGCTGTGGTCGGTCGAGAGTTCACCGCCGCCGTTGGTGCCCTGCAAGTTGCTTTGCGAACCATCGCTGCCTTCCCCGAACGCCATGCCAACGTCCATGCTTGGGTTGGTGTCTTGATCGTCGGTGTCTCCCGGCGGGCCGGACGACCAGCGTTGGCGGCTGTCAAGTTCGTCAGGATAAACGGGACCACTGTCGTCGGCCCACGGCGCGAGACGTTCGGCAACTTCTCCTGCCTGTTGGATCCTTTGCTTTGGATCCTTTTCCATCATGTCGCCGATCAGGTCAACAAAATCGTCGCTGACTTCTTCATTAAAACGGCGTGGGTGCCAAGGCGTTTCTTCCAAATGCCGCATGGCTTTTGTTTTGGGCGTGCCGCCGGGGAACGGGACTTTGCCAGTGACGGCGTAGTACAGCGTGCATCCCAGTGAATAAATGTCACTCGCACTCGTAATCTGAAGGGGCGTCTTGATCTGCTCGGGCGACAAGTAGTCGGCGGTTCCAACGATCTTGCCGACGCGCGGATCGTTGGGGTCGTTTAGGTAAAACGCAAGACCTAGGTCCGAGAGCTTGGCGATCCCGTTGGGGCTGACCAAGATGTTGCCGGGTTTGATGTCGCGGTGGATGAGGTTCCTCGCGTGAGCGTGGGCGAGTCCTTCGGCAGCTTGTTTGACGATGTTCGATGCCTGTTGTACCGATAGTTTGCCTTTGGTGCGAACCAACCGTCGCAGGTCTGTGCCAGCAACGTACTCAACGACCAAGTAATGCACGTTCCCGTCCTCACCCGCATCGTAGGCGCGGACAAGATTCGGGTGATCCAGTTTCGCTTGGGCCCGGATCTCGCGGCGAAAGTTCTCGATCGCGTCCGGTGTGGTTTTGTGGAGCGGCAAAACTTTGATCGCACACTCGCGGCCCAGCATCTGATGGACGGCCTTAAAAACCTGCCCCATGCCGCCCTGCCCGATCCAATCGGTAATCACGTACGGCCCGAGCGTTAGCTTGCTTCGCCCGGAACGCAGTTGGTCGGCCTGATAGGGCGAGATAATTTTCATCTCGATCAGTTTGCTGGCGATCCGCTTGTCCGTGATCTCATTCGGGTGTTTTGCGAGATTCTTGGGGGAGGACATCACGTTTGCGATCGCCGTTTGCAGATCGTCTTCGGTCACCAGCTTGCTGGCGATGGCAGCCTCTCGAAATTTGTTCTGCGTGGGGCTCATGCGGGGCGTTGGGGTCGCAGCAAATTAGTGACGATTGAAAAAGAAAACGGGGAAGGAAGACAGTCAGCGATGTCTGGCGTTTGACGCAGACTACGGCCCTAAATATACGATTCAATTAGACCCATCGACGACATTTTTAAGAGATTTTCACCGGCGAGTGGCGGGGGTTCCCACCGGAACGTTCCTTCTGGGGCGGTCGAGCTCATCTTACGAGTGACCCGATGACTTTTACTGGCTTGAACTAAATCGTGATATCCGCCACCACTTTGGCGGTGGGGCTTGGAAGGTCATTCGCTCTTTGCTGGTCGGGTGATCGATGGCCAGTTGCTGCGAGTGCAACGCGACACCTTGTTTGAATGTGACCTCGCTGCCGTACTTTCGGTCACCCACAATCGGGCAGCCAATGGCCTCTAGCTGGACACGGATTTGATGCTTGCGACCGGTATCCAGCTTTACTTCGATCAACGTTCGCTCCCCATTGGTACCCAAGGTTCGATAAGACAATCGGGCCATTTTGGCGTCGGCGGGAGCCGCGATCGTCATGTCGGCGGCCTGCATCCGGTGTCGCGATTCGTTTTTGTAAACTTGATGTTCCAAGGTCGCAGCAAGACCGGGCAGCGGGTCGGCAACAATCGCCCAGTAAGTTTTCTCAACGCTGCGGGACCGGAACTGTTCGCTCAACCGCGAGGCTGCTTTGGAAGTTCGAGCCAACACAACGACTCCCGTGACAAAGGAATCCAGCCGGCTAACGACACCCAAGAACACGTTTCCAGGTTTGTTGTATTTGACTCGCAAGTAATCCTTGGCCATGTTCACGAGGCTATCTTCGCCCTCGCTCGCGCCCATGGTGGGCAGTGGAGCCGGTTTGTCGACGACCAGTAGATGGTTGTCTTCGTATAGAATCGTAAGCTTGGGTGTCATCCCGAACACGGTAACACAAACGCCAGCCATGACTAGCCAGCAATGACCGACACGAAAACCTCGATGATCCTCGCCAGCCAATCGCCCCGCCGTCATCAGTTGCTCACTGAGCATGGATTCACGTTTACCGTTGATCCGCCCGACGATGCGGTGGAGGCGGAAGTCGATCGTAGTTTGTCCCCCGCCAATTTTGTTCAAGCGGCCAGCGTCGCGAAGGCCCGAGCGATTGCGGACCGCTACCAGCGAGGCATTGTGTTGGCTGCCGATACGGTGGCGGACTGCGACGGGGAGATTCTTGGCAAGCCAATCGATCGTGCCGACGCGCGGCGGATGCTGGAGACGATGAGCCAACGGCGGCATCGGGTGCTTACGGGCGTGTGCTTGTGGGATTGCGAGTCCGATCGACACTCGGTTCATTTGGAAACCACGACGTTGAAGATGGACTCGTTCCCCGCCGACGAGCTGGATGCGTACTTGGATTCCAATCAGTGGCAGGGCAAAGCCGGAGCATTCGGTTACCAAGACGGCTTGGGGTGGATTCATATCGAAGAAGGATTGGCGTCGAACGTCGTGGGGCTACCCGTTGAGATGTTGGGTGAATGGCTGGCCGAGCTAACCTCGGTGCCGCCGAAGTAGACAGCGTCGCTTGCATTTTCGTTTTGCACTTGGCCGGTCGAGCGTGAAAGTGATAGCACTTTTGGGGTGCCCAACATCCGCAACGCCTGTGATTTCACTGCTGGGTGCCGGCCCCGTTGCCTGCGAATCCACCGCTGCCGATTCGGATTGACGCCGTTTTTGATTCGGAACACATTAAGGACCCTTCAGAACTTCACCCCGACGCGCAACTGGAAATTAGATCCTTAATCATGACCCGACGCGTTAGCGAGGGATGCTAACGTTTTTGGTTGTGAGAGGTAGTTCTGAGGGTCTTCAAACGGAATCACCAGCGGCGCGATACACGGATATCGCGGCAATGGTTTCCTGTCGTTTCGAATCGAATACAAGGTGCACGGATGCTCCATCAAGCTCGAAAAACCGATCGCTTCAACCAATTTCTGTTCAACCCACGCTTCGCCGTTGCAATCGCCAGCTGCCTGTTGATCTCGACGCCCGCCGTTGCCGCACAGCTTTCGGTCAACGGGGCTCCTGTCGGCCAGAAGTCGATTTTGATTCACGATGACAATCCCCAGCCAACGGCGTCGTCCTTTCGTTCGCGCCCGAGCGAAGATGCCTCAGCGGGCAATGAAGATCGCTTGGCACCTAATCGCAATGCTTTCTCAGTACGACCAGGATTTGAGATTCCACCGAGCCCGACGGTTGCTGATTTTACCAACACCCAAGCATCCGAACCGACGGGCCAAGCCCAGCAAGGATCCGATGCTCGGGGCACGTTTGCTCATCCGGTTCGAGACGAGCAAGATGAGTTCGCTGCTCCGGCGCCCCCAGCTTGGCAGCAGAACCCATCCGGTGCCACGACCGCCACGGTACGAGTTACGCCAAGCGATTTGCGGGATGAGGAAAACGGTTTAGTGAACCCGAACACGCACAACGGACTGCGGTCTCGCGTTGCTAATCCAGAGCCCGACGAAGCGTTTGGAAAAACGCCACCGGTTGTTCGTTCAACCCGCCCCGTCGCCGACTCGCTGACTGCCGACCGTTTCGCGGATGCCGATCCCGCGCCGCGGGCTGTGATGCCTTCTGCCAAGAATTCGCGTTTCAACTCACAGCTGTTCTCTGGTCAGCCAGCCAAGCCGCAAGCCTTGCCCGTTGCCCAGCCGCCGCTAGTACGTAGGCAGCCAATTCAACGACCTGCTCAGTCGGCGCCGATCGTTGACAACAACATCGCCACGACCAGCTATACGACTGCGGCTGCCGGTTCTGAGTCGCAAGAGAACCTCGCCAAGCAGATCGTTGATCGTTACTCAATGGATAACGCTCCTGATCCACTGCCGGGCGAGCCGATGTCGTTGGAGCAAATGCTGCAACAGCCATTGCCGACTCAAAACCGCCAGCCGATGGTCAGTCAGTACTGGGAAACTTGGTTTGACTGGGCCTCAACCCAGAACGCAATCGCTTACAAAGAATGGTTGAGTTCCATTCCACAAGCCTCATCACGGGGTGATCGAGGTTTGTTGGATGCTGCTCGGTCAGCGGCTGACAACGAAGTTCTGGCTGCCGAAATTCAATTGGGTAAATCGCAAGCCAAGCTCCTACGCTTTATGCCAACGCGACGTAGCAATCTGAACCCGTTGCCCAGTGATCTGCCGTTGGTCGAGCGTTACGAAACGCACTACGAACTTTATCGTTCTCGCAACTTATTGCCCGCCAAGCTAACGGGTATCGATCAAATGTTGCCGCGAACGCTGGAGCTGATTCAAAGCCGAGCCAAAACGGTACAGATGTCGCAGGCGGCAATCAAGCAAACGTTGTCCGCCTACCAAAACCGTCAGACTCCGTTGGCGTCAGTTTTAGAAGCTGCTCGCGTCTGGCGAGTGTCAGAAAAAGACCTGTTGGCGTCGGTGACCAACTACAACCAAGCCATCGCGGACTACGCGATGAACATCACTCGCCAGTACACAACGCCTGAACAAACCGCCGCAATGTTGATTGGCGCACCAAAAACCAAAACGGAAACCCCGCCGATGGCTTCGCCAACGTCGACCGCCAGCACAACAGCGTTTTCGGATCGCCGGCCGCCAAGTTCACCGACCAACGCGTTTGGCTCACCTCGCGCGAATCGATCAGCGTTGTCATCAGCTCGCACGGCCAGTACGACACCTCCGCGTGGAGCGAGCCGTTCAACCGGTCCGAGTATCTTCGGTGACCGCCAGGCAAAAACCGCCCCACCCGCTCAATCAACTCGCCCGACTTGGGGTGGAGCCTCAGCCAGCAGTCGTCCAAAACCGCCGACTTCCAGTTCCAGTTTGGGTGCCGATGGCCGCCCGTCGTTGAACACGGCCTCTCGATCAACCGCTGGAAACACGAGCTCAGCTTTTGGCTCACTCTCGGCCGGTCCAAGCCCCAAACGCCCGGCGGCAGGAAGCTCACGTTCCAGCCTCGGCAATCGCAATCTTTTTGAGGAAAGTTCCAAGCCTACGCGGACACCGCCGAAGCGAACGACACCCACGCGAACGCCAGCGAGTGACAACAGTTTTGGGTTCGGCAGCTAGGTTTTGCCGAGATCCCGAGCGAGCAGGCACGGTCGCTGATGCCCATGCCGTGATGGCGTTGGTGAGCTTCCTTGCGTCGCCGTCACACGCGTCGAACTTTTGCGAGCTGCTTGTCCAGCCGAGTCGGCGAGACCTTCACTGTTGTGCCTAAAGATTGCGCGAACAGCGAGACACGAAACTCTTCGATCATCCACCGCAGCGTATCCAGTTCTGGATCAACGATCGCCTGAGCATCTTGGGCAGTTTTCCAAGTCTGATACTGCTGCCAGTAGTGATCCAACTGGCCCATCGCGTCGTCTTCTTTTTCGCGGGGCGTCGAAGACCGACGCTCGGTGCGATACGCGATCGCATTCAGATACCGAGGATACTGCTGCAACCACTGCCAAGGCGTCGAAGCCAAAAACTGGTTCGGCGCTAAGTGTTCTAGTTGTCGGTTGATATCTACACGCGTGCGTTCGAATCGGTTCGGCAGATTTTCAATTGCTAGTTTCGCTTCAAACGCCGCGTCGGCAATGCGCGGCAGCCATTTCGCGATATCTTGCGCCGCAATCGATACGCGTTCGACGGCGTTGGCTTGCATCGCGTCGAACTGGTCTCGGTCTCGCGGGATTTTTTGCCGATCGACGAACGCGACGCGGCTAATCAGATCAGCTAACTGCGGCTTGAGCGTTTGCGCACCCATGATACGCGACAGTGACAACGCATGCTTGTCGAAGTCCGGTAGCCAGTTGATCTGAGACTTGATGACCTTTCGATTCTTGATCGCGAACAGGCGAACGAGTCCCTGTCGCGTGATTGCATCGCTGGCGTTCTGGGAGTCCGTCAGCCTCAAGCCCACCGCATCACCCTGATCAACGATCGTCGGCCACGCACTCAACGTTGTCCCGCCGCGCTGGATTGGTACTTCCTTGGGCAGTTCATCCCAGGACCAATCGTTCAGCCCGTCTTGTTTCCAGAGGTCATCACTGATCTCGACCACGCTGGTCGCATGCTCAGCACCCAATTGGCTGCGAATGTCGGTCACCGAACGACCTTCGGCCAGCACTTCACCGCTTTCGTCAACGACCTGTAAATTGACTTTCAGGTGATCGCCAATTTTGTCGGTTCGGAAATCGGCGGTGGTCACGGGCAGCCCGCCAATTCGAGTCAAATGAGCCGCTACTGTTTCGTTGAACAGGCCGCGACCGACCTTCATCTCGCGCGCGATTTTTGCGGCCGTCTCTGGAGCGGGCACCACGTTCCGGCGCAGGGATTTCGGCAGGCTGCGAATGAGCGCCACAATCTGTTCCTCGAACAAACCGGGAACCAGCCAACCCGTTTGCGCGTCGTCCAGTTGGCCGACACCCTCGAGGGGAATGCGGACGGTGGCTCCATCGTCCTCGGCACCGGGCTCGAAACGATACTGCATCGGAATCTGCATCGTGCCGACGGTGACTTGATCGGGGAACAGATGCTTGGCCTGATCATTGTTCAGGCTCGGTAGCAGGTCAGCACGCGTCATCTTCAAACGCGATTCAAGTTCCGCGTCGGCCTTCAGTAGCTTTTTCAGGCTCGGCGCGTCGGTCGCCGTTGGCGGCAGTTGATCGTGGTAAAACTGGATTATGGATTGAATGTCGACGATCAGGTCTCGGTTCCGCGTCTTGTCGGCTTCGTTTTTGATCTCGTCGAGCAACCACTGGTTGTGGGTCCAGAAATCGAGGTTGCTTTCGAACTGCTGCTCGGCCAGCCCGTCTTCGATGAACAACCCGCGACTGACCTCGGGGTCGATGCGGGCGTAACCGACCAAGCGACCGTTGACGATCGGCAGGCCGTACAGCGAAACGTGCTCGGACGCCATTACCGATTGTCGTTTTTTGCTCCAGTGCGGATCAGTGTAGCGACGTTTGAGCAAGTGACCGGCGATCGGTTCGAGCCAATCGGGTGAAATTTTGGCAACCGTCCGAGCGTAACGGCGCGTCGTTTCCACGATCTCGGCCGATACGATCCATTTTGGTTTCTCTTCGAATACGCCTGAACCCGGCCACACGTGAAACTTCAGCCCACCCGCGCCGGTGTACTCGTGGCGGTCGCCCAGCATCGCAACACCCGACAGCAGGCCGCTTAACAGGCTGCGATGAATCGCGTTGTAGTCATTGCGTCGCGTTCGGGGCTTCAGCCGTTGGTCAGCCGCCATGGCTTTCAGTTGGCGATGAATGTCCTGCCACTGCCGCATCAAAGGAAACGAAAGAAAATTTTGCTCGCAGGCTTTCTTGAGTTTGCCTCGTGAGAGATTTTCTTTTTGCTCATGGAAGAAATCCCAGATGTTCAGCAGCGTCAGGAAATCAGATTTCGCGTTCAGGAACTTTTCATGAGCCGCATCGGCTGCGCCTTTTTTTTCTGCTGGACGCACGCGCGGATCTTGGATTTCCAGCGCTGAGGCGATGATCAGCACCTCGTGCAGGCAATGTTCATCGTCCGCCGTGAACAGCATCCGCCCGATACGCGGATCGACCGGAAGCCGAGCCAGTTGTCGACCGAGTGAGGTTAGGCGGCGGCGTTCATCGACTGCGCTGATCTCGAAAAGCGTCTTGAAGCCATCGCGAATGGTGTCTGGTCGCGGTGGATCGGGAAACGGAAACTCGTCGACTTTGCCCAATTTCATGGACAGCGTTTGCAGGATTACGGAAGCTAGGTTCGTGCGACGGATTTCCGGCACCGTGAACTCGGGACGTCCCAAATAATCCTCTTCGCTGTATAAACGCACGCAGATGCCGGGCCCAATGCGGCCACAGCGCCCCGCGCGTTGGTTGGCGGAGGCTTGGCTGACTGACTGAATCGGCAGTCGCTGGACTTTGCTTTTGGGTGAGTAATGACTGATCCGCGCGGTGCCCGTGTCGATCACGAATCGGATCCGTGGCACGGTAATCGAGGACTCGGCCACGTTGGTCGCCAGCACGATGCGACGTTTCTTGCCCGGCTGAAAGATCGTATTTTGTTTGTCGGTCGAGAGCCGAGCGTACAGCGGCAGGATTTCGGTTGCCCCACCGCTCAATGAGGCGGTTCGCAGCTTCTTGGCCGCCGCGCGAATGTCGGCTTCGGTCGGCAAGAAGATCAGCATATCCCCGTTATCGATCGACGATACCTCACCGACGACGTCAACTAAGTGGTCGATCGTGTCACGTTGGCGGTTCTGCGATTCGTTGCTGGGTGCGTCACCTTCGGGCGGGCGATACCAAATGTCGACCGGATACGTTCGGCCGGCAACCTCGATGACGGGCACGGGCTTCTTTGGATCAAGCGTAAAGTGTTGGGCGAATCGTTGGGTGTCGATGGTGGCCGATGTCACCACCAATCGCAGGTCGGGACGTTTACGAAGTATGGTCGTCAGATAGCCCAACAGAAAGTCAATGTTCAACGAACGCTCATGGGCTTCGTCGACAATAATCAGGTCGTACTGTTCAAGGAACCGATCGGATTGCGTTTCGGCCAGCAAGATGCCATCGGTCATTAGCTTGATGTAAGATCGGTCGCTCGTTTTGTCGGCAAAACGAATCTTGTAACCAACGTCTTGTCCGGGTGGCGTTCCCAGCTGTGATGCGATGCGGTTGGCGACGCCTGTGGCCGCGATGCGACGGGGTTGAGTATGCCCGATCATGCCCGCGACCCCGAAACCCGCTTGCATGGCCAGCAAAGGCAATTGAGTCGATTTGCCGCTGCCCGTTTCGCCACTGATAACGACGACTTGATGATCTCGCATCGCCTGGCAGATTTCGTCTCGACGTTCGAAGATTGGCAGGTCTTCGTCTAACTTCAGCTCCGGCAAATTCTCCTGCCGAGCTGTCCTTTTCTCTGCCGACGCGCCGGCTTTAGCGAGCAAGGACTCGATTGCGGATTCGGTCGGCTCGTTCTTCTTGAGTTGCGACCGAACACGATCCAAATCCCGCCGTAGTCGAAACCGATCGCGCAGCATCGAGGCGGCGATTAGTTTTTCAATTTCAACAAGAGGCGAGGACACGGTCGCGTGAGGAGGGTTTTATGGGCGAGTTTCGAAGGGCGACAGTATACACACGCAACACAAGGTCGCTTGAGCGTGGAATCAAGAATAAAAAAACCGGCCGCAATCAGCATGGACTGGGCCGGGCTTGGTTAAACGAGTTTGCGTTTTTGAACGCTTACTTCAAGCTTTTACCATCTTTTTCAAACGACATCAGCGGAGCAGCCAACTCGTATTGATCCATAATCGTGGACTGGAAAGTTGCCTGGCCGCGAAACTTGTTCTCGACGCCCAGTGTGACCCGTTGGAGCTGATCGTCGGGTGAGGTCACTTT
>CAZLFF010000003.1:36730-88894 GCA_964558755.1 uncultured Pirellulaceae bacterium
TCACTTTCGCCAAATAGCGAATGGTTTCCATGCTACCGGCATCGACGGCCGGTAGCTTCCACGTGATCTTACGGGCCTTGCCATCGAACCAAGCATTGCGATCGAGGACCGTGATTTCGAGGCCCTTGGGGATCGAAAGCTGGACGATGACGTCCTTTGCGTTCTTGATTGAATTGTTCTCAACGATCACTTCGTACTCGGCTTCTTCACCGGTCACGGCGTGTTGAGGCCCCGCAATTCGAGTCGTCAGCTGTGACTTCCACTGGATCTTGGTTGGCTTGATACTGTCACTGGTTCTTGGGTCCAGCGTCTCGCTTTCCACATTTGGCGCGGCCGAACTAGCAGCCACGTTGTCGCTGTCGTTGTCGTTTTGCTCTTGCACGTCCTCATTCAGTGCAACTGCCGACGGTGTTCGTGGAAATGGCTCTGTGTCGGATGCCACATTCGCCGCTGCAGCGGAAGTCGCTTGAGCGTTTAGCTGTGGGTTGGCAACCATGACTCGGCCGGGCAATGATGTTTCACCGTATTGTAGTCGCTCTTTCTTCTCCCAAGCCTGACGCGCGGCGGCACCCGAGATCACGTTCGTTTCTTGTGGACGAAACGGGGCTGTTGGTGTTTCTGGAATGCTTTGAGGTGCCGCTATGTCGTTGGCTCCACGATCGGTTGCGGACGGTGAAGGCTGCTGAGCGTCGTTTGACTTGGCGTTGCTGATCGGAGCCGAAGTTTTTCTGACGGGAGCCTTGGGTGACCAGACCTCAACCGGTCGTGACTCTGGCTGCGCTGGGGCGGCCGATGCTTTGATTGTCGCTGCCGGGCGGCTGGCGATACGCTCCAGCGGGTCCATTGTAAAACGTGACTCAAACGCGATGTTGGTCGGGCTGTTGGGTGTGGTCGACAGTTCGATGGTCACCGACTGTTTTGGGCCAATTTCCCGCAAGCGATAAATTGCCGTTTGGCCAACCACAACCGTGTCGTACGGTTTCACTTCCATGGCTTTTGCGCCAGCGGGCAGTTCGAGCTGGACGACAACGTTCTTTGCGGTTGAGTCGCTTCTGTTTTCAACGCGGAAGTAATTTCGGTTGGGAGCCGCCGGTAACGTGGTCGGAGGATGAACGACAATGACGTCGCCGGTTGGATTGAGCAATGATTCGGTCAAAGCTTCATCGGTTTGGAAGGCGACGGGAACGAGTGAGTTCTGTGGCGTTGCGACCGATACTGCGATGTGACATCGGGCTGCCGGCAGCGTGTCGTACACCCAGTCGTTGCCGTGAGGCCAAACGCACGTTCTGTCTGAGCTTTGCTCCAGTCGATTGCTTGACCGTTTTCGAAGTGCCTTCGTCCTTTCGGTTGGCGTTTGACCGGATCGGCTTGGGGACCAGCGGCTCTAGGATCGAGTACTCAGGCGAACGAGCCTGTTCGAGTTCGGGCATCGGAGCGTCTTGTCCCTGTACCAACGTGGACGTCGAAGCGAGTCCAACCAAAGAAGCGACACAGGCTCGGGCGATTGTTTTTCGGGTCAAGTTCATCAGTTCTCTTGTCTTGGCAAACACTTGGGCAATATAAGCGGCGCTGCGAGGTGTATCGGACGTCTGGGCGGCGGAAGATTCCGAAAAATCGTTGCATCTTGTCACCCGCTCACGAGAATCGGCCCGAATGCCCTCCGCGATCGGCATAACCGTCAAACTTTACCGACCAGTGCTAGCACCGCTCCTAGCCGTTGGTGACGACAGCTAAGGCCGTGAATCCTCTGAGCAGATGCCTCATGACTGTCCCCGTGACTTATTCCCAGAATTCTTTTTGGGCGTGACCAGCTGTGTCGAGGGTGTCGCGAAAATAAGAACAGACCCGGAGACAAGGTCACACGAGTTTGGCTCAAGCAGGAATCGAACGAGTGGAACCCCGGCCGGTAACCCGGCGCTCCGGAGCATTTTTCCAGGTGCGACAAGCACCGCAAAAGACTACGCAAGCAGGAAGCTCTGCGAAACTTTCAAGGAGATACCCATGCTCGTTCTATCACGCAAGAAAAACGAAACCATTCTTATCGATGGTCGCATCAAGGTTGAGGTACTGAATATCAAAGGGAACACGATCAAGTTAGGCATCACCGCGCCGTCGGAGGTAAAGGTATTGCGTGGCGAACTATCACCGCACACGGTTGATGTTCAACTTCCTGCAAGTAGCACTGCAAAATCAGCAAACAAATCTGCTGCCAATCAGAAAAGCCAAACCGCGGACCTTGCAGCCGTCGTCACAGAAGAGCGGTTCATCTACCAGCCTGAACATCGGAGGTCGGCTGAGCTAGCCGTGGGCACTGATGATTTCTCCCGATTACCAAATCCTTTCGCCGTCGTTTCCACCTAATGCATCGATCGTCTGTAAAGCACCACCTCGGCTATTATGGGCCGGCAATGTGAAACTAAGCGTTGCCAGCCTTTGTGGTTTTTGTGAGGTTTTTGGGCGCTGCCCGTCTACCCTCTCGCGAGGTACCTGATAAATTTATCAAATGTAGGCTTGCCGTCGTCCGTTTTATTTTGGGGCCGCCGGTTGAGTCGATAAGCCACGCCTGCGTTTTTCTTGGTTCAATCAGTTTGGCGCAGACGTTGCTGTGCCGCTCGATACGATCGAATGGTTTGGCAGCGTCGTTTTTAGAAGTGAGTGGCTCAGTCTGCCGCCGAAACTCGCCTATTGGCGTCCCATTCGGTTGGCGAACCCTATCGCACTTTTTGCATGACGCACTGAGTCACCATGACCGAAATCCAAACGCAAGGCTCGCATGGAGATGAGCTTTTTCGGGCGTTCCGCTGGCTGGCCCCCAACGAAGTGGACGTTTTATCACGTGGCCTGAGCCCACCAGAGCCGCTTCCGAAACGCTGCCAAATCGATTGGCTTCGCGAACGAGTCAATGGGCTCGTGCGGCTGCGGCGAGTGTTGCCGGTGACGACTTGTGTTGACGTCGATCAGCTGGCCAAGGATTGGTGTTCGCATTTTGAATCGCGCGACGAAGTTTCAATCGGTGAACTTCGCTCACGGGCGAAACAATGGTTGCGAGCCTGCGAAGCCCAGTCTGAGACCGGGCGGACGCCAAAGACCTCGGGGCAGATTGAGCGTTGGCTATCGCTTGATCAAGGCAGTCTCGCGAGGTCCGAATATGTGCCAGAAGGGCCGGCGTTCAGTCTAGCTGTCAAACGCGCGTGTGCTCGGGCTCTAATGCAGTGGCAGGAAGAGCTGGCAAGCAATCCGCACTGGAATCAGGTTACAGGCGAACCAACGGACCATCCCGAAACGCGGTCTGATGCCTTTTTTCAGCGGTTGCGTCTGCGGCTGGGCGAGAGCAACGCAAGCGAGTCATCGAAACGGGTGCATGAGGTGACGGGAGTTGAGCATTTGTTTACCTCAGCCTCAAATCAGTGTCTGCTCGTTGGCGAGCCGGGGTCGGGTAAGTCCGCGTTGATCCAATGGCTGGCGTGGGCGACGCAGCAAGGCCTGATTCCGGAATTCGAGCTTGCGATTGCGATCCGACTGTCCGACTACGCTCGCTATTTAGAGCAACGACCTCAACTGGGCCTTGTCGAATTTTTTGTTGCCTCGAAGCTGAACGAGTTTACTCAGCACCGAGACACGGCAAAGTGCCTCAAGGCGGCGGCCAACAAATCGGGACGTTTCATGTTCTTGATCGACGGTTGGGACGAGGTGCCGCCTCACGTCCGCGACCCGGTCAGTGCGACGATCGGACGCGATACACGCGACTTTTATACGATCGTGACATCGCGTTCGACTGGGTCAGCTGGCCAAGTGTTTGGAAAGCCCGTGGGCGAAAGGGCTCACCAAAGTGGCTTCTATGAGATCATCGGTTTCGAGCCTTTGAGGACTCTTGAATTCACACCCAAAAATCCCGTAGGAAATTCCGCGGATTCGTGTGGGCCGATACTGAGCCTAGCCCGACCTGAGTCGTTAGTGAATGATCCAGCACCCGCTGACGCGTCGGGTTTCAACTACGGCCGCAATTCTTTGGTAGGCCAAAAGCGAACAACCGAGAAACTGAGACCCTCGTCTACGTGCCGAATCGCTAACGGCAGTCTTGAAATGACCGCCAACCAATCGGTGTGCTTAGCGTTATCCAGTAACTCGATGTTACGCTCGATGGTCGCAAGGCTTTTGGTCGACCAGCCGAATTTTAACCAAGCCGAGGTGTTTCAGCAGGTTTGCAGTTGGTTGGCGGAGCAAGCACGGGAAACGAGCGGGGTCGGAGGAGCATTTAGGACCGAGCATTTGCGATCACTTGAGTCCCTTGCGTTTGAGATGGTGATGAGTCCGGCGGCCACGAAGTTTACGTTTCAGGAAGATGAAACGAATTTGGGCCCGGTACTTCCTGACGCAATCATGCGCTCGCGGTTCATTCGTCGCGTTCCCGGGTTGGTCAATCGCTGGGCATTTTTGGATATCCCGATTCAGCAGTACTTGGCTGCTCGGCAGCTGGCCACATTGGATGACGAAACGATTGAACGGCATTGGCAGCGGGCACTGCGAGCCAAAAATCGTGTTGGCGTGTTGGCGTTTTTTGCCGGATTGAACCCGCAAACACAGCAGACAAGTTTGCGACTCGCTTTGGACGCGATCAGAACCCCGGATCGCTTTGGGCTGGTCGTTGTTCGAGTCGCTCGAATTGGCGCTGCCGCTAACTGGGAAAAAATATTCCCAGTCGCTTGGCGGCAGATTTGTGATCAGTTGCGAGTCCGAGCGAACGCGGATGTGACTCAAACGCCTGTTCGATCGGTACTGCAGGACGTCGTCGTTCAGTTTGATCCGCCTAAACCGACGGATTCGCCTACGCCACTCGACGCTCGTGAACCGAGTGCGGCGCGGCACGCGCTTGAGCGATTGGTCAACCAAGATCAGACACCAACACTGTCTGTTGAGGAAACACGGCAGCTGCTGGACCAGCTGAGCCAAACTGCATGGCAGCTGGATACCGATGATTGGCTGAGTTTGATAACTGGCAATTTCTGGAATCCGGGTTGGGTGCGAGAACAACTGACGCGCATCGCGGTTTGCGAATTGCGTCGCGAATCCGCGACGCCGGCGCATGATCCACCACTGCCTAGGCATGTTCGTGATCACCTGTTGTCGCGATTGATGCTGCTACCGGCGACCGACGTTCGCGTGCTGGGCATACTGCGGGCGTTAGCAGGCTGTTCGATTGATGCGGGCCAGCGTTTGTTGGCTGCTTGGGCCACAGACGTCAACGCGCCGATCGAGGTGCGGCTAGAATCGTGTGGGTTACTGGCGACGGTGGTGGATCAGTCGCTGATTCAGTCGGTTGTTCAAACACTCCCCGCCGAATCGTCGCCCGACATGGCTGATGCTCTTTTCGAGCTAGCCGTTGCAACTTGCACGCCGCTCGATCGAGTTTGGCTTGAGAAGCGAATTCAGTTCGCGGCAGAGCAATCGCCGACCGCGTTTTTCCGGCGGACGAGTTTCGCACGATTGCTGTCGTTTTATGCCCGGACCTTTATCGCAGGCCAGGCGAGATGCGAGCTGGCCTGCCGCTTTGTCGAGCGACAGATTTCTGAAGCCATCGAGACCAATGAGATCGAGGGACGTGCGATCGCGATGGAGTTCGGTCTAGGGGGATCGATCGCTTGGTCCCGATCACTCATTCTACAGGCGAGAGACTTTCTCAACCGGTCGCTGGACGACGAGTCAAATATGGCGGGGAGTGTTGGGCTAGCCATGTTAGTGCTGAGTCAAGAACCTGATTGGTCCTCTCGATCCAAGCGTTTAGTTGATCGCGCGTTGTCAAATATTCAGCGGTCAGTTGAGACCGCCGATCGTGAACCATGGGATTGGTTGGCCAGTTTTTTAGCGTCGGGGATTGCAGACCGTTCGCTTGCGACGTTGCTGAAATATCCGCCGCAGACCGCTCACGTCGCTGAGGCGTTGGCCAGTTTTTCACTGACGACCGGCATCACGATATATTCTCGTCAAGCTTTTGATGTAGAAGGCCGCTGCATCGTTGACCTCGATGATGATTTCATCTCGCCCGAATCCGGCCCTCACGTCCGGCATAATACGTGGAGCTCCCTGCCACCCATGCAACACCGCGCGATACGATCGTTTCAGCTGGTGACTGAGTACATCGGTTCCTCGGCCACGTTGGAAGAGATTCACGCTACGATCGACACAGGTGCCGAGGCCTGTCCGGCGGAGGTTCGCGATGACTTAGAGCAGTTGTATTCAGGCGTTCAATTCCCAACGCTGGGCGCGTGGCGGCGCAGTTTGAACCATGCAACCAAAAAGCTGCACGCTTCGCCCGATGGTCAGCATTTGTTGAAAGAGCTGGGTTTGCCGCGCCGATCGGTCAGCTAGAACCGATCGCAAACTTTGCTCGCGATGCGGTTGCGTTTGATGTTGGTTGGCGGCTTTGATGCCGCTGCGTCTCTCTTAACGCCAGATAGCTTGATGAACTTTGGTGATGTCCCCGTCGCGAAATGAGCGTGCGGGTTTAGCCTCATGCTGTGCGTGTGCGAGATCCACGCTGATCTTTCAATCTAATGGCTTCAGCCAAGCTTAATGCTAGCTGCAACGACCTGCTGCGCGTTGAATTGCGCCCTTCTTTCCTGAGGTGTGATTGGCTGGCGACAGCCAAGATTTTTTTTGAGATTTTCGCGAGCCGATTCGTCGATTCTTGCTGCCTTTGGCGAAACCGCGGATGCACGTCTTTGATCGGTTGTGTTGAGCTTCGGTGATGCCGTTGTGTCGGCGACTCGTTGGGACAACACGAAACCGTCGCGATGTCACAGCGTGTCGCATTGGGCTAAGAGTAAGCAGTCAACATTAGCCTCCAGATAGTTAGGCTCACCGAACTGTGGCTCAATCGAGCGGCGTTAAACCCTCGTTTCCGATTGGACGTCGCAGCGGACTGGGCTTTCTTAGCCCCTGAGAAAACCAAGGCTCGTTCTGCTTCCTGCCGTTAATCACTCATCGACCCGAGGAAGGAAGGTGTCTTCCATGATCCGTACCGTTGCCGAACGAACTCTCCACCAAAACCCTGAAAAGCAGTTGTTGCTGAGGTGTGGGTATGGAACTGCCAGTAGCATTTTCGAAAGCGTGTTGGCCATTCGTCGCACGGCGGACGATGCTCTGCCGTTCTACTCGTTCGACGAGTACAGCATGCACTACGTCGTGTTTCACTCAGGCCAACCGGTTGGGACGTTAACGACGCCCCGCACTCGAGACGGTCTGATCGATTGCCAGTCATGCTATCCGCCTCAGCTGATTGATCAGTACCGCAAACAGATTGTTTCAGCCTGCAAGTTTCGGATTAGTTCGAACCCGCATTCCGGAATGTTCTTGTTACGGTTGATGATCCGCGAAGCGTGGCGCGATCAACTGGCTGACGGGGCTCGAATAGATGTCATTAACGTCGAACGTAAGCTGGTTCCCTTCTATCGGCGAATTGGATACGTGGCATTGCAGGGCTGGGATTTTGTTCATCCAACACTTGGGACGGATAGTGTGCCGTTGATTCTGCCGGCCGACCCAACTCGCCGATCGTTCTGCCAAGACCTATTCGCATCGGTTGACGATCCGCTGCTTCTGACCGACGTCCAAGCCGTGCTTGACCGTGGCGCGTTACCGATCAAGCGAGCACGCTAACGAAGTGGTCGCTCTGTAGACGTACGCTCACTCGTTTTCAAACGCAAATCCTTACCATTTTCTCTACCGTTGCCGTCAAGGCTTCAGAAAGAACCAGTCATGTCAACAACTTATCAATGGAATCGCTACGACGAATACAAAACGCTCAATGATCGCGTGGGTGAGTACTACGCGACCGTGCATCAATGCTTGGCTCAGGCGATTGAGCACACTTTGACCGATCGTTGTCAGCTGGGGTTGGATATCGCCTGCGGGCACGGCGAGTCAACGCGTTTGCTGTCTCGATTTGCTGACCGAGTTGTCGGTGTTGACAGTTCAGATGAGTTGATTCGGATCGCTCGGGAGCACGAGCTGGGCGACAAGTTTGAGTTTGAGTGTTGTAGCTTTGAAGATTTTGTGCCACCCGCAGAAAAGTTCGACATCGTTACCGCGGCTTGGTACCTGAACCATGTTCACACCGAAGAAGCAGTCCAAGGAGTGATCGAGAAAATCTGTCAGGTACTGCGACCCGGTGGCACGGTTGCAATGGTTGTCCCGGGCGATGCGTTTACCTCGCGGCGAACGCAAGCGATTGGGTTGAATAGCTTTGGCTGGAAGCAAGCGTGGTATGAGGAAACGTCAACGTTCACTCGCGGTGTGTTTGACTACGGGGACGATTGGATTCCGACAACCGTCTGGCAGCCGACTTGGCTGATGCGTCAGCTGAACGAGCATTTTGAGATTCGCTCGTGGGACGTTAAGGGAACGATGGTCGCCGAGCAACGGTTGGTCGGTTTGGATGTCGAGCCACCGTTCGAGATTCTGTACGGGCAATTGCGGTAAGGACGAAATTTCGCGTACCGCAATGGATTCGAAATCCGTGTTGAACTGAAGTGCTCGCTCTCTAGAAACTAAAGAAAGCAGATACACCAATGCCGTTTCCCAATCGTCAGCTGTCGTTCGCAGCGGGGTCCAGTTCACTGGATCCTTACGGCTACCGAACGCTTGGCCCGGAGTCAGGGGCAAGGATCGCGCAGTTGGCCCAAGTCTTTCCATCGTTGCGTCGGTTTTTGAACTCGAGCGCGCTAATCATCAATGCTTACCCAGCGGCGTTGGGGCTGGGTGGGCTTGCGCCGCTTGTGGACACGTACTTGCATCCCCCGACCTTTATCCGTTCGATGCGGTTGGCGACTAATGAACTGCGGCCGGTGATCATGGTGGCTCAGCCTTTGGCCGGCGCGGACTTGTTGGTTCGTCTGTGTGAGTACGAGGGAGAGCTTCCGCGGCAGATGCTGTGGGCGGCGGGAGGTTATTTCTTCCCGGCATCACTGGAGCGTTTTGCGATCGACTTGTTGCGCGAGCGAGGTTGCCGGTTGACGATTCTGCACGCGTACGGTGTCGCGGAGATCGGTCATTCTTGCTTTGCGGCCATCGAGCGGTTCCCGACCGGATTGCCAAAGTTCCTCAAAGTCGCCACCGAGATCAATCGAATCCCAGCCAGTGGATCTAGTGCTTTGATCTTGGAGAACAACGGACGCTGTATTGACACTGGTGATCGTGCTCAACTGGTTGATGGCCACTGGCGAATCGAAAGCGGGGCCGGGCGAATGGACCCGTCGGTGCGCGAGACGCTGGAGACTTGGACGGGCGATCAGTGGCGACGGCGGACAGGCTATTTGAATGCTACGACCGCTGGCATAACAATCCAGGTGCGGGAAAATGCAAGCCAGATCGGTAGCCCGAGCGAGATCGGCTTTCACAAGTTTTGGCACTTGCACGGTGGCTCAATGGCAACCAAGCCGCGATGGGAAATGTATGACAGCAAAGCGGAAACGTCCCGGAATTCTCGGACGCCAGGCAAAGACAGCGCGGCTGCGAGTCGGATGCTGACCCCAGCAATTGATGTCTAGTCAGTTCAAGAGCAAACAGAAAATGATCGTCAATTAACCGTTTGCTTATTGTTGCCATTCGGTGTCGAGACCGAGCGAAGAGCGCCTAGAGCGTGGGACACAACCTGCCTTTTGACGCGGGTCGCGGTGTTTGCCCCGAGCCGTCGTTGCAGCAAATGAAGAACGTGCGCGACCGTAGAGGTACGTTCGTACTGGTCGTCGGTCAAATCGAAATTGTTCGCGGCAAATTCGAGCAGCGGAAAATCAAAGGTGGGCATTTGGTTGCCGTTGACACGGAATCCGTTGCTCCGCAACCGCTTAATGTTCGCGTCACTTGCGCCGAAGGAGACCATCCGGAAATCGTCGGCTCGTGGGTCAACGGAGAGAGTTGCTAACTGAGAGAAAACTGCATAGCTCAACCGCTCTGTAATCTGGAACCACGAGAGCTTTGGATTCTCGGCGAATTCGACCGCGGAATCGATCACAATGTTCTGGCTGTTGGGCAGGATATCCTCGGCGGTAATTTGTAAGTAGTCGATCTCGCCTCGCCACAGTAAGTCGTACGCTTCGTCGGTAACTGGCAAGACGACGCTCACCCCTGTTTTGCGATTTCCATCGACTGCAAAGCGGATCGTCCCTGGATTTTTTTGCCAGATGTCTAGATAGCGACTTTGGTACGTCAGAAATCGCTCGTTTAAAATTCGATCCGCGACCGCAAACGACCACTCCGACAATTGACGCCCTGATCGCAGCAAATGACTTCGCCAACTATCCCGCATCAACCCGATCGCCGCTTCCGCTTCAAAGCGGCTATGACAGTAAGAGGATTCAGAGGGCAGGATCTTTCGGCGCACGAAGCCGTGCAACGTTAGCAGGTCGTCGCCGAATGCGTCCTCTGCGTCAACAGCTGGCCCCTCTATCAAAGCGTCGCTCTCAAGGTTCAAAGCGGTGGCGATCGCCTTTAGTGTTTTTGGCCGAAGTGACTGGCGCGCTTTGGCTGACTTGGACTCTGCCGACTGAATCGTCCGTTTCGCAACGCCGGCCCGCTTTGCAAGGTCCTCTTGGGACAAACCGAGTTGGCTCCGCCGTTCTTTTATGATTTCACCGATTTCCAACATCGTTTCCCCGTTATCGCGTCCTTGTCTCGCCCATACGTCCCCTTCATTCTGGATCGAGCGGTTTAGCTTTCCAAGAGCCAACGGATTCCCCCGATCAAAAAAGGGCGAAAAGGCAAGCTTTACGGCCCATTCCACGCCAATAACCCCTCCGATTTACCCGAGGTTGTCAATTAGAGCACCGTTGCATCGGTTTGAAGGGACCGCCCGCAAGCGCATGTCAAGGCGCAAAGACGGGATTAGGGGGCATACTTTCGTGATTGAAATGTTAAAAATGACATGGGTGTCAAAGAGCAAATTTCCTCGTCACGCCTTTTTCGCTTCCCCTTCCCCTTGTTCCCTTTCCAAGGACCTGCCTTGACTGTTTCATTTGATGAATGGTTGCGATACGTAAAGCGCGGTGACTATCGCGAAGCGCTTGCTAGTTTCGAATCGCTGGCGTGTGAGGAAGAGCATCAAGCGGGTGCGGCCGCGGGCGAAGAAGTGCCGCTTGCTAACCAGTTGAGCTTAGTCGTGGCGATCGAACAGTTTTGCGTGTTCGCGAAAGGGCAATGGCGTTTGCCGACCGACGATCCCGAAACCAGCTGGAAGTTGTTGGCGGACGTCGCGTCTGCTCACCAAGATGATGACAAAATCGACGCTATTCGGAAAACAGATCAGCGTGTGGATGCAGCACACGACGGGATTCGATCCAATCACGAACGGCCTGATGTCAAGTTAGCCGATCCGGCCCAGCAAGCGGTTTGGGGCCTATGTAAGTTGGGCTACACGACTGACGAAATCGCAGTTGTCCTGCGCCGCCCGGCCAGTGAAGTTGCAGCAATCATTCACTCAATCACCTTGAGCGCTGAAACCGGTTCCTAGACGCGTGATTCAAGGTCAGGTTCGATCACTATGGGCAGCAGGTTTCTTCGACGCGTTACGGGTAAGCGAAGGCGCGTGGCGGTCATGTTGGTGACCTTGAGCGATTACCGATCCGCGTAGACACGCGTGGTTTCTTCTTTGGTGACCTGAGTCTGTCGCCCGTCGGTTTGTAGGTGCATTGAGACTCGATGGTCGCCCGACGCTGTGCCCTCGCCTTGAACGACTAAGCTGATTTCCTCGCCCGGACCCATGCTGCTGATTGGTGCGAACACGACGCTTTGGCCTCGGATTTCATTACGAAGATTGCCTTCGACTCCCGTCGGCCGAATCCCTTGGGGAAAATCGATTTGTAGCTTCACGTTGGTTGCTGTCTTGGTGCCTTGGTTGGCGACACGAATTCGGTAACGGGTGTCGCTACCGATTTCGATTGGATCAACCACGTCGTCAATATCAAAGAATACGTCCACCAAATGCTCAACCGCCAGCGGCTGGTTCGATATCGCTTTTTGATCGAGGTCAGCGAAGGCTTCGAACTTAATGTCTTGGTCACCCACGTCAACGGGCATGGTTTCAAGCTCGACTGAGGCCTTGATGCTGGGTTGTAGCTCTGCCAAAGACCAGTAAACGGCATGAGCATTTGAATCGTAGCGACCTTGGTTGTTGGCCGACACGTATCGCAGACCGCTAGGCAGCCGAGCGACCAGTTCGACGTTGGTCGCCTTGGCCGTCCCACTGTTTTCGACGCTGAACTGATGAGCGACTCCGCGCTTTAAGAATCGCCTTGTGGGACCCGTGGTCGAGGTCACCAGTTTCGGTGCGATGATCTCCATGTCGAGTTCGTGTTTCGCTCGCAGACCGCCGTTGGCGGAGGCGAACATCACGTTTCGCAAACGGCCAATTTCAGCCGCCTTCAGTCCCAGCTTGACTCGCTTGGATTGACCCGGCATCAATGTTCCGATCTCGTACTCAAGCTCGCGGAAGCCATCGGCGTATTCCAGTTGCTGCGGTACATCTTCTTGAATGATCACGTCAGTTGCTGGACCGTCACCCTTGTTTTCGACGATCACGTCGAATGTAACAGGATCACCGATCAAGGCTTGAGGGTTTGTCGAGTGACGGATCGCCAGCACGGGCTTGGTGACACGGGTCCGCATGGTTGCCTGCGTTGAAAAGGTCACGTGGGCGACACTACCGATATCGCCAGGGCGCGTTGGCTTTAGCTGAAAATTAATTCGTTTTTCTTGACCGGGTCGCAACGCACCAATGTTCCAGTTCAGGCGATTGCCGGTACGTTTTGCTTCCGGTACGGCTGACAGGAATTCCGTTCCCTCGGGGACCTCGTCGAATACGTTGACATCCTGAGCGATCGCGCGGCCGACGTTGCGGACGACGATCGCGAAATCAGATTCGCGGTTGACTTGAATCTCACGCGGCGAGAGCTTCTCGACGGTCAGAGCAGGCGCTTGGACGCCTTCGAGTTCCCGGTCGCCCGGTGTGTTACTGGTACGATTGGGAACCGCGATTTGGGAGGCAACCGAGGTGCGTGGTCGCAAGGTCGTGCTAGTATTCGTAGCGGTCGTGTTTGGGCGTCGCGCGCGGTCGGTGCGTGTCGGTGCCGTTCGCTCTCCGAATAGCGGCGTTCGGCTACTGCTTGATCCGGATCGAACCGGTGTCGCCGACGTTGATCGGGAGGAAACGATAGGTTTTGAGGTCGGGGTGACCGGGGTGGCAGGTCGCGATGAGAACGAGTCTCCGAAAGAACGGCGTTCGCTGCCTTGAGCCGAAGCACGGACGGTCGGTGGCTTACTGACGGGCTTGAGGTTGCGCGATGTATCAAACGCCGCAGTCGGTCGAGTGGTGGTTGATGCGGTCACCTTAGGCGCGGTGCCGAAGACTCGATCGGTGGCCGGAGGTTTCGGTGTGGTGGTAGTCGAGTTACCACCGAAGCCAGCGAACTTGCCTCGGATTGAGTTGGAAGTTTGGTTGGCTTTGTCTTTCAGCTGCGATGCCGCGTTGTTGGCTGTGCTTTTGGCGGAATCGAACACCTGTGTCTTAATGTTGTTGAAGCTGCCTTGAATCGTAGGCGCCGACGAACTGGCGGGCCGTTGAGCAAAACGGTTCGTCGGAGGTTTGGCCGTCCGTTCTCGAGTCGACGCGGTCGATGAAACAACGGGTGAACCGAAGCTACCGCGCAGGGGTGCCTTGACAGTGGGCTTGGTCATGGCGGTCGGCACAACTGGTTTTTTGCCGAAACTGGTTCGAACTGCTGGCACTTTTGGTTTGCTGGCGTCGTTTCGCGCGAACAAATTCATTGACGGGGTGGGCTTCGTTAGTGGCTTTAACGAAGGCTTCGTCGGCGGTGTGGTCGTTTTCGTTTCCGTCACGCCGGAAAGCGTTGGTGAGCCGACTTCGATTTTGGTTTCCGCCGCAACCTGGTCTTCCTCGGACAGCTTGGGCTTGGACATCGAGTGGGCGACGGCGAAGGTGCCCAAGAGCACGAACATTCCAACCGCGATGACACGTCCCATTAGCGCTCGAGTGAAGCTTGGGCTGCGATCTTCCTGTTCGGCGGGAGCTTTTTTGTTCGAATCTGCCATGATTCTTTCCTGCTTTCGGCATCCATGCCGAGGTTGTGGTTGGGTGGAGTTTCGCCCATCGTGGCCGAAAAATCTCACATTTTTCGCGCCTATTTCCGGCGCAAAGCAGAGCGCACGAACGCTCTGGGGGTGTTGGATAGCAAAAATCTGACAAGCCGAGCAAGCCCAATCTCGGCATCACTTGGGTTGTGATCTGGCGGGGCAGCGTACCGCGTCGAATTGGCTCCTGTTCCGCGGGCATAATTCGCTAGCAGCCCAGTTTCCGCAGAACCAAAACCACTTTTTGCGGTGCGGCTAAGCAATGATCGCGCTAGGCAATGATCTCTTTGACCACGCGGCAGGGATCGACACCGGTTAGGCTCAGGTCCAAGCCTTGGAACTTTTCCGAGAACCGTTCGTAGTTGATTCCGAACAGGTGCAGCATTGTCGCGTGCAGATCGTGAACGGAAACAATATCCTCGACGCTTTTATAGCCCAGTTCGTCCGTGCTGCCGTACGCGAACCCCGGTTTCACACCGCCACCCGCCATCCAAATGCTAAACGCGTTGATGTGGTGGTCGCGCCCGCTACCCTGTGCCATCGGAGTTCGCCCGAATTCGCCACCCCAGATGACGAGCGTATCTTCCAGCAAGCCGCGTTGTTTCAGATCTTTCACCAACGCTGCACTCGGGCGATCACAGGCTTTGGCCGAGATCGTAAAATTCTGATTGAGGTCGCTGTGGTGGTCCCAGCCGCGGTGATAAAGCTGAACAAACCTCACGCCTCGTTCAAGCAGCCGCCTCGCTAATAAGCAGTTGGACGCGAACGAGCCATCGCCCGGTTGCTTGACGCCATAGGCTTCGAGCGTTTCTTTGGATTCAGAGGACATGTCGGTCAGTTCGGGCACTGCCGATTGCATCTTGAAGGCCATTTCGTATTGAGCGATGCGGGTCGCGATCTCGGAATCGAAGTAACGTTCGGACAACATCCCGTTCAAACGCTGGACTTCGTTGACAACCTGACGCTGAGTCGATTGGCAGACGCCGCTGGGGTTGCCAATGTAATGAACTGGTGCCCCTTTGCTTTGGAAGGCGACTCCTTGGAACTTGCTCGGCAGCACCCCCGCGCTCCACTGCCGTGCTGATACCGGCTGCGCCCCGGGGCCTTGCGACGTCATGACCACGTAGCCGGGCAGATTCGCGGTTTCGGCACCCAAGCCATACAACAGCCACGACCCCATGCTGGGGCGGCCCTTGATGATCGAGCCCGTGTTCATAAATGCGTGCGCCGTGTCGTGATTGATCTGCTCGGTTTGCATCGAGCGAATGATGCACATGTCGTCGGCGATCGAACCGAGGTGCGGGAAGAGTTCGGAGATTTCCAGCCCCGATTTTCCCCAGTGTTTAAATTTCACAAATGACTTGCGGGCGACCAGTTTCGAGCCTTGCAGCTGCGCGAGTTGCTCGCCCTTGGTGAACGAGTCGGGGAACGGCTGGCCGTTGATCCGATCGAGTTCAGGTTTCGGGTCGAGTGATTCCAGATGCGACGGGCCACCCGCCATGCACAGGTGAACGATTCGTTTCGCTTTGGGCGCGTGGTGTGGCAGCTGCTCCAGCGCAGGCCAAGGGTGCTGTGCGGCCCTTGCGCTGGAAGCACTTGTTGGTGAAAGCATGGAGGCTAGTGCGAACGAGCCGATGCCTGCGAAGGATTTGGAAAGAAAGGTCCGACGTGACCAGTCTTGGACGACATGTGCGGGGGTTGGGGATGGAGTGTTCATGTGAGTCGAACTTGCGTTGGTCTATAGCCGCGTGATGGTTTCGTGCAGGTTGAGCACGATTCGGCAAACTTGAGCCCACGCGGCCAGTTCAGCCTGGGGCAGGTCCGCGGACGGACGGAAATGGCCGTTGCGATACATCAGCTGTTTGATCTCTTTCGGGTTGTCCCGATAGTAGTTCAGTTGTTCGTCGAAGAACGTTTTCAGGCTTTGTCGTTCCAGACGCAAAGCCTTGCGGGCGACAGCCATTTTGAACACGATTTGCAATCGATCTTCAAAACTAGCGTCCGGATTTTCTGATAACAGTTTTGCGGCCAACGCGTTGCTGGCTTCCACGAACTGCGGATCGTTCAGTAACGTCAGTGCTTGCTGCGGGCTATTCGATTCGACCCGGTCAGCCGCACATTCGTCGCGCGAGGGAGCGTCAAAATTGACCAGCATTGGATGCAGAAACGTTCGTTGCCAATGCATGTAGATCCCCCGGCGATACTGCAACGTGGGAGAACTTTCGATGTAACCCCGATTGGGAAATTGCAGATTCGAGTAATGTCCGGCCGGCTGGTAAGGAAAGACACTCGGTCCGCCCACAAAATCGGTGACCAGCAAGCCCGAGATCGCCAACGCGTTGTCGCGAACGATTTCAGCTTCTAGGCGACGGGCCGACTGTTGCGATAACAGACGGTTGTAGGGATCAATTTCAGACAGGTCGCTGCGGACGGCCGCTTGTTGCTGGTAGGTGCTACTGCTGACGATCAAGCGAATCATGTGCTTGATGTCCCACGTCTCGCGAAACTCGCTGGCCATCCAATCAAGCAATTGCGGGTGGCTGGGCCACTCGCCCTGGTTGCCAAGATCATCCAGTTGGTTTGACAGGCCTGCTCCAAAGAAGTGTTTCCACAGTCGGTTCACGTAATGTCGCGCGGTCAGCGGGTTGTTTTCTGACGTGATCCAGTCGGCTAAGTCCAGCCGCGTTAGCTCACGCTTTTCTGCTGCGGGCAGTTGCGGCAAAAAATGTGGCGTCGCTGGTTTGACTTTCTCGCCCGATTTGTCCTGCCAGTTGCCCCGGGGCAGCACGCGAGACTGATAGCGCTTGTTGGCTGACGCTTGTTGAGCGATCAGGGTCATGGCCATGCCACTGCGGCAACCGGCAATCTCCTCGCCGATTGACGTAACATCCTTGGGCAGCTTGTTCAGCGGATTCGACGCCAAGAACCACGCGCCTTTCAGGGCGTTTCGCTGTTGCGGACTGAGCGGTTGGTCGTTGGCGAATGCTTTGACAGCGTCGTTCAGGGGCTGATTGGTGGCTGGCATCCCTGCGACGTAACGAATCAATGGCGAGACGGACAGTCTCACCCGACCAATATTTGAGCTCTTAATCGTAAACTGAAAATGCTCGTCCTTGTTCAGCTTCACTTTCGACCGCAGATGATAGGTCGCGGTGTGAGCGAGCTTGGTTTCATCTTTGGGGAGTTGCCAGCGGTCCGGCCCCGATTGCCAGACGCTTTCGAGGAATCGCGATGGTCGACCGTTAACGTAGCTTTTCGGACGCAGCCGATCGGCGAGTGCAAACTCGATGTGCAGCGGGTCCAGCGAAGTGTCTTGTTCGCATTCATCCGGCACTTTGATCTTGATCGACGGCGAAGGAGTTTTTGGGTTTGTTACCCACAGTGGATTGTGCTGGTCGTCCAACAAAATCAAATCGTAGTTTTTGAGGCGATCTTGGTATTCGGGGTCCGTGCGGTTCCAAATCACGATCGCTGAAATCTCTTGCTCGCTGCCAAGGTCAAGTTCCCACCATGATTCGCCACCGCGTTGGGTATGAGTGACCGATTTGCCGCGATGGTACTCCCCGTCAGTATTGCCATCGATGGCGCGTTTGGCTTGGCCGCCGTATGCGGTCGATGACTGTGATGCGGTTCCACTTAGTGCGACGTTAACTAAACCGTGATTGTTCGCTTGTTGGTCAGGTTTGGGTTTAGTGAACACTTGAACTTCTGCCAGCGAGAGCGGTTCGTTGCCCTTGAGTTCAATGCGAACGTAGCGGGGACGCAGCGGCAGCATCTGCAACGCGTCTTCCGAGGTGTCGTGACGAACTCCCGCAGCAACAGCCGCTTGGAAACGACCGTCTGCGGCACGTCCGACTTGGTGCTTGTTCGCTTCATCGGGCAGCACTTGCATGCGGATCGAGTTAAACGCCAGCTCGTTGGGAACGTTCGCGGTTACCGTGATCTCATCGCCCGCGATGGGCTTGCCGGTTGCCAAGAATTCGCCGTCTCCAACGATTTCCACTGGCGTGTCGGTCTTCGATTCGACCTTCACCAAATCAACCGGCACCCAGCCGTCTGAGTGACCTTGCAGAATCGACGCGACCGATTGGAACCAAGACTGGAACTCGGGTGAGTGAAGCACCCCATCGTCGAGCTTGGGCCCGATAACGTTTTGAGCTGTGGTTTCTAAATGAGTCAATTGCTTCCGCAACGATTCACTTTCGAGCCGCATTTCCGGTGGGAAAGGATGGTTGTTTGTAAAACCGGGCAAGTCTGGGTTGGGTGTGAAACCGTAATTGCTGTAAACGCCCCACTGACGAACATCATCAAAGAACGCGCCGAGCGCGTAGAAGTCTTCGATCGAAAACGGATCGTATTTGTGGTTGTGGCACTCGCAGCAGCCGGTCGTGGAGCCAAGCCATGCGGTTCCCAGCATGCGAACGCGATCGGCCGCGTACTTCGCCAGGTACTCGCCGGGTTGAGCACCGCCCTCGCGAGTGACCATGTTCAATCGCACCAGCCCCGTTGCAGCCAATTGCTCGGGCGTCGGGTTTTCCAGCAGGTCGCCAGCCAATTGTTCTCGAGTGAACTCGTCGAACGGTTTGTTGTTGTTTAACGCGTTGATGACGTAGTCACGATATGGGAAAATCCGGTGGTTCTGATCGCCGTGAAAACCAACGGTGTCGCTAAAGCGAACAATGTCCAACCACTGCGCCGCCATGCGTTCGCCAAAGTGGGGCGATGCGAGCAGGCGTTCGACTTGCTTTTGATAGGCGTGCTTTGATTGGTCGGCCAGAAAGTCGGCAAGCTCCGTCGGCGTGGGCGGGAGACCGATCAAATCAAGGCTCAAGCGACGCAGTAGGGTGGCTTTCCCGGCTTGAGGTGATGGCTTGAGCCCCTCGAACTCCAAGCGTGACAAGATAAAGGAGTCAATCTCATTCGCGGCAGCAGAATCATCAAAATTGGTTCGCGGTACTTCGGGGCGTTCGATCGGGGCATAAGACCAGTGGGTTTGGTACTCGGCACCCTGGTCGATCCATTTCCCAAAAAGTGTTTTTTCGTATTCAGACAGCTGATGTCGAAAGTCGGCTGGCGGCATCGGATCATCTTGGTCGATTATCCGTTGAACGATCAACGAGTCGCTTGGGGCGCCCGGCTTGATCGCCCTGCCCTCGTTCACCGCTGCCTCAAAAGAATCCAATCGTAAATCACTATGGTTCTCTTCTTCGTCCGGCCCATGGCAGGCGAAGCAGGTGTTGGACATGATTGGGCGAATGTGCGCGTTAAACGTTACGGTGTCGGGCAACCGCTTCAAATGGCCGTTCGCGTCTCTTGCACTCTCGAAAGCGACCGTCCCGCTGGCGGCTGTGGAGTCAGGGGCCGAAGGTTCTGCTGCGGATGGTGACGTTCGAAATAAAACGACTCCAGCAAGCAGGCTGATAGAAATCAAGCACGCGACACGCGACTGGTGTGAGCGGCGCCGGAGCAAACTGGTGATCCTAGGTCGAGTCATGAAGGTTTTGGCCGCGCAAGTTTTTTGGAAAGTCCCGCGGTTGTTTAGGAAAATGGCTCGTTAGACCAAAGCGGTTTCGCTTGTTTCTTGGCAGCGGATGATCGAAGCTGTTTCGAGACGATGGAACCCCGCGTAAGCAAAAAAGTGGCGGATGAAAAACGGCCTCTGGCAGACAAAATTAGATGCTTCAGTCGACTGACTGCTCTGCCGCGGTTGGCTTGACCACGACTAGTTTGTGATTTTCAACATCGTATTGATATTGGCGCCCGCCCGGCAAAACTGGCAGCCTTAGATTGTTGGCTTTGATCACTTTCTGAACGAACTCGTCGTGACTGTTTGGGTAACGATCATGCATTGCTTGGAACAGCTGCAGCGCTTTTTCGACGCCCTGTTTGGCGGCTAACTGGGCTGCTGGCCCGTAACCCGCCAGAGCCCCAATGCCGGGCGTCGCAAGTTGGCCCTCATCGACTTTACCGTCGTCGATTACGGCTCCCGCCGCCCCGTCGTATTCAGCGATGTCCTGCGTGGTTTTGCCAAAGATACCGCGGTTATCTTTTTTGGCAGCCTGCTTTTGTTGATCCACCGCAGGTTCGGCAGGTTTTTGACAGCCGGCCAGTGTCGGGAGACAAACGGTCACGGCCGCGAAGAGAATAATCGTGCGAGATATGAGACGCTGGTTTCTGATAGCCATTACGATTTTCCGTTTGCCAAGCTGATGTCAGGGACTGGCCCAGCGGGTCGAATCGAGCTAGGTTGTGCGTCGATCTGGGCAATCCCAGTTTAACAAATCACCAGATTGATTGCGGGATTTTATGAGCGAATTTACGAAGGTTGCCGTTCGAGACGATTTGGCAAGCGGCGAAAAAATGATCGTTGAGGCGGATGACCGCATCGTGATTTTGTTCCGCGACGGCGATGATTTTTACTGCATTGATGACGTTTGCACGCACGACGGCGGCACGCTTAGCGATGGCTCGGTCCACGGATGTCAGATCGAGTGTCCGCGGCACGGGGCTCGGTTTGATATGAAAACTGGCAAAGCCCTGTGCATGCCGGCTTACACGGACACGGCTGCTCATGAAGTCAAGCTCGACGGCGACGACGTGTTGGTTAGAATTAATGACGACTAGCGGTAACGGTGGATCGACCGTGCGAGCTTAAACGCGCGTACTTTAACCGCGAGAAACATTTTTTAGCGAAAGCTCGAAACATAGACAGAGAGGCCGCTCGCTCGGCAATACGAGGAATAGAAACATGCCACTGCAAGAAGACCAAGTTCGAGAATCACTCAAGCAAGTCATCGATCCCGAGTTGTTCGTCAACATCGTCGATCTCGGGCTGATTTACGTCGTCGACGTGGTGCCGGTCGAGGGCGCCGAAGACAAGTTTAACGTCAACATTGAAATGACGATGACTAGCCCAATGTGCCCTGCCGGTCCTCAGCTGGTCGCCGAAACGCAAAAGTATGCGGGCGAACTGGAGCAAGTCGAAGAAGTCGACGTGAAGGTTGTCATGGACCCACCATGGACCCAAGACATGATGTCCGACGACGCAAGAGATCAGCTGGGCATTTTCTAAGCGTCGCCTTTCGACACGGCCGCGCCGCGATACGCGTTACGGCAGCGGAATATCTTTTAGTTCAATCTCGCTAATCGACTGAACGATCGCAGCGGGCGTCTGATAGACGAGCGTGCGGTCGTTTGGGTCGTCGGCAAAATAGTAAGTTACCGTAACGCCACTGTTGTCTTGGCGGATAGTCTCGTAGGTTAGCGGATCACTGCGTTGGTCTTGCTCGTCCCGCAAAAAAACTTGGTTCTCGAAGACCCAAGACTGATGGGATTCGAGAGCGTTCAATTCTTCATCGAACGCCAGTGAAACCGTGACCCCGAACAGGTCTTCGTTTTTGTCGACGCCCTCCAGCGTGACGATCGCTCCGGCTTTCTCCTGTCGCGTCCCGGGCGTTTGCTTGCCAGCATGAGCAAAAGAGAAAGTCTCCGTCCGACCGGGGAGCGTTGCCTCGAATTTTGCTTTGAAGGATGCAATCGTTTCAATGCCGCGATCAATTCGTTTGAGCGGTACGACCAGCTCTAGCTGTGGAATTTGCGGTTGGACCAAGGCGCTGAATACCGCGTCCGGGTTCGCCACGGGAAGTAGTTCACCGTGCGGGCCGCGCGCCGTGATATGTTTCGCCGCCAGTTTGACGTTGATTGGCCGCACGCGAGGCTCCCACCGAACAAGCAGATGAGCGCTGGTAAAACTGACGTCGGGCGTTTGTAGGTTGTAGGTCGAGTCGACTCGAACAATTTGAAATTGAAACACGCCTGCTGAGGTTTCGATCGTTCCAGTATCGATTGCCTCGGATGCTGCATTGGGTGCATTGGGCCGTTCGAGCCGCTCGCGCAGTCGCAGTTGCCGCGCGTCGGCCGCGTAGGGATCGATTTGCAGATTGGCCTTTTGCTGCAGCAGCTGCATTGCTTGCCAAAACGTGATCTCAGTCTGGTTCCAATCGATCTTCTTTTGAGCCAGCTCAGTCGTCGTTTCACCCGAGAGGGCGACGTTGTTACCCGTCTGTTCGGCGATTGCGGCCAGCGAGGCTTCGACAGAACGTTGCCCCTGCAGAGAAACCGTCGACGGCTCTGTCGCTGCTTGCACCGCCAGTTTTTCCAACTGCTTGCGAACACGTGCTAGACGTTCGAGCAAATCAGCGGTCGCATCGTCAGCCGGTTCGTCTAGGTAATGCAATGCTTGCGGACCTAGCCGGAGGAGTTCTTTTTCGGCAGCGTCGCGATCGGGTAATCGATCCGCCTGCAGTTCCATCTGAAGCGTTTCGACTTGGTTAATTAGGTCCATTTCGGCGTCTTGGGCCGTTAATCGACATGGCAACAGTGGCAGCAAGAGACTGCACAGGAACCAAGCAGCGCAGGTCAATGCAGATCGTTTCATGCGAGCATCGTTCGGGCAATTGAAGGGTGACGAATTCGGTTGGTCAGTTGATCTGACTGTCGGACCGAAATTTTACCGTTTCAATGCCTTGCGTGGCAAATCACTGCAAAGGTGCGAGCCAATATTCGCTCTAGCGTTTAGATAAAACCGCCTCGAACTGCCCAAACAGCCGCTTGGGTCCGGTCGTTGACTTTCAGTTTGCGAAGCACGTTCTGCACGTGCTCTTTGACTGTTTCCACGCTGATGCCGAGTGCCTTGCCGACCTCACGATTGCTCAGCCCCATGGATACGTGGCGCAGCACTTGCATTTCGCGATTGGTCAACGGGTGCGGTGATTCTTCGGCGCAGTTCGTGCGGCGAATCTTTGCACTCGTGACGTTCAGCAGACTGTTTTCAGGGGCTGGATTTCCGGTGGCGGCGGTTTTGATCGACTTTACCAGCTGTTCGCAGGAACAGGCTTTCATCAAGAAATCATGGCAACCCAATGCACTTGCCCGAGCCACGTGCGAACTGTTCTCGTGCGCCGAAAACACGACCACTCGATTGGGAGAGAAGGAATCTGGCAGACAATCCAGCAGTTTTAAAGCGTCTGTGCCCCCCGCACGGACCTCCATGACAAGAACATTCGGTTGGTGTTCATTGATGGCGGCAAGAGTTTCACTCACAGAGCACGTCGAGGCGACGACCTGCATATCATGGTCACGAAGTAATGCTTGGATACCAGCGGACACGATTGGATGTTCGTCTGCTACGATTACTTTCGGCGTCATTTAATGAAACTGCGAGCTAGAAGCGGAAGGAAAAGTTTGGAGGAGGACTACTGAGTTTGAGTCATAACGGCGTGCTGAGATTGTGATCTTGAAAAGGCGCGGAATCTTGGTCAGAGCTAGCCACTAATTTTAGCATCGGCGCACTAGTTACGGGTGTGAGTCATCACGCCCAAAAAGGTCTCTTCAGGTGAACGGGACCAATCAACCGCGTCGTAAACCTCGATCTCGGTTCGTGAGTAACAGTTGCGATAACTAATTTTTTTCTACGATTAAGATGCCAACCTTTTACCCAGTTTTTCTCGGTTGTTCCTAGATCGCCGGGGTGAGGGCGAGTCAAATCCGGTCTCATTTTGTGCGAATCCATACAAAGCAAATGAAAGCTCGTGGCCCGCCATTGGGGCGAGCCTTTGCTCGCTCCAATGCTGGGGCAGCTGCAGCACTAGGGAGCGAGTCAATCCGTTCGAGGGGGGGATCGCGAGAGCAAAATGGTGTCATACGGCCACAGAAGTCCGGAATTTTTTCTCGAATTGTGCTTTTTTGGCATCATTGGTCGCTGGGGTAACCTAAATATCCACAGCGTGTTTCTCCCTTCAACGACCATCGAACCGACCTATTTTCGCCATGAAAACCAGTAAAAATCCAGCCGCAAAGAGCATTTTGCTCGTCGATGACGACCGGCATTTGCTGCAATCGATGGGCGCTTGGTTGAACGATCAAGGCTACGAAACCGAACTGGCCGTCGATCAAGATTCGGCCATCAAACACCTGCAAGACCGCGCGTTTGATCTCGCGATGGTCGACCTTCGGTTGGGTGCCGACGATGGGATGGACGTCCTGCGTCACTGTCGCAAGCATCACCCAAACGTGGTTGTCATTTTAATGACTGGGTACGCAACGGTTGATACCAGCGTCGAAGCCATCCGCGAGGGTGCCTTCGACCTGTTGACGAAGCCATTGATTGATGACGAGATCTTGGTTGCGATTGATAGAGCTTTGTCGCAGCAGCAGGTCATCGAAGAGAACGAAAACCTGAAGTGCCAGTTGGACAAACGCTTCGGTCGCGACAGCATTGTTGGCAATGATTTTCGGATGCAGAAGACCTTTGACATGGTCGACAACATCGCGGACACTCGCGCCACGGTGCTGATTACTGGCGAGAGCGGGACTGGAAAATCGCTGATTGCCCGTGCGATTCATCAGCGTTCCAACCGCCGCAAAGCACCGTTCGTGGAAGTTGCTTGTGGAGCACTGCCCGATAACTTGCTGGAAAGTGAACTCTTTGGGCACGTCGCTGGTGCGTTCACGGGGGCCAACACGAATAAGATCGGTAAATTCAAGCAGGCCGATGGCGGTACGATTTTTCTCGACGAGATCGGGACGGCTTCTCCGGGTTTGCAAGTCAAGTTATTGCGTGTCCTGCAAGAGCTAGAATTCGAACAGCTCGGTGGTACGGAAACGTTCAAGGTAAACACACGAATCGTGCTGGCGACCAACGAAGACTTGGCCGAGGCTGTGGCAGACGGTCGCTTTCGCCAAGATTTGTACTACCGAATCAATGTGATCAACATCGAATTGCCCTCGCTTCGCCAACGAGTGTCAGACATTCCCATGCTGGCTCGGCATTTCATGGACAAAGTCTGTGAGGAAGAAGGCAAGCTAATCGAGGGATTCGAGCCAGTGGCATTGCAAGCGATGCAAGAATACGAATGGCCCGGGAATGTTCGCGAGCTGCAGAATGTCGTCGAGCGTGCGGTTCTGCTGGGCCGGGGCCCGCTGTTGGGCTTGAGTGATCTGCCATCCCACGTTGCCAATTGCAGCAGCAGCACGTTAACCATTCGCCCATCTGAAACACGTCAGACGCTGAAGGACGCCTTGGAGGGCCCTGAACGTCAGATTATTTTGCAGTGTTTGCGGGACAATAATTGGAACCGTAATGTGTCGGCAGAGCAATTGGGAATCAACCGCACGACGCTGTACAAAAAGATGAAAAAGCTGGGTCTAGAAGACCCACGCGGAGCCGGCACGGATTTATCAACCGCTGCTGCTCCCTAGTTCCAATTTGGGACGGCAAAAAAACGCTGCTCAGACATTTCGGTTTTTAAACCGTGGCGACTGCCCGTCCGCCGGGTTGCCGGTCGCTTGCGCGACGATGTCGATTCCTATTTCTCGTGACCAAGCAGCGATGATCGCTTTGAAGATCGGACCAGGGTTGCCGTTCCCGATTGGTTGCGTGTCAACGCGGGTCACGGGCAGCATTGCCACGGGCGTGCTGAGCCAAAGCACCTCGTCGGCCGCTTTCAAACGAGCTGGTGAAATTGACTCCCGCGTGAGCCGCACGTTCTCTTGATCGCACAGATTGATCAAATAACGCAACGCTGTGCCGGGAAGAATCGCGGCCGCAGGAGGCACGACAATTGTGTCTTGCTCGACGATCGCAACGGTAGCAACCGTCGCCTCTGCAACGTTGCCGTCGAGATCCAGCAATAACGCGCGGCTGCCGGGCGACTTGGCAGCCGCTTCTTGCTCGGCCAAGTAATAGTGCATCCGGCTGCGGTTCTTTAGGGTTTTGGGGACGCAAGAGTCGGGGATCTCGCGAGTTTCGACGATCGTTAATGCCATGCCGCTAGAGTAAAGTTCGGATAGCCCGTCGAAGTTTAACGGATAGCCATAGGCCAGCACGGTGGGCTGATCGCTCGCGATTCCTGCCGGAGAGAATTTTGTAAGGTAGCCCGGGCTGACGCAAAGTCCGACTCCCATGTCGCCACCGGCGGGCACTTCCGCCCAATTCCTCGTGACGACTTCTTGAGCCACCGCCAGAAGCTGATCGCGCTCGAGCGGGATTGGCAGACCCATGATGTCCAGCCCGCCAAGCAGTCGGTCGACGTGCCACGCAGCATCCGCCAACTGACCGCCGAAAGTTCGCAGCTGTTCGGTAGCCGTCGCTCCCATCGTGAAGCCATAATCCCACGGCGCGATGGTCGCGTTCGCGTAGTCGATCCATTGGCCGTTAAGGTAAGCAAGCATTTGGCGAATGGGAGGTCAGAATTCGGTAGTAGGAAGCTCAGTCCGCAATTGCGATGACTCGATCGTCCGTCGATTTGGTGACCGTCACATCAACCAGTTCGTTTTCGACGAAGGCGCGGCCGGTGGCTTCGACTGGAGCGTAGCGGCACGAGGTGCCTCGAGCGACGTTGTGCTCGTCGACGTTTTCGACCAGCAGTTGCAGCCGTTGGCCGACCAAGCGATCAAAGTACTGACGCCGCAGCTGTTGCTCGAGTTCGCGCACCGCTTGGCCTCGCTCGGATTTGATCGCTTTGTCGATCTGATCGGGCATCGTGGCGGCTGGAGTTCCTCGGCGAGCGCTGAAGGGGAACATGTGGATTTTTGAAAAACCGATCTGACGGCAGACGTCCAGCGAGTCCTCGAAATCGGCGTCCGTTTCGCCGGGGAAGCCCACGATCAGATCAGTGGTGAACGCGGGCTGGTCCAGTTGATTGGCAACGTGCAGACAGCGGTCGATCATGTGCTTCCGAGTCCAGCGGCGTTTCATCAAACGCAGGATGCGATCGCTGCCGCTTTGGATGCAGACATGCAAGTGCGGGCAAACGCGATCGCCGTAGTTCTTCATGACATCGATTAGCTCGCGAGTGACCTCGGTCGCTTCGATGCTGGAAAGTCGGACGCGGATCTGGGGAACGCGGTTGCAAATCGCTCGGACCAAATGCGACAGACGCGTCCATTCGGGTTTGGGTTTACCTTGGTTGAAGTCAACGCCGTAGTGCCCAAGGTGAATGCCAGTGAGCACGACTTCGCGAAATCCATTGTCGGCCAGCTGCTGAACCTCGGCCAGAACATCCTCTAGCGGACGGCTGAACATGTCAGGACGCACGGTGGGGATGATGCAGTAGCTGCACTTGAGCAAACAACCGTCTTGAACTTTCACGTAAGCGCGGTGGCGGCCGGTGAGTCCTGTGATCCCGTTGGGAATATCGACCACGCCAAATCGCGCCAGCAAGTCCGGCAGTTCACGTTTGTCGGTGACGACTTCGCTAACGCCGGGCAGTTGGGCAACCGCGTCGGGTTCGCGGGTGGCGTAACAGCCCATCACGACTAACCGTGCATCCGGGTTATCGCGATTCATGCGGCGGATAGTTTGACGGCTTTTTGAATCGCCCTCGCCCGTGATCGTACACGTGTTGACGATGCACAGATCGGCCGGCGTATCGGTGTCAGCGTCTTCGTAGCCGATGCGATGCAAGCCTTCGCGCACGAATTGGGTTTCGTACTGATTGACTTTGCAGCCAAGGGTCACAGTTTTCAGTTTCGCGCCCAAGGGTTTGGTCTCAACGAAAGCGGCGGGGGGACGGTTTTCCAGCGGAGGAGTATAGCAGACCGGCTAAGGGATGCAGGTCGGCGCGAGGAGACTACTCTTCTGGAGCCGGTTCGATCGACGCTTTCATGCTGCTGCGGCAGCGAGCGATCAGCACATCGGGCCCGAAGGCCAGAATCTGATCGCGTTTGAGTTCCGCGTGCTCCCGGGTGGTCGTCAGGCAAACCGCTTTGCCCGCGTGGTCGACTGTACGAGCGATTTTGTGGCAAGTCGCTTCGGCGTGCCCGAACAGCCGCCGCATCATCAGCTCGACATACTCATAGGAGTGATCGTCGTCGTCCCACAGAATCACATGGTAGCGAGGCTGTTTCTTGCGTTTGGTTTCTTTCTCTGGGACGGTCTGAACGGCCGTTGCGGTTTCCGCTTCGACATATTCAGGTGTGGGGGAATTGTCTGGCATTTTCAACACTCCAGAGCAAGTCTGAATGGTGGTTCGGGGTCGATGGTGAGAAATCAATAACGCGGCTATAGTGTAACAGAAATTTTTTCGCCGTTGCCGCGGAAACTGAATACCCTCAAGCTCGATTCACCGGACCAAGATGCTCGACCGCAAATTCATCCTCGAAAACCTCGACGCTGTCAAACAAAATTGCGACAACCGAAACGTGACCGTCGATTTGGACACTTTGGTACACCTTGAAAGCCAGCGAAAGGAAAAGCTAGCGGCGGTTCAGGAGCTGAACACTCAGGCCAATGCGGTGTCGAAATCGATCGGCAAAGCGGCCGACGACGCGGAACGTGAGGCTCGGAAGGAAGAGGGTCGGCAACTGCGGGCTGCCAAAGATGCGGCTCAGGCAGAGCACGACCAGTTAGACGTTCAGGTAAAAGCCATCCAAGTCGCCGTCCCGAACATGGCTCACGCGAACGCGCCGATCGGAGTCGATGACAAGGCGAACCTTGAGGTGGCTCGGGGCAAGCACGAACCACGGACGTTCGACTTTGAGGTGTTGGACCATCTGGAACTGGGCGAGAAGCACGATTGGATTGACTTCGAAGCCGGTGCTCGCACGACGGGAAACGGGTTTTACTTCTTGAAGGGCGATCTGGTGCTGCTGGATTTGGCGCTTCAGCAGTTTGCGGTGCGCGAGCTTACCAAGCGTGGCTTCACGCCGACGATCACCCCTGATTTGGCTCGTGACAGCGTGTTAGAGGGCATTGGTTTCATGCCGCGCGGCCCGGAGACTCAGATTTATAGCATCGAGGAATCGGATTTGTCGCTGATCGGCACAGCCGAGATCACTTTGGGCGGGATGTACAGCGGCAAGACGCTGACCGAAGAAGACCTGCCGATCAAGCTATGCGGCATCAGCCATTGTTACCGCACCGAAGCCGGCGCGGCGGGCCGTGCGTCGCGTGGTTTGTACCGCGTGCATCAGTTCACCAAAATCGAAATGTTCGCCTTTACGTTGCCCGAGCAAAGCGATGCAATGCACGATGAATTGCGGCAGATCGAGTGTGATTTATTCGACGCGATTGGCGTGCCCTACCGCGTCGTCGATACCGCGACAGGTGATTTGGGCGGACCGGCTTACCGTAAGTTCGATCTGGAAGCATGGATGCCGGGGCGCGGCGAAGCGGGTGAATGGGGCGAGGTCACCAGCACGTCCAACTGCACGGACTATCAGGCGAGACGGCTGAACATTCGTTACAAGCAAGCGGGTAAGAAAGGCACGCACTTTGTCCATACGCTTAACGGAACCGCCTACGCACTCAGCCGCGCGTTGATCGCGATCCTCGAGAACAACCAAAACGCGGACGGTAGCGTGACGATTCCTGAAGTGCTGCGGCCGCTGGTTGGGAAAGACTCAATCGGCGCGGCGCAAGTGTGACGCCCGAACGTTATTTGCGTCGGGCGCTAGCCCTGCTGGCTTTCGAACAGCTTGTTCTGGACCGGGATGACGGCGGCGAGAACGTTATGGAAGACTTCGGCCGGACTGCCGTTGGCTTCGATGGTGTGAATAATCTCGGGGGGAAACTGTTTCAGAATCGGAGCAGATTTCTGTGCGAAGACTTCGAAACGCTCACGGATGACTTCTTCGTTCGCATCGTCTGCTCGGTTCTCGCGAATCGCTCGACGGCGAAGGCGGTGGATCATGTCTTCGACGTCCGTGCAGGCGAGGTTGATTACTTGTTGGATGTCCAAGTGATCCTTGACTAGTTCGACCTGAGCCACATTGCGCGGGATGCCGTCGAGAATCAGCAGGTCTTCGTGCGGTTTGTACCACGACAGGGCAACGTAGGCGTTGAGGGCTTTCTTCCAAATCTTGACCGTCAGTTCGTCGGGAACCAATTGGCCTTTCGAACTGTAACGATAGATCTCTTTCCCGTCCTCTGAACCGATGTCGATCGAGCGAAACACATCGCCCACGGACAGGTGAAAGAACCCTGGCACATTGCGCAGGATGCCGCCCTGAGTGCCTTTGCCGACGCCCGGTGGGCCGAAGAGAAGTACGGATCGGAAACGGTCGGACATGGTGTTGAATGCGGAAGTGGAATGGGAGGTCGAAATTCGGAATGGGAGGTCGGAATTCGAAAGGTTTGCGGTGTTTGGGACGGTTGGCTTGATGACTAAGACCTGAACCCCGAACCCTTTATCACCTGAACCCTTCGTTCAAACCATTCTCCATTCGGCCTGATAGTTTAGACCAAGGGTGATGATTTTTTGGAGTAACCTTTCGTAGGAAAGGCCAGCTTTTTCGGCTGACTCGGCGAGGTCTTCGCCGTACGACAGGTTGGGGTTTGGGTTGGCCTCGATCACGTACACGCTGCCGTCCGCTTTCAAACGCAAATCAATCCGCGCGTAACCGCTGAGGCTGAGTGCTCGGTAGACGCGTTTGCATGTCTTGTTGATTTTCGTTTGGATCTCGGGTGGCAAGTCGGTTGCTTCGGCTGTGCGGATGCCGACTTTCTTTTGGTGCTTGATGTCCCATTTGACTCGGGAGGTTGCGATTAGTGGCGAGCCGGGGGTGGGGTTGTCGAAGAACATTTCCCAAGTCGGCAGCACTTTCAATTGTCGGTTGCCAATCACGCCCACGTAGAGCTCGCGGCCCTCGATGAAAGTTTCGACCAGGGCGTCGGTTTCCGTTTCCTCATGAATCGCTCGGACACGGTCAATCAACTGTTCTTCCGAATGTACGACCGACGCCTCGGTAATCCCCAGCGACGCGTCCTCGGAAACCGATTTGACCAGCAGCGGAAACTCGAACGCAGCGGGCTTGCGAGTTTTCTTGCCCTGAGGGATCACGAAAAATCCGGGCGTTCTGATGCGATGGAAAGACAAAATCTTTTTGGCCAACGGCTTGTCGTGGGCCAACAGCAGCCCGCGCGGATTGCAGCCAGTATATTGCTGCTTCATGAGTTCCAGATAGCTGACGACGTGATGGTCGTAAACGCCCACGCCGTGGAACTCTTCGAGTAGGTTGAACCAAATATGAGGCTTGAAGTCCTCGGTCGCGCGGCGAAGATCCCCAAGGTCGTCGTAGACGCCTAGCGGGAGGACGGTGTGCCCTAACTCTTTAAGCGTGTTGACGACGTCGAACTCAGTCTTCCAATCCAAGATTTCCTCTTCCGAATAGCCATCCAGCTTATCGGGAGGAACCAAGGACTCGTGCATCAACACCAACGCACGTAGCTTCTTCATCAAGCCAACTTCGTGTTCGGCAGGTTGGTTACGGTAGGTGGATGCTGCACCAAAGGAAACTGCCGAACTCGTTCTTGCCGAGCGATCAGAATCCTGCGATCGCGAGCAATCAGAGAGCGATCCTGTGCTGGCCGCGATGCAGGTGACGCATCGTTTGCACGGTCAGCAGAATCAACATGCTCTGCTTGAGTTCCGGCGTGATCGCGCTGACGCGAAGCTTTAACACTCGGCAGCGATCAATCATTTCCCGCAGGACAACGTTCACATTGTATCGGGATTCGCTGGTCCATTGGGCGACGGTCCGGATGAATTCTGCCCGATTTTTAACCAGAAAAGCCGCCGCAGTTTTACTTCTGCGTGTCTCGGGGGTTTGGGGAAACAGTTTTTTCAGGTCGATGTCGAATCCACTGGGGCAATCGATGCTGTATCGCGAGCGGCGTTCCTCGTAGTAGTCACGTAACGTTCGTTTGATCCGGTGAATCGGATCGACTTTCGCTCGACCGGTAACCGGTGGCTTTTTGCCCGCGATCGAGTGCATCAGGTCGTCGATGAATTCGACTTTCTTAATCGCCTTCCAACCCGCGTACTCCTTTCGCCAGCGCGATTTGGGTTTTAACCAGACGGCAAAGGTTTCTGCAAAATCCTCAGCTGGGTGACTTTGGGCGTACCAAGGTTCCAGGTGCAACACGTAGTTTTTCGAACGCGGTTTGGGGCGATAGTGATCGGGGTATGGTGCCGAGTAATTCCCGAATACCTGCCGGTAGCGTTTACGACGATGTAGCCGAAAAGCGGTGTCGATCGCGTGGCCGGCCTCGTGGCGGAAGATTCGCATGCACCATTCTTTGGTGCCGCCCTCGACCTCCAACATCTGCGATCGCTCCAGTCGCTTGAGACGCGGATGAGCCAAATAGAATGGGACCGCGATCCCAGGCACACCGTCAGGCGAGAACCATTCGTCACTGAGCCAGCAGTGTGGCCGCAGTTTTAGCCCGGACGCCTTGATCTCGCGATACAGTTGGTCCCGCATGTCGACCAGTGGCGAGTCGGTGAGCTTTAGACCCAAGTCGCAGATTCGAACATCCAACAACTTCTCATCTGAGTACTTGGCCCACGCGGGCGAGGAGGACGAGGAAGTTTTGGTCTTCGACTTGGGCATCGTAACAAGCAGCAACTTGTGCGGGCGAAAAAAGACGCGTCGAAGTTTAAAAGATGAATGGCGTTTTCGAAACACAGAATTTTGAAAACGCACGATAAAAATTCTGCCAGCGTGAAGTGCAAGTTTTGAGTTTGTTTGAACCCGTATCGCGAACGAATTACTGCCTCGATGACCTGACTGTGACCAGAGCGTCGTGATATGACTCGATTCACGCACTGGCGTAGGACACGTTTTGGCCGTGCTGCCGTGCAGAGCGCGCAAGAAAAGAGCCGAACGGCTCTTGCGAGCAGCGTTCGGCGTCGTGGTGGGAGCCGCGATGGGTCGGAGGACCAAATGAGGAGGGATTTGACGGGTGATTCGGGGTGGCTTAGCCGCAGCCGTCGACCAAAGTTCCATCGAAGTACGTCTCGACGCCCTCAAGAAAGCTGGCCAAAGGCTTGCTGCGATACGGTTGTTGCAGCTTGCGGACGGCTTTCGATTCGATTTGCCGCACACGCTCGCGAGTTACCGAGAAAATACGGCCTACTTCTTCCAGCGTGTACGAATAACCGTCGGCCAAGCCGTAGCGGAGCTTCAAAATCTCGCGTTCGCGGTAGTTCAGGTGATCCATCGCTTCCACAATCCGCTCTTTCAGAGCCGCTTGGTGCGTTTCGTATAGCGGATCGTCCTCGCGGTGATCCTGTAGGAACTCGCCGAAGAAGCTGTCATCGCTCTCGCCGATCGATTGATCCAAGGACAGCGGTGTGCGGGCCATTTTCATGATCACTCGCGTATCCTCCAGCGACAGCCCAGCATGTTCGGCCGTTTCTTCGGCGGATGGCTCGCGACCCAACTCTTGGACCAGTTCTCGCATGACGTTGCGGACCTTGGTCATCGTGTCAATCATGTGAACCGGCACGCGGATCGTGCGGCTTTGGTCGGCAATCGCTCGTGTGATCGCTTGGCGAATCCACCAGGTCGCATAGGTCGAGAACTTGTACCCACGCTGGTGCTCGAATTTGTCCACCGCTCGCATCAGGCCTGTGTTTCCCTCTTGGATTAGGTCCAAAAAGCTCAGGCCGCGATTGCGGTATTTCTTGGCGATCGAGACCACCAATCGCAGGTTGCCGGCCGACAGCACTCGCTTGCACGCGTCTTGGATCTGGTGCAGGTCGTTGGTGCGTGTCACGCGGCGGTTGAGCGTTGCCGGTGACTCTTGAGTTTTCCGCATCAGCGAATGTAGTTCGGACCGCAACTCCTCCTGCGTTGGGCTGCCCAGCGGTCGATCTTGAGCGTCGACGGAAAGCAGGTTTTGTAGCTCGACCATCCGGCGGTTGATGTCCTCCAGCTGACGGAATAGCGGCTGTAGGCGGCTGTAGCGTAAGTTCATCTCTTCGACCAACCGAACGCATTTGTTGCGGCGAATGATCAGCTGACGCCAGGCGGCACGTCGCGAGGTGGACGTGTACGATTTGTTGACCGCGACCAAGAAGTCCTCGCGGTTCAGTTTCAGTAGGTGTTTGAGCGTTTCCAAGTTCGGCGTCAGCCGCTGCATGATGCGGACCTTCTCGGTTTTGTTGGTCACCGAGACCTCGATGGTACGGTCAAGCCGTAGTTTCTTATCACGAACTTTCACCAGCAGGTCATAGGCACCGTGCAGCATGAAATCGCTGGCCATCATGGTGTTGCGGAACTTGAACCGAGACTCGTCGATCTTCGTCGCCGCATCGACTTCCTCCTCGCGAGTCAGCAGCGGAATCCGACCCATTTCCATTAGGTACATCCGCACTGGATCGTCGATCGGATTGTCGATCTGGCTGTCGCCTTGGCTCTCGCGGGACGCCTCGTCCGAGTTGAGGGGTCGGGGGGAAGTGGACTTGTTCGCGGTGGGTTGTCTTGAGCTTGCCATCGTTGTCCTTCACAGAGAGTTGACTGAGTTACCGAGGCAGTAACGCAGCCGCGGTGCCAAACGCTGTGAAGGCGGGGCACAAAGGTTGGAAGTACACAAAAACGCGGGGAAAAACGAGTTTTTCGCACTTAGGTGGGGGGGGAGTGAGGGGCGTCAATGATGCCGATTCGCAACGGTCAGGTTGAGGTGTGGCATCACGTGGTATTTCAGAAACGCGAGGAATACTAGAGCTTCATCGCGTCCGGTCAAATTACGGCGGCCTCGTTGTCGTCGCTGCCGGCGTCCAAGGTTGATTTGATGGCGGTTGAACCTGTCAGACCGTCGTGCGTAAAATCAGCTGTTTTTCCGCTCCCCCGCAGATTCCACTCGGATGGCCGACGACTACTATCAAATTCTGAACGTTTCTCGCACCGCGTCGGACGAGGAAATTCAGAAGGCTTATCGAAAGCTGGCGCGGAAATACCATCCGGACCTGCATCAAGACGCCGAAGAACGCGAACAAAAGCGGGCGAAGGAGCAATTTCAAAAGGTCCAACAGGCCCACGACGTCCTCAGCGATCCTAAAAAGCGACAGATGTACGACCAGCTGGGGCCGGACTTCGAGCGGATGCAGGGCGGAGGCAATCCATTCGGTGGCGCCGGTGGTGGTAGTCCGTTTGGTGGCATGGGCGGCGGCGGTCCCGAGATCGACATCAGCCAACTGTTTGGCGGCGGCGGGATGGAGAACATTTTTCGCCAGATGGGTGGTGGCGGTGGCAATCCATTCGGTGGCGGTCGGGCTCGGCAGCCAGAACCACCCCAAGCGGTCGAGCAAGACATCACGGTTCCGTTCTCGGTTGCCGTCCTTGGCGGGCAGCATCAAATCAGCTTCCAGCGTCGCAGCGGCAAAGTCGAAAACATTACGGTCAAGATTCCGCAGGGTATCGAGTCGGGCAAAAAAATTCGCTTGCGGGGCCAAGGTCAATCGGCGATGCCCAACGGGCCGCGCGGTGACTTGCTGATCAACGTCAAAGTGGCCGCGCATCCGCATTTTACCCGAAACGGATTGAATCTATTGGTGAACGTGCCGATCACCGTCACCGAAGCCGCCGAAGGCGCTCGGATTGATTTGCCGACGCCGCACGGAACGGTAGTTCTAAAAATCCCGCCGGGCACAAGCAGCGGAAAATCCATGCGGCTAAAGGGAATGGGCGTCAAGACATCGAAGAAGGAAGGCGATTTGATCGCCAACGTGACGGTTATCGTTCCAGACGATGTGTCGCCGGCAGACATTGAGCTGATTGAAAAGCTCAGCGACCCGTGGCGTGATACTTCTCAACGTGAAGAAATCGTGTGGTAGTCATGACCATGCCTGCTGACGGCCCTGCCCCGCCTAACCACCGGAAGCCCGATCAACGCTTTCCCAAAAGCGCTCGGCTGCGGGTTAGCCCGGAATTCGACCGGGTTTTTCAAAGCAAACATTACGCGGCGGACGGTGTGCTGGTTGTTTGTGCCGCGCGAAATGAGTTGAACGTGACGCGGTTAGGTTTGTCGGTTAGCCGGAAGGTCGGCAACGCGGTGGTGCGAGCCAAGTGGAAGCGGCGGATTCGCGAGGCGTTTCGAACGCAGCGATCTGAACTGCCCCGTGGTTTGGATTTGGTCGTCCGGCCCAAGCGCGGCGCGGTGTGTGACGACGCGATGATCGTTCGGTCGCTTCAGAAATTGTGCCAGCGGCTGGATCGGTCGATTCCTACGGAGCCAGCGGGTGGTTGATTCGGACGAGGTCGGTTTGCTGCCCGGTGACGCGCCCGAGCGACCCTGCTGCATGGCGGCAGCGATCGCAATTGGGGTGTGGCGTTTGCCCGGTCGGTTGGTGATTGCCATCGTCCGTTTTTATCAGTTGGCGATCAGTCCCATGCTGGGCAGCAACTGCCGGTTCACTCCAACGTGCAGCCAGTACGCGATTCTGGCGATCAAGAAGTACGGAGTGATTTTTGGCTGTGTTCGAGCGGCTGGGCGAATTCTTCGCTGCAACCCTTGGTGCAAATGCGGGTACGATCCACCTTGATCAACTCGTTAGCACCAGCAGTGCGAACGCTTTCGATCGTTACTTTTTCAAGTGCAGATCGCACGTGCCGTCTTCGCCGCAAGCGTCCGGTTGTTCCCCTGCGATCTTGTAACGACGGTTGGCGACCTGGCGATAAACCCATTGCTGAATGGGCATCGTAAACGGCAAATGAAATAGCGGTGCGGCCAGCCAGAGTTTTGGCAACCGGGCCGATAGGTAACGAAGGGCTTCGGCTCCACCATGACGTTCGTTGTCGCGACCGGTCTTGGCGTTGGGGACGACGTACATCTGATCCATCATCTGGTCGTACGTCAGGTCCGGGTATCGCTCGGCCACCCAAGGGTCGTGCAGCGAGACAAACGCCAACCGATTCTTTCCATCGAACCATTTTAGGTTGCGCACCTGCCGTTCACAAAAAACACACTTGCCGTCATAGATGACGACGTCCGCGTCCGGCAACTCGGCAGGCGTGGGAAGTAGATCGAGCTGGCTAGGGTTTTTGAGCATCAGAAGCCATTAGCGGCTGTGAATCGTCGAAACCGGTTTAGAAGATTGGTCGGCGGAAACGTCCCGCGGGTCTTCAACAAGTAAACCGTACTGGTGCCATGACAGCAACGGCAACGAGCCTCATCGCACCAGATTTATCGTGCTTAAGCGGCCGATATCTCGTATAATCGACGCGGGTTTTGCGGTTCAAGTCCGATTACCTTCGACGTCCCCTCTGATGTCCGGCTAACTCAAAACGAGTCAATCTCATGGACAAAATCAATCGACAGGTCTCCATTGCCAAGCGTCGTTTGGCCATCGCTCGGTTCCTCTCTGCGTTTGGCTGGGCGGTTTTCGCTGGCTTGATGCTGACCGTAATCGGGTTACTGATTCCAAAAATTTGGTACCTGCCTTTTCTGGCGACCCAGGACCATCACGATGCTTGGACGCTGGGTTGGCTCGTTGGCGGTGGCGTGCTTGGATTGCTGGTCGCGTGCGGCCAAGCGTGGTCTGGCCGAACGTCGTTTGTGGCGGCTGCGGCCGAGGTGGATCGGCGGTTCGGCTTGAAAGAACGACTCTCCAGCGCCATCGACTTGCCGGCTGACCAACGCGACGGTCAGGCTGCCGCAGCCCTGGTTGCCGATGCGACGAACACAGCTGAAGCGATCGATGTTCGCGATCGATTTGGTTACCAACCGACGTGGCGGCTGGCGTTGCCATTGATCCCGCTGGCGATTTTGATCGGATTGAGTTTTTTGCCTAACGCGATCGCTGAAGCGATGCCGGCTGAATCGAAAACCAAAGACCGCGATCAAGTGAAGGTCGCCATCGAGCAGGCCAAGAAGAAGTTGGCCGAAAAGAAAAAGCAGCTGGCGGCCAAAGGGTTGTCCGACGCCAAGCTAGACATCGAGTCGCTCGAGAAAAAATTTGACCAGTTGCTCGAAGACAAATCGCCTTCCAAAAAAGACGCGTTGGTCAAGCTGAACAATATCAAGCAGCAGATTTCCGATCGTCAGCAAAGTCTTGGCAGTAGCAAAGAGCTGAAGGCCAGCTTGAACCGCTTGAAAGACGTCGGCACGGGGATCGCCAAGAAAGTTGCCGACGCAATGGCCAAGGGGGATCTCAAACAAGCTCAAGAGGCTTTGAAAGATCTGGCTGATAAGCTGAAATCGGGCAAGCTCAGCCAGCAAAAGAAAAAGCAGCTCGCCAAAGATCTCGATGCGTTGGCCAAGCAACTGAAAAAAATCGCCGACCAGCATGAGGAAGAGAAGCAAAAGCTAAAGGAAGACCTCAAGCGAGCGATGGAACAGGGTGACCTCGATCGAGCTGCCCAGTTGCAGCAACAGCTAGAGAAAAAGCAACAGCAGGATGCTCAAAAGCAAAAGATGAAGCAGATGGCTGACAAACTGAAACAGTGCGCCCAGTGCATGAAGCAGGGGCAAGGAGCCAACGGAAAGCAGCAGGCGGGAAAAAAAGGGGGCAAGCAGCCCAGCCAAGGCGGTGGTCAGCAGGGCGACGGAAAAATGAAAGAAGCGGGCGACGCGTTGGAGGACTTGGCGGACCAGATCGAGCAAATGCAGAAGGAACTCGAAGAGATGGAGGACCTTGAGGACCTCGAAGACATCGCCCGTGACGCGCAGCAGAACATGAACGGCGGTGCTTGCGAAGACTGCCCGCCCGCGTGGCGAGATTGGGCGAAAGGCTCCGGCCGCGGTGGCGGAAAACGCGAAAAGGACGAAGAGAAAATTGGAACGTTCAAGTCGCGAGTGAAGGCAAAATTACAGAAAGGCCAAACGGTGATCACAGGCACCGCCGACGGAAACAATATCTCCGGCCGATCGGTAAGCGAAGCACGTGAGTTGATTCGGGCCGAAATGAGCAAGGATTCGGACCCGTTGGAAAACCAACAGCTGCCCCGTTCACAACGCGATCACGCTCGTCAGTATTTTGAAGCCCTCAGGAATGTCGAATAACAAATAACAGGCGGGAGGTTGCCGGATTTTCGATTAAATCCCAGCCGTTTTGGCTCTCGTTTCGGTTTTTCAGCCTTCGATCAATCTGGACGGTTGGGCACAGTCGTTTTAGGAAAGCTCTAATCGTCCGACCCAGTTCTCCCGCCGAAAGATTCGTTGAACGATGAGCGAAACTAGCCAAACTCCAACAGAGAGATCGTCTGCCTCCCCAAGCTGGCGACGTAGCATAATCGGCTTGCTCGCATTCGTTGTTGCATTCAGTGTACCGGTTGCAGTGACGGCTTGGCTGGAGCGGTCGAATGAGTCAACTGATGTCAACGCGTCTCAAATGACGCGTTCCAAGGTCCATGCCGACACGGCGCTGCAACGGTCCGACGTCGACGAGGCAGCGTTGCACCTGTCGGATTTGCTTGCAGCCGATCCGCTCAACAGCCACGCTCGATTCCGCTTGGCTGGTTGTTATCACAAAAAGTTCCTGACCATCCGGCAAAAACTTGCACTGACGACGTCAGGCTCGGAAGCAGACAGTTTGAAACGAGCGGCCCGCGAAGCGAAACAGAACGCCGTCTTGGCTTATCGAAAGAGCCAAGACTCGCTCCGGTATCGCGAGCGATCCGGTTTTCAATTGGCGACGCTGCACGCTCAGAGCAACGATCGTGAGCAAACACTAAATGCACTTCGACAGTGGTTGGAGGGAGAGCGCGGCGACGTTGAGCTGCTGTCTCGCACGTCGGTTTTTGATTTCCTCAAGGACGACCCTGAGTTCTGGAAGATTGTGGGGCAGCTTCAGTCACCGTAGCCGATCACAGGTAGCGCTTCGCCCAGACCGCTATTTGCTCGGCGACGAAGGTAACGTCCTGCCGTTGTTTGATCAGCAGATGATCCGCTCCGTCGAGCGTCACCAACGATTTGAGCGGACCGCTATCGAGTAACGTCATCGCGTGCTGCCACTTGACGGTTTGGTCATCCGGGGAATGTAGAATCAAATGCGGCAGCCTGATGGTCGCGATCTCGGCGGGCAGATCGCGACCGCGAAGGCTGTCGATCAACTGTTGCGTGATCGTCCACTCGCGACCTCCGATGTTGACCTGGCCCTGCCCTGCACTCGTGATTGAATCGCTCTGACTGAGTAAAAAATTGCCCAGGTGAACCGTGTCCGACGGCGCGGCCAACGTGGCTAGGCACGTAATTTCTTTTAGTGGCCCGTCGGTGGCTTGCGAGGATTCGGCCGCTAACGCCATCGCGGCGGCTCCCCCTAGTGAATGTCCAATGATCAAACCGGGCGGCGCATGGTGCTGGGCTAACCAATCAATGGCGGATTTGAGATCGACGACGTTCGTTTCGAAATTCGATTGCTCAAACCGACCGCCACTATTTCCGATGCCGGTGAAGTCAAATCGCAGCACCGCGATACCCAAACTAGCCAAGTGCCGACTAACGCGCACGATTGCCTTGAGGTCTTTCGAGCAAGTGAAGCAGTGAGCAAACACCGCGTGACCGATGGGCGCTTCGTCCGGCAGTTCAAGAACACCTGCCAAGGTCACGCCAGCGGGGTTCGTCCATGAAACTCGTTGGCTAGGCATGGCTTGGCGGAAGAAGAGTAAAACGGAAATGGAAAACGTCTGGCTGTGGAGGAACGAGCGACCGATCGAACCCTCACCAGCGTGTCAGGTTGTGATTGCCTTGACAACGCCATGCTCCGATTGAACTCAATTTCTAGCAAGCGAGTGAGACCAGTCCAAGGCAGCGGGTCGCCCCAGAGTGACGATCATAGAAAACCGCGCAGCTACGAAGTTCAAAAAGAAGCGAGGGAGACCAGAAAAAGGGTGTCGGCTGCGAACGGCATTCCCATTCGCACTTGACACCTTTTCTTCTCCAAAACCACCTATTCTCGAAAAACGGTCCCTGCTTTTCTTCTCCCGTGGTGGGCCAAAGGTAAATGCTGTTTGCCTCGCCCCCAACGAGCCAAATCGTAGTCGATACAACCTTCTTCGACCGCCGGCCATCATCGCGACGGCGGCTCCCAGTAGTGAAAACGAGCCGGGCTCGGGCACTGTCAGTGGCGAGACGAATAAGTTCAACGATTCGTCAAAGGCGTCAATTGCATCCGGTGGGAATCCGGGAAAGCCTCGGATCTGGTTAAACAATAGCGGGCTATCTTGTGGGAGTAGTGACGCCATCGAGCCAACGATGTCTCCATTGCCCGACAACTCGTAGCGAATTCCGACTAGATTGAGCGACGACTGGTGGTAACACCCTTCGGCGAGGCAGATAAATGGGTTCTCGTGAACCATGCTGGGGGGAGCTCCAGGAGTTGGCATGTCAGTGAGTTCTAGAAATGAAGATTGCGCCATCCCCATCAATAGTGCTTCCGGCGTCAGGCTCAGCCGTGTTGTCGGCTCAAGCGCGAGTGTTGAGCCAGATGGAGCCTCTTGATCGTTGTGGTACAGCGTGATCAGCGCAGACAGTCCAGCGTCGTATCTCTGTTGGGCAGTTAGCCAGAACAGTTGATTGATGGGATTGTCGTCCAGCGCGGAGTTGCCACTGATTTGGTATTCGAGCAGAAACATGTCCTCGCCCGTCTGGTTGTCAGAGTACTGCCAGCGACGAATTGGGCCATCGGGTGGCAACTGCGGAAGCAGCTGTAAGTTGGAAAACTGGCCATTGTCAAAATTGAATTGGAGGTCCGCGGGCAGTGATTGACCAACACAAGTTGCCGCGTAGGACATAGTCCAAGTAAGGATCGCAAGGCGAACGCACTGGCATGCTCGAGTGATCATGGAACTGGATCGCTGTTTGGAAGGGTGAAGGCACTGTCGATGCAATATAGCGTGGGGCAAAAATGGTGTCAAAAAAAGAGCCAGCCAGAAAACAGGAGCAGAGGGCGAGAAAAGGTACCGCGGACCGTTTTGGCGTTTCTGATCCTTTCTACTTGATTAGAATTTCCAAGGGCCGGCCAGATGCATCGCGTGAACAGCAACGGCTCAGATGAACTCCGTCGCCACGCGTCCAAAAAAACACATTACTCAATATCCGCAACACCCGTACTCGCCCAGCCTTGCTCTGGATTATCTTGCGATGCGCTTTCATGGAAGCCACGTTGTGAGGGTTAATCGCAGCGAAAATCCTTTGACCATCCGGCAGTCCCTGGTCGTCCATGGCAAACCGAACTAGCCGCGAGTAAACCCCGCGACCACGAAATATGGACCTTACTTCGGCAGCAAATAACCAGGATTGCTTAGGCTGCAGGTTCAGGCAAAGCCCCAAGTCAGTTTCTTGGTATGAAGTGGTCGCAAACCAAACCACTCCTGCTAGTTGTCCATCGAGTCGCGCCTGGTAGGGGGTTCGACGATCGCGATCTTCATCAGGATCTACATATGGGGTCAGGGCGTGGATGTCGACCATCTGATCGGCTGTACCGCCCCGGAGGAATGCAAGGTTCTCCGACTTTCCCTCGCAATTACTGAGCTTTTCGATCGAGGCAGGTGGTGATGATGCACTAGGATCATGCAACTCAAACACGTCGAAAACGGCGTATCGCATCATCCATTCAGGAATGACACGATTGATCGCACTGCCGACCAGATAAACAAATCCTCTCTGCCGAATTTTTTTGAACATGAGCAATAAAAGGTGTCAGGGGCCGTTGTTGGAGGATAGGCAGTTTGAGCGATTGGTTTTGCTGCGATGGTTTGTTAGGTTCGGGGTGTGCAGCCTTGCGATAGGGCTCAAGAGCTGGGTTGGCTAGGTCGTCAGGTTGCTATCAGATCCGATTCCTGAAAAGTCGGTATGCTCTGGGGTGCTTTTACGCCACGTGCGATTCGTTCTGATTTCGCCGATTTAATTTAGCCGCAAGGTCTGCCATAGGTCTTGGCTGCCCAGCGGTTTGGTGCTTGTCAGGGCTTCACCTGCTGAGAAACCGGCGGCCAGTCCGCAGCTGGTTGCGATCGCGCGGATGCGATCGAAGACGTGTTCTCTCCCCGGCGGGAACTGAGTCGCGTAGCAGCGGATGGCTTCGATTTTCTGCTCCAATGTTTCGCTGATGTCGTGCACAAACTGCTGCGGTCCGCGGCCGCTGGTGTCGCCGGCGAACATCAGGTTGTAAGTCAGGTGTCGATCGATCGTGTGAACTGGCAACCCGTTAAAGTGCTCGTCCCACTTGCACAGTCGGCTGTAGAAAATTGCCGCGTCGGTGATCTGAGCCGCCTGCCAGTGATCGGGCGACGCCATCGGAGTCTTGCCCTCCAGCCCCAGCACCAACCGCGGACGGTAACGCCGGAACTGGGTCGCCAACGCGACTCGGGCTTCGAAGCTGTCGAACAAGCGACGGTTGGGCAGTTCTAAAACAATTCGCTTCACTGCGCCTAAAACTTTAGCGGCGGCGTCGGCCTCTTTCAGTCGGGTCGCCGGATCTTCACAGCCGGGTGTTGGCTCGCCGTCGGTCAGATCGACGATCCCAACGCGCAGGCCGCTGGCGGCGAGTGATGCTAACGTGCCGCCGCAGCCAATTTCGACATCATCCGGATGAGCACCCACGGCGATGATGTCGAGGGGGCTGTCGTTTGTTGGATCACTCATTGGATATCTCGAACTTGAAGGTCTCAATTCGTTCAGTGGGAATGGTGACCTCTTTCCCGCCCAGAGATAACGTCGTCGCTGCGTTGGTGCGGCCGGTCAGCTGAAACGTTTGCCCCGAACCAAACATCAATCGCTGGCCGTCGGTCAGTTGGACAAAGCCTGCGGTCGGCGATCGATGAGTCGGACGTTGCAGCCACAGCGTTGGCGCGGCCTGAGCCCCGTAGTCGCGATAGTTGACGTAATCTCGTTCGGGCAAAATCGCTTCCAGATCATCGGTCGGATTCTCGTCATTGTTTGGCAGCTCTTGAATGCGTCGCTCGATCGTTTTCCAGCGATAGTCCCCATCATTGAACCGAATCTTGTCGGTAAGGTGGCGTCCGGTCGGCACAACGACCACGGCACCCGCGGTTTGGAAATCGTCTTTTGCCGGATAGCGAGCCGGTTGGTCGGCTGGCCAAACCGCAGCCAATTGATCGGGCTTTAAAGCAAGTCGCGGAATCAGTTGCGACGTGAACTCCGTCCCGGGCGTCACGTGCAAGCGGCTCCCGTCGAGTAGCAATGCCGACCACGAATTGCGTTTGGGCTGTTTGGGTGCAATACGGTTGGCGAACGTGAACGACCGGACTCGGGACAAATCAAAGCTCGGACGATAGTCGAGTCCGCTCGCGATCAGTTCCAGTGACCCATCCCGTTTGAGCGAAATCTTTCGGCCAACTCGAGCGTCACCGTTGTCCAGCATCACGTTGGCCAGTTTCGGTGCGGACGAACTGTCGTCCAACGCGGCAGCTCGGTTGCTTGGCAATCGATTGGGCGTCGAGAAGCACACAGCGTCGAACGCATAGTCCTCATCAATCTTGCGTTTCAGCCGGCCGAGGAACGGATTCGACCGCAATCGCACGCTGGCAATAAGGGCGTTCGACTTAACCCCCAGAAACGGGCAATCGCGCGAACCTGCCTCGACGCTCGCCAAGACATTTCCATCCGCATTGAATGCTTCGAGGATGAAGTCGCGTGAGTGATTGACGTTGGCGATGTGGACGCCGAACTCGTGGACGCCCGCGCGGATAGCGGGTTGGTTAGGCATGCAGAACTCAAATAATGCCGTTCCTTTAAAACGCTGGTGCCGGACGCGGTTGCCGTTTTTGATTCGAACAAAGACACTGGCCGAGTTGCCACCGGTCGGGGTGCCGGGGAATTTGAAACCGTATCCGGAAACGCCTATGTAGCCGGGCTCCGCCGAGCGCATTTTTATGCCCATGGGGATGTAGGTTTCCTCAACCGAGTTCGTCCTTTTCAGTTCGTTGCCGTTCATGTCCTCGTTAAAATCGATGAACGTTTGGTTGTTGGTGTAAAAACGGTCTGCCGCTTGATGGAATGCCTCGGTTTGAACTTCGCCGCTGGCTTGGTCGATTGGGGTGTCCGACGAAGGGCTGCGAATCATGCGCAGGTCGTTCCGACGAATGGTTCGCTGCCGTCCATCCAAGTTGACGGTCAGTTCAAATGAGCCCGCATCGCCCAGCAGTTTCTGGCCGGACTTGAGCAGCAACTGGTCAAATTCCAGCGGCTTTTGCGCTTTCGAGCTCTTCATCGATCGCTCGATTCGCTCCAGTCGATAGGCAACTTCGGGTGACGCAGTGGTGATGAAGGACCGAATTAGGCTCGGGTAGCGATCGCTTACCGATCGTTCAGCCAACGCGTTTTCGGCCGCCATTCGTTTGCGATAGTCTTCGCTACCGAGGTCGTTCAGTAGGCCTTTGATCTCGGCCAGTTGCGTGCTGGCCGGCATTTGGCACAGCGTTAACCGTTGGATGTCGGCGACTCGAATCGAACGAGATTTTAGCGCGCCGTTGGTTTGTGCTTCTTGCCATGTCAGCGAACCGAGTGACGTATCGACGGTGATCACGGACCCTGACGATCGCGTGAGTTCCAGTTCGGTCGCGTAACCCGGGTTTGTGGCCAGCAGAGCCAGCGGTATCAAAAGCGTGCATTGAATCGTGATCCAAGCACGTGAGATTATTTTGACCATTGATCTGTGTCCACGTAACGAAACGTGCCTTTATTTTTCTTCGCCAGCTTCGTCATAAAGTTTTGGCCAATTTGCAGCGGACCGGAACCAAACTGAATGCAGTGTACCGTGGTGGCGCGACGTGAGATTCGAGCCAGCGATTCGATGTCGCCGTCGTTTAGCTCGGGATAACCGCCGTCGGTCATGAACACAATCACGTCTGGATTAAAAGCCAACGCGGCCGTTAAGCCGACAACGTGATCGGTGCTACCAAACGCCGCTAGTCGATCAATGAACCCCGGAATCAACCGTTTGTTCTCGTCCGTCGCGCCCAGCATCTGGCGCGAGCCCATGGATACGCTGCGGTCATGATAGCCGACGATCTGGAAGGTGTGATGCGGCTTCAAGTCGGCCACGGCGGTTGCCAGCTCTTTGCGAGCCGCCGCCAGCACGCCCAATCCGCCCGAGCCCATGCTTTTCGATCGATCAATTAGGAACACGAACGAACGTCCCTCCAATTCACCGCTGCCGAACAAGCGAACCGCTGCTGGGTTCCCCTTGGGGGCCCGTGATTTGAGCAAACGTTGATCGGCCTCAATCAAGTCCAAGGCAGCCTCGGATAGCTCAAACGGTTTTGTCTCAGATGGCAACGCGGAGCCTTGGGTCATTTGTGTCGCGTCGAGCGTCGTCGGCTGGTTGGGCGGTGGGCCAGCGAGATCGTTGATCGGTTGCGTGAGATCCGGGACCTCCATGGCGGGCGGAGTCGCATCGATCGCGGGCGGCGGCTGGTCGGCGATCGGTGCCGCCATCGGTTCGGTCGGCAAACTGTCTTGTTCGTCCAGATAGCGATCGGGTTGATCTTCGGGAGCGACCGCCAGCACAATCGAGCCGCGACGATCGGGCTCGACGGAAATTCCTTTCGAGGCTCGATTCCCCAAAAGAACCAGCGCCCCGATCAGAATCAGATGCAGCAGCAGCGATAAACCGAGCGGTCGCCAACGTCGCGATCGATCAGCACGATGGTCTTGGTAAGTGGAAGCGTTCTCGTTTGCGGACACCATGCTGCCATTATTCCAGAACACTCCCTCCACACCAACCGAATTATCTGACGATTGGGCTAAGTCAATTTCGTCGTGCATTTATCGACAAAATCGGTGCGGCAAGGCGTTGGGGGTTAAAATCAAACCGAACAACGGCGACAATCGAGCGTTACTATTAGTGATGGCGTGTTAATTCGCATGTCAGCGACTCTCAGAGAGACACAAATGGATCTAAGGCTTATTTTTTGGAAGACTTATTTCTTGGTGTCTCGACCCGACGAACGAGCGAGGGCAATCTCGTATGTTCCCTCGCTGACGCGCCGGGTTAGGATTGCAAAGAGAAGATTTGGGACGGGCTCCCAAGAGATTCAAGAACTGAAAATTCAACCGGCCCGATCGCGTTGCGTTGGGGCTGTCGTTTGACGTGAACAGGATTCAACTGAATGAATGATCGAGCAACCGGGGCGGGAACCGAACTAGCGGGAGACGACCTGCAGACCCTCAAGCAGCTAAGCGAGGGCTATCGTGCGGTCCGCGCTGAGCTAGGCAAAGTCATCGTCGGGCAGGACGAGGTCATCGAACAGCTGATGATCGCCATTTTTGCTCAGGGGCACTGTTTGCTCGAAGGCGTCCCCGGCTTGGCCAAGACGCTGATGGTCAGCACACTCGCGCGGACGTTGAATCTGGATTTCAGCCGCATCCAATTTACGCCTGACTTAATGCCCAGCGATATCGTTGGCACCGAGGTGATCCAAGAAGACAAGCAAACGGGCGCTCGCGAGTTTAAGTTTCTCAAAGGGCCGGTGTTTTCGAATGTGATTTTGGCCGACGAGATCAATCGTACGCCACCGAAAACCCAAGCCGCCTTGCTTGAAGCGATGCAGGAAAAACAAGTAACGATCGGTGGGCAAAAGAACACCCTGCCCGCGCCGTTCTTTGTTTTGGCGACGCAAAACCCAATCGAACAAGAAGGCACCTACACGCTCCCGGAGGCTCAGCAAGATCGTTTCATGTTCAAGGTGTTCGTGAAGTACCCTTCCTATGAAGAGGAATTCCGAATCGCCGAGACGACGACCGCCAAAGCCGACGCGGAAGTTTCCCAGGTGCTTGGTGGGGAAGACATTTTGAAACTGCAACAGCTGGTCCGCAAAATTCCCGTTGCCTCACACGTGATTCACTTCGCGTTGCGTTTGGTGCGAGCGACCCGTGTCCTCGAGGATGACTGTCCCGACTTCGTGCGCGAATCGATCAGCTGGGGAGCAGGACCGCGCGGCGTCCAGAACTTGCTGCTGGGGGCCAAAGCGCGGGCGGCGCTGGAGGGACGTTCGTTCGCATCGACGGATGATGTGCGAGCGGTCGCCAAACCGGTTCTGCGGCATCGTGTTATCACGAACTACAGTGCAGAATCAGCCGGGGTTACTTCCGACGCGGTGATTGACCGCTTGCTTGAAGAGTTGCCGGAGCGCAGCGACGGCGACCAAGTCGCGCCTGAACTCGCGCCGGCGTTTTCTTCGTGAGCGATGCCGGTCTTGGCGTTGGTTGTTGTTGGTTTTTTGGCTTTTTCTTTTTTGTCGAGACGGCGGAAACCGTTGCTACGAACAGCGCATTTGGAACCTTTATTTTTGAACGCTTATGCCGCCCGCCGAAACTGCCAACGCGAATTACCTTGATCCGGCTTCGCTGGACAAAATCAAGCGACTCGATGTACGCGCTCGGGTGGTGGTTGAGGGCTTTATCACTGGCCAGCATCGCAGTCCGTACAACGGGTTTGCGATCGAGTTCGCGGCCCATCGCGAATACGCCCCTGGCGATGATCTGCGGCATATCGATTGGAAGGTCTGGTCGAAAACCGATCGTCTGTACATCAAAGAGTATGAAGAAGAAACAAACCTGAGCTGTCACCTGCTGATCGATTGCAGTAAGTCGATGCGCTACGGCGAGGCGACCGGTTGGAGTAAATTCGATTACGCGTGTACGGCGGCCGCCAGTTTGGGTTACCTGTTGCAACAGCAGCAGGACGCGGTGGGTTTGGTCCTGTTCAGTAACAAGATCGATCAACGGCTGAAGGCCAGCTCGCACCCGTCGCATCTGAAGCTGATGCTGCACGAGCTTGAAAATGCTCAGCCCGCCAATGAGACCGACATTGCCGAACCGTTTTTGTCCCTGGGCGGAGCCTTGCGGAAGCGAGGGATGATTGCCTTGTTTTCCGATTTGTTTCTCGATCCGGAAACGTTGGCCAAGTCGATTAAGCAGCTGCGGATGCGGCAGCACGAGGTGATCGTTTTCCAGGTGATGCATCAGGACGAACTTGAGTTTCCCTTTCAGGACAACACGCTTTTCAAGGGCATGGAAACGGAGGCGTCGCTGCACACCGAGCCCCGCGCGCTGCGGGCGACTTATTTGGAGGCGGTTGAGCGACATCAAACGGCCGTCAAAAAGATCTGTGCCTCCGCCGGCGTCGACCACGTCCTATTGGACACCTCAAAACCACTCGGCGAAGTCCTCTCCAGTTACCTCCTCTTCCGCGCGAGATCGAGAAAGAAAAAGCGGTAACGTGCCGCCATGACATTGGCACGCTGAACACCTCACACCGAATACCGAAAACTCCCTTCTTCAATGCTAACTTGGTTCCTCAATCCATGGATGTTGCTCGGAGGCTTGGCGATTGCCGCCCCGATCCTGATCCACCTGCTCAATAAGCGACGGTTCAAGGTCGTTGAATGGGCGGCCATGGATTTTTTGTTTGAGGCGGACAAGAAGAACCGACGCCGCGTTCAGTTAGAGAACTTTATTCTGCTGCTGCTCCGTTGCTTGGCCGTGTTGCTGTTAGCATTGCTGTTAGCTCGGCCTTTTTTGCCGTCAAGCGTCAGCAACGTGCTGCAGAACGCTCAGCGATTCGAGCGTGTGATTCTGATTGACGATTCGCTTTCGCAACGAGTGCTCACCGGGACGGTTCCTGCGATGCAAGTCGCGACCAAATCCGTGCGTGATTTGGTGACCGACCTGTCCAACATGGAGGATACCGAAGAGTACCTAACCGTCATGCTGACTAGCCAGCCGGATCAACCGCTGCTGGCCAACGAGCCGCTCAACGGCAGCACGATCGCGAATCTTGTCCAGACGTTGGACGAGTTGGAGTGCTCGGACCAGGTCGCGGACTACCGCGCGTCATTGGAGCAGATGCGGCAGTACGTCAGCGGGCAAGCCGATGGGCTCAACCGCGTTGCTTACGTGATGACCGACATGCGGCAGCGCGATTGGTCTGACGAAGCAGCATCGGGCGATCCGCTGACGGCTCCCAACGCGTTATTGAACGAGGTCGCAGAGCTGACGGCCGGTTGCTTTGTAGTGGATGTCGGCGGCAGCGAAGACGGAAACCTTGCCATCACCTCGGTGCGTCCTGACAGCTTGCAGGCAGCCGACAAGGTCATTCGATTCCTCGTTGATGTTTCGAACCTTGGTTCGCAAACCGTTCAAGACGTGCGGCTGCTGATGCAAGTGAACGAAAACCAGCCGGATTATGAAGTGCTTGCCTCGCTCGCGCCGGGCGAGACGAAATCGGTTGCGTTTCGGCACGTGTTTAATCGGCGCTCGGGCGACTCGTTTGGCGAAGACGAGGAAGTCGGTTTGCCGTTCGTTAGCTATCAAGTCAAAGTCGAAATTGATCGTCAGTCGTTGAATCAAAAAGCGCTCGCGGCCGATCAGTTGTTGGAGGACAGCCGCGCGATCTTTGCGGCGCGAGTGATGGATGGGATTCCGGTTTTGTTGGTTGATGGTGATCCGTCGGCCGCCGCCGAACGCAGTGAAACCCACTACCTGCGCTCGGTGGGTGTTTTGGGGACGGGGCTGAACATTGATGTTGTCACGGTCAGCGAATTTGAGACCCAGTCGCTGCCGCAGTACAGCGTGATTTTTCTGTGTAACGTGGATGAGGCGTCGCTCGAACGCGTTGCGTCGCTGGAGAAATGGGTGGCCGATGGTGGTTCGCTGGTGTTTATGCCGGGCAACCGCGTGCGGGCCGAGACCTTTAATCAGGCGTTCTACAAAGACGGTCGGGGGCTGTCGCCCCTGCAATTGGTGGCGATGGCGGGTGATCCGACGATGGCGTCATGGGTGAACTTCGAAGTCGATCCGCAGATCCATCCTTCCTTGCAAATGATTGTTGAAAGCGACGCGTCGAGCCTAGGTAATGTGGATGTCTTCAGCTGGTGGACGTCGCAACTGAATGAGTCACTGACGGACGCGGGCCAGACAACGGTTTCGGTGCCGCTGCGACTAACCGACACCCAGCACTCGGCGGCCATGGTCGATCGCAGCTGGGGCTTGGGCGATGTGATCGTGTTCACCATTCCGGGCGACGGCGACTGGTCGATGTGGCCCAGCAGCCCAACCTTCGCGCCGGTTATGATCGATCTGGTTGATTATCTGGTCGGTCGGTCCAGTGATGAGGCGTCGGTGGCGCCTGGCGGGACGATTAAATTTCCCGTGGACGTCACCCGGTACAGCGAGCGAGTCGCGTTGCGGAACCCGAGCAATGAGCGAGTTGAAGCGATCGCTCGACCGGCGGACGATTCCGAGGCTGCCAAGCAGAGCGGCCTTTACCAAGTTGCCTTTGACGCCGTCCGAGAGCCCGGTTTCTACTCGCTTGAGCTAAAGCGTCGCGCGGGCGGGGTGGATCAGGTTCTGTTTGCCAGCAACTTGGACGACCGCGAGAGCCAATTGACTCGCATGACGCTTGCTTCGCTGGAGGGCGATTTTTTCTCGGACCGCGTCAAACGCGTTTCGGTCGCGCAGCTCGGTGGGGAAGCGGTTTCCGGCGCGAATTCCGAAATCTGGATGCCCCTGCTGCTGTTGCTGTTCGGCGTGTTGGTGCTCGTGCAATTCCTTGGCTGGTTTTGGGGGCGAAACCGATGACTCGATTGCGAATGAATTTGACACGAGCTTTCGCGTTCGCGCTCGCGGTGTTGGCTGTGGTTGGCACCGGTGGAATCGGCGAACGTACAATGGCCCAGTTTCAACCCAACCCGTTCGGTTTTCGAATGGATATGGGGATGGGAGTCGTCAACGATTTGGGTGACCAAGAGACGGCGGACGAAGACTCTGGGCAGCTTGCGACGTTGAAGACGGACCCGGACCTCGAAGCGATTCTCGAAAAGGCTGATCGATTCTCGGAAGATGGAAACTATCGAGTTGCAACGGAGCTGTGGCAGGCGGTGCTCGACCGGAGCGGCGACGCGATGTATTCCAACAACGGCGTGATTTTTTATTCGCTGGCCGATCAAGTCGAGCGAAGGTTGGCAAAGCTGCCTCCCGAAGGACTAAAAACTTACCGCGTTCGAGCCGACGCCGATGCGCGGGCGTTGCTGGCTGCGGCTCAGCAACCGAGTTCCGATGGCGTGAACGTATCGGTCGCGCGTCGCAATGGACTTAGCCAAGTCGCTCGTAGTTTCTTTCTTAGTTCGGTGGGCGACGACGCGGCGTTTCAGCTGGGATGTTTGAACCTCGATAACTACGATTTCGTTGGCGCGTTGCGGTTGTTTCAGAAAGTGCTGGATCGCTACCCCGATTCCGACCTGCCAGCCGACCAGATCCATTTGCGTGTCGCGTTGTGTTAC